>CAVKAR010000001.1:0-129563 GCA_963654425.1 Lachnospiraceae bacterium
TCGGAGGTCAGGGCGTTTGGAATTTGATGGTAGTATTTTCTATGAAAAGTTTAGGATGCAAATAAGAGATTGTGTATCAACAGCCACCGCCTCTATTCACAAAGCTCTGAAAAGCATCCAAAAAAGCGGTTTTGTTGTCCGCCTCGTTCAGCTACGAATCTCTTAAGCCCCGCGGTCGATATCGCGAAAAACCATAAGTTAGACATTTAAAAGCCTTTTTCGTTCATGCTTTTGAGCCTCTCGTTTATAATTGACGTTGCTTACTAGGAGAGAAAAATGGATAAAGTCAGAGTCATAGAGGTAAAGCAATCTATCTTTGCCAATAATAACGCGAGAGCTGACGCACTTCGCAACGAATTGAAAGCAAAAAACGTGTTCTTGATAAACCTTATGTCGAGCCCAGGAAGCGGCAAAACAACGCTTTTGGTTTCGCTCATCAATAGGCTAAAAGACAAGCTTAGGATCGGTGTCATGGAAGCTGATATGGACGCGGTGGTGGACGCTGAGACCATCAAAGACAAAACAGGCGTGAAAACGATTCAACTTCATACATGCGGAGAATGCCATCTCGACGCCAAAATGACCAAAGAAGGATGCGATGCGATCGGGCTAGGCGATATCGATTTGCTCATTCTCGAGAATGTCGGCAATCTCGTTTGCCCAGCTGAATTCGATACTGGCGCAACGCTCAACATGACGATCTTAAGCGTGCCAGAGGGTGATGACAAACCTCTTAAATATCCACTTATGTTCACGGTTGGGAGATGCTTCGTATTCACGAAAATGGATACGAAAGTCGTTTTTGATTTCGACGTGGATAAGGCCGAAGAGAGGATACTGAAGCTCAATAAAGACGCCGTATTCTACCCAGTGAGTGCCAAAACAGGGGACGGAATGGATGCGTTAGCGGATTACATTCTAGCCTCCGTAAAGGCTTATCAAGCCAAATAAAACGTCTTTTCATCAAAAATAATAACGATAAAACCTCAGGAATATCACTAATTAGCACTCACCACTTGCGAGTGCTAATTTTTGTTTTATAATGATGGCGTCCTCGTTGAGGATAGGAGGTATTGATATGAAATTAGAACAAGTACCAGATTATCAGAACGATGAGAATATTCTCGAGAAGTTCGGTCGTAACATCAATGAAGAAGTCAAAAAAGGAAAAATAGATCCAGTCATTGGGAGAGACGATGAAATCAGAAAAGTCGTCACTATTTTGGCCCGTAAAACGAAAAACAACGTCATATTGCTCGGCGAGCCTGGCGTTGGCAAAACCGCGATCATCGAAGGGCTTGCGGAACGTATTGTCAAAAACGATGTTCCGAATACCTTAAAAGACAAAACGATTTACGAGCTCGATATGGGGGCTTTGATCGCCGGAGCCAAATACCAAGGCGAATTCGAGGAACGTCTAAAAGGCGTCTTGAACAAAATCAAGGAAAGCGACGGCAAAATCGTGCTTTTCATCGACGAGATTCATCTCATTGTCGGAGCTGGCAGAACTAGCGGCGCCCTTGACGCCTCTAATATGCTTAAGCCTATGCTCGCGCGCGGCGAAATCGATTGCGTCGGCGCCACGACCTTAAGCGAGTACCGCGAATATATAGAAAAAGATCGCGCCCTCGAACGCCGTTTCCAGACCGTCATGGTGGGCGAGCCGACGGTTGAAGACACAATCACTATCTTACGCGGGCTCAAGCAACGCTTTGAGTCATACCATGGCGTGAAAATCACCGATGGGGCTTTGGTGGCGGCCGCGACGATGTCAAACCGCTACATCACCAATAGGTTCTTGCCCGATAAGGCCATCGATTTGGTGGATGAGGCTTGCGCAAGCATCAAAGTCGAAATCGAGTCGATGCCGGCCGAACTCGATGATGTCTCACGCAAAATTCGCTCATTGGAAGTCGAGAAAGTCGCTTTATCCAAAGAAAAAGACGATTCCAGCAAACGCCGTTTAGCCGACCTCAATGAAGAACTGTCTTCCTATAAGAAAAAGGAAGAAGACCTCACAAAAGAGTGGAAGGCGGAAAAAGAGGACATCAAGGAAGCCAAAGATATCAAGAGCAAGCTCGAAAAAGCCCAATTTGACCTCAATACCTATTTTGGGAACGGGGATTATGAAAAGGCCTCGCTCCTTCAATACAAAGAAATCCCTGAACTCGAGAGAAGGCTCAAGGAGCTCGAAGGGAAGGATGCGAAAGAGAGCAAGCTCGTCGATCAAGTGGTCGATGAGGAGAATATTTCCCGCATCGTCGCCAAAATCACCGGCATCCCCGTCTCCCGCATCCAAAAAGGCGATAGGGAAAAGGTCTTAGAGCTCGACAAAACGCTCAAAAAGCGCGTCATCGGGCAAGATGAGGCCATTAAACTAGTGAGCAACGCTATCCTTCGTCAACGCGCCGGAATCAAAAACCCGAATCGCCCAATCGGCAGCTTCCTCTTCTTGGGCCCAACAGGCGTAGGGAAGACCGAAGTAGCGCGCGCCTTGGCCGAAGCTCTCTTCGATAACGAGAACAACATCATCCGTATCGATATGAGCGAATACACCGAGAAATACGCTGTCTCACGCCTAATCGGGGCTGCGCCAGGATATGTCGGATACGAAGAAGGAGGGCAACTCACCGAAAAAGTGCGCCGCAATCCTTATTCGGTGGTGCTCTTCGATGAAGTCGAGAAAGCCGATCCAGAAGTCTTGAACTTGCTTCTCCAGGTTCTTGATGATGGGCGTTTGACTGATTCGCAAGGCCATTTGGTCGACTTCAAGAACACGATCATCATCATGACGAGCAACGTTGGAAGCGAATATCTGCTCGAAGGCAAAAAAGAGCCCGCAAAAGAGCTCTTGAATCACACCTTCAAGCCAGAATTCCTCAACCGAATCGACGAGATCGTCTACTTCAATCCTCTTTCGAAAGAAGTGCAGTACCATATCGTCGAAAAAATGCTCAATGAACTCAATGAGCGTTTAAAGGAGCAGTACTTCAGCTTCTCCTTCTCCGATGCTTTGAAGAAATGCATCCTTGATGAGGCTTATTCTCCTAATTATGGGGCTAGACCTCTCAAACGCTTCATTCAGGACAACGTTGAAACGGTTATCGCTACTTCGATCGTCAAAGGCGATGTGGACACGAAGAACAAATATCTTGTCGACCTCGTAAATGGCGAAATCACGATAAAGCCGATAGCTTAAGGAAAAAGCGGAGCCGCCTTGTAGCGACCCCGCTTTTCTTTATGCGTCGATTAAGCGATTCTTAGCTCGCTATCAGGATCGAAGACATGGGCTTTTTTGATATCGAAATCGTAAGCGATGTCATCGCCGTTTTTGATTTCGTGGACGAGAGGGAGCTTTGCCACTAAATCAATTCCGCAGAAATCGGAATGGACATAGTATTCATGACCAAGGAGCTCTGCCACGCTGACTTTCGCTTTATGCTCTTTGCCAACATGGATATCCTCGGGGCGGATGCCGAAGATGATATCGCCTTTTCCGCTTTCTAAAGCGGCTTTGGCGTTCGCTAATTCTTTTTCGCCTAGAGCGATAAGCTCGGCTTTTTTGTCGGTCTTATCCTCTTTTTTGCCTAATGGGAGATGGACTTTCTTTTTCTCTTCCACAGGCTCGCTCTTTATTTTTTCGAGCTTTTCGTTTATCGCGTTTATGCGCTTCTCATAGAAATCGTGGAAGGCTTTTTTGAAGTCGGCATCGACTTTGATTTTCTCTTCGTTCTTCAAAACGATTGAATCTCCGTCATATGTGGCTTTCATGAGGTTCATGGCTGGCGAGCCGATGAAAGAAGCGACGAACATGTTCGCCGGTTTGCTGTAGATTTCCATTGGGGTGCCGATTTGCTGGATATAGCCTAGTTTCATGACGACGATCCTAGTGGCCATCGTCATAGCCTCGGTTTGATCATGGGTGACGTAGATCGTGGTGGCGTTCAGCGCTTCATGCAGCTTGATGATCTGGCTTCTCATCTGAACGCGTAGTTTGGCGTCTAAATTGGAAAGAGGCTCATCCATAAGGAAGACTTTGGCATTGCGCACGATGGCTCTTCCTAAAGCCACACGCTGTCTTTGTCCGCCTGATAGAGCCTTTGGCTTGCGGTCCAAATATTCCTCGATTTGGAGTATTTTGGCGGCTTCATGGACGCGCTTATCGATTTCCTGCTTATTTAGATGGCGGATTTTCAAGCCGAAAGCCATGTTATCGTAGACTGTCATATGCGGATAGAGAGCATAGCTTTGGAAGACCATTGCGATATCTCTGTCTTTCGGCGATTTTTCGTTGGCGTATTCCCCGTCGATATAAAGATCGCCGTTCGTGATTTCCTCTAAGCCGGCAATCATGCGGAGGGTTGTTGATTTTCCGCATCCTGAAGGGCCTACGAAAACGATGAATTCGTGCTTTTTGATATCAAGGTTGAAATCAAAGACGGCCTGAACGTTGTTGTCGTAAACCTTGTCGATATGTTGAAGAGAGACAAAGGCGTCTTCGTGACCTTTGAGCCCTGCTTCATTTTCGGTTTCGATTGTTTCTGTTTTTTCTTTTGCCATTTTTATTGCTCCTTTTTAAATCAATCTCATATTTGAATAGAAAAACCCAACGCAAGTTTGTCGCGATGATATAATTTTCTATATCTACGCAAAAACTGCCTATTTTTTAGGATATCCGTATTTTGCGAAATGAAATTGCTGCTTTTATGATGAGTGGCGGAAGGCGAATCGTTTTCGGCGATGAGCGTAATAAAGGTTGGCTCTATAGTGGCTGCCCCTATCGGATCATCGTCTTTCTCTTTTGCATCGGTTAGATATTCTTCAAAAAGCAAACGCGATTCAAAAAAGGCCCCATGCTTCTCGCTAGCACCTACAAAGCCTATATCGGCATAGCAAAAACTGGATTCGTTTATATAACGCTCAAGGGCGTTATTCCTGATTCGTTTTGCATTAACGCGCCGTTTCATGCTTCTTGCCTTGTTTTTGAGTATAACTAGGCGAAAAGAAAAAGCAAACGCCTGGTGTTTTTTGATAGCAAAAGAAGGAAATTAAACGAAACATAACGGAAAGATGATTCAGCGATTATAATTTATCCATGGCCATTGAATTTGAATCTACTTACGCAAAAGCGAAACGTGATGATGAAGGCTATCGCAAAAGCATCTCCTCCGTTTCGACTTGGGGGAAGAAAGCGCAGCTGCTGCCAAGCGCCCCCGATCTTTTCTCTTTCGTATATGAAGGTGGCGACACCCTTATCGTCAATTTCCATGGCGGCGGGTTCTGCAACAAACACCCACTCGACGATGATGCGCTTTGCCAATATATCTCCAAGACGTATTGCGTAACCGTCCTCAATCTCGACTTCTCAAGCAGCGTGAAGTGGGGCTACCCAGTCCAGGTTGTGGAAATCGAGCGGCAAATCCGTTATTTCTTGCGTTCGCGCAGCAATTCTTTCAAAAAAATCATTTTCCTCGGGCATAGCAGCGGGGCCAACCTCGCCACCGTTTTGACAAGACGGTTCCTAAAATCCAATGCGCTTAACATAAACGCCCTTATTCTGAATTACCCATTTCTGGATTTGAGCATTGAGGCTTCTAAACGCCCCGAAGTCGAAGGCACTTGGCCAAATGAGCTGCTAGACGAATGGGTTTCCTTTTATGCTCCGAACAAGATAATCAGAAAAGACCCGTCGGTTTCCCCGCTCTATATGAGCAAGCAAGAATTGAAAGGCTTCCCGAACACCTATATCGTAGCCGCTGAGAAAGATCGTCTCACGGAAGATGCGCTAAAATTCGCGAAAAACCTGAAAGCGGCAAGGGTCGATGCCCGTTTGTTCGCTTCGCCAGAAAGACATGGTTTTATCGAAAGAGGGATGTCTAATGTATACCATTTGCCAAACGACCCATCCGTTCTTTACGCAAAATCGGTCGTTGATCAGGAAATGGTTTTCGCTTTGACGAGCAAATAGCCTATTTATCGAATTTGGCCCGCAACACCGCAATGAAGGTGAGCGGGATGCCGATTATGAAGACAAAGGCCAAATTCCAGCCTTGGTTTTCATCGATATGCAAACCTATCTCCAAATAGGCTGAAGTTAACAAAGACCAGCAAAAGCAAATGCGGTAAGCAAGCAAATGCGCTTTGTTTTTATAGCGCCAAGCATATAGCGACAATATCCCGAATGTCCCAGGGATAGCCCAAATGAAAGGCATCCAGACGCTATAAACGGATTCTTGATGAAGAATTAAGATGCCGCCGCACGCCACCGAGGCGATGGTCCACACGCCAAGTATCCAAAGAGCGCAGATTATAAGGCGATTCCGGAATTCGATTTGGTCCCTGCTTTTGGCGTAGAGAAGTTTGTTGTCCGGCGTTGGTTTGTGGGTAAGATAATCGATGGTAACGCCATAGAAATCAGCGAGGTCTTGGAGGGTCGCCAAATCTGGCATAACCTCCCCTCTTTCCCAACGCGAAATGTTTTTGTCGCTATAAGAGAATTTCTCGGCGATATCCCCTTGGGTCAATCCGTGGTCTTTCCTCAGTTTCACTAAATTGCTCGCCACGATTTCAGCGATTTCATTCTGCGTCATAACGACTTGATTTTAGCGCGTTATGCCGTTTTGTTGAAGGCGCGTTGTGGCTTCTTTTCGTCTCTGCAAATTGACGAAGTAATCGCGAACGCCATGAACAACCACGCCGAGGTCTAGGAATTTGCCCAGCCTCGTGTTTTTCGGCGAGTGCTGCGCGATTTCGCCAAAAATTCAAATCGCCAAACCGAAAAAATGCCGATATTTGCTGATATGGGAAATCTTTTATCGATACAAGTGACCGTTTCTGATCTACACTTGAAACGTAATTGAGGAGAGCTGAGAATGATTAACAAAGTAATCGATTTAAAAGATGAATTCCCGATGCTTGAAAAATCGGTGAGACTAATTTCATATTGCCCCGACAATTTCGAGGAGATGTCAATTTCTAGACATAGGAAGACGCTTTTGCTCCTCCCGGGCGGAGCTTATCGCTACAATAGCGACCGTGAGGGAGAGCCAGTAGCTCTTCGCTTTCTTGGCCATGATATGAATGTTTTTTTGCTGGATTATAGCCACGGACCATACCTTCCGCCTTATCCATTTGTCGAAGGCTTTGCAACTATTGCCTATATAAGGCGTCACGCCGATGAATATCATGTTGACCCTAACGCGATAGGAGTGATTGGTTTCTCTGCCGGCGGGCATTTCGCCGCTTCTTTGGGGGCTTTCTATAACAAAAAGGAGTACTCTTCTTTTCTTTCGTGTTCGGAGGATGAGATTAAACCAAACGCTTTGATTCTTGGCTACCCCGTCATCAACCTCAGCGGCAACAAAATAACGGCAGACAACTTGCTTTTGAAGGCTCCTGAAAAAAAGGATGAGTATTGCATCGAAAAACAAGTAACTGCGGCATATCCACCAACTTTTATATGGTCATGCAATGACGATACGGACGTGAACACCATAAATTCGCTCTTATTGGCTCTCGCCTTAAAGGAGAACGGCGTTCGCTTTGAACTCCATCACTATGCCTATGGTATCCATGGCGGCTCGATTGCCGAGCCATATGTCTATCCTGATAATGTTGAACCGGCAAGACTAGAGGAAGCGACTTATTACCATGATTGGGTTGAGCGGGCTTTAAACTTCCTTAAAAGAGTTTTTTGATTGGCATTTTATCGAATATAAGCGCTCAATTAGGCGGAAACAAATAACGGGATAACTGCCTAGAAACAAATAACGGTATAAAGACATCTATTGAAGGCGCCTTTGCAAGTTGAGGCGACACTCACTAAAATACAAACGGGCAAAAAATGGTCAATTTGGTTTATTGCGGCAACAAATACATGTTCGATGGCATTTTGTTGTCCTTATTAAGCGCGAGCAAAACATGCAAAGAGCCACTAAACGTCACTATTTTGACAGGCGATTTCAGTAAGCTTAATCCTTCTTATCTTTCTTTGGAGGACTTTGAAGCCGACTTTTTGCGGGCGGTTATCAAGAAGTACAACAAGGATAACGATCTTGAGCTTCGCGACATCAGCGATCTTATAAAAAGCGAGTTGGCGGAAACCGCGAACCTCGACAATGAATATACGCCATATTGTTTGATGCGAACCTTCCTTGATTTGCTGGAAAACGTGCCTCCGCGTGTGCTTTATCTTGATTGCGATACGATAGTGCTGCGGGATATCGCCCCTTTCTTTCATAAAGACCTGGGCGATAAGGATATCGGCTGCGTTATCGATAATGCGTATGTCGGCTTATTCAAGCGCCATTATTTCAACGCCGGCGTAATGCTTATGGACTTAGAGAAAATCCGCCACGATGGATTGATGGTAGCCTCACGCGAGCTGATCGCTACAAAAAAGATGAAACATCCTGACCAAGATGCAATGAACAAAATCTTCAGCAAAGCCAAGAAAATCGCCTACTTTTCGCGCGATTACAATGAACAGCGGCGCCTTTCCGCTTCGACGGTGATTCGGCATTTCGCCCCGCAGCTTGTTTTCTTCCCGCTTCCCCACCTCATTAACGTCAAACCATGGGATTATGCCGATGTGCACAACGTTTACCATTACAAAGATTTCGATCAGCTCTTCAAAGAAGCGGTGCAACTGAAGAAAGAATTTTCGCTTGCTCACGCCGACAAATTCAAATAACTGGCAACGATTATTAAGAAAACCACATTTTGTTATAGGGTTTTCGGTATAATATCGCTCAAAGCAAAAGGAGGAAAAAATATTAATGTATAGTGAGGAGAATAGATCCTCAGGCTTAGCGAAGTTCCTCTCGAACTACGACTATGTCTATCTGGATACTTGCTCTCTCATGGAAGACGGATTCCCCATCTTCATGGACGCTTTGGTGGCATCCAAGGAATACTGGAAGGAAGGCCTACGCGTAATTGTCCCCGATGAATGCGTAAAAGAACTCAAAAAGCATTCGAGGAACAAAGAGAAAAACGATGCGAGAATCGGCGCGAAACGCGCACTCAAGATTCTCAGCCACGACAGGTGGCACGGAAAAACGATCGAAAGAGAAAGAGGAATCACCGATGGTGATTTCGGAGATCAAGCAATTACGCAAGCGGTAATCAAGAACAGAATCAGAAGCAAGATTCTCGTCATTACCCAGGATAAGACCTTGACTCGCGATTTAAGGAATTTGAATCAGCTAGAGTCGCAACACGGCAGGAACCTTGATGTCTATAAAATCGCTCCAAATGGCGAATTGACGAAGAATCTTGGCGATGCCGGGTATTCTCGTCCGATTGAGAGCAAGACTAAAGAAAAGAAGGGCTTTGGCTTTAAAAAGCTCTTCCAAAAATCAGAAAAGAAAAACCAAAAAGAGGAATTGCCGTCTTCTCTTTTGGTTGTTCAGGAAGCGGATAAGAAACTATCGTCCGCTTTAGGCAACAAAAATTACCCGAATGACAAGAGATTGGCGGATATCAACGCCCAGATCAGCGCTTTGTCGCGCTTATCAAACGCCGATAAGAAAAAGCTTACTTTGCTTTATCCCGAAGATCGCTTGCTGAAGGAGAAAGAAGCCATCATCAAGCGCAATCTGGCGCAAGCTGAGGCTAAGAAAGCTCCAAAGCAAGAGACGCATGAGCACTTTGAAAAACCATTGCCCAAAAAGACACTGCCTGATCCTTCAACCCTTGATTTGCCTAAGATAGAAAAGGGCGATTCGTCAGTTTCTAGCGCCCTTAAGTCTCTATTCGATAGGCTTCACGTAATCGTTCGCGACGATTCCTCCGTTCCTTATTTCGGAGCAGTCCACGGGCCGCTCGATGTGACAAAGGCCTCTTTGAACGCCGTCATTAAAGGCGTGCCGCAACTAGGGGATGGCGAGCAAAAAGATATCGATTTTGCAGGGAAAAAAGTAACCATAACGTGCAAAAAAGGCATATATTACGCCACTTTGAAAGTTATGGATACTCCGCAAAAAGCCGCTGAAAAAGTCGATATTGGTAAAAAGATAGGCAAAAACGAGGCTAAAGCAAATACTGCCGAACTAGTGAAAAAAGACGCCTCTACCGCCTCTATTAAAAAGAGCGATGGCGAGAAACCTCTTGTAGGCGCATCCGCTCCCAAACAAAAATCCGAGACGAAGAAAAAAGACCAAACCGAACCCGCAAAAGGCAAAAAGACGAACCCTGAAATCAAAACCGCCAAAAAGAGCGAGAGCAAAATAGAGCCTGTCAAAGAGCCCAAGAAAGCTGAAGTTCCTCTTAAGGCGAAAAAACAACCTGTTTCCAAAAGCAAACAGGCTAATAAGGAAGAGACTAAGCCCGAGCTTAAGGTAAGCGACCCATTCTCTGAAGGCTCATTCGTTTTGCCTTTAGGCGTCAATCTCTTCGTTGGCGAGCCTTCAAAGCGGACTCACGCCAAAAAGAATCCGAGCAAAGAGGTCAAAAAGGAAGATGAGCCTTTATCGCTGGAAGAGAAAATGGACGTCGACCGCTACCTCAAGAAAGAAAGCGCTGCGCCGAAAAAGAGCGCGAAGCCCAAAGACGATCCCGAACTTCTGAAAAAAGCCTTGTCGTCTGAAGCCAAACTGAACGCGAATATCAATAATTCGAACTATCCTTTGAACAGCAAAATTCGCGATTTGGAAGAGCAGAAGGCATTAATCAAAAAGCTGAGCGAAAAAGACAGAAAGAGCCTAAAACTCAAGCTTTCCGATATCGATAAGAAGCTCAAAGAGTTCAAGAAGGCAGCGTAAAAGGAATGAGAGGGAAAGGGCTATATAAAAAAATAATGCTCTTCCCTCTTTTCGTTTTTCTTTTGTCGAGCTGCTCGCTTCATTGGATAACCGATTCGACAAGCGAAAGCTCTTCTTCGATTGAAGGCGAAAAGAGCTTTCCGGCGACAATACGGGATATCGGCTTATCTAGCGGGGACCATTATCTTCCTTCGATTGGCGAGGCCAAGCTTTTGGTGATACCAGTCACTCTTACCGATTACGCCTCTAACGCAACAGAGGAGAATAGAAACAATCTTGAAAAGGCCTTTTTCGGGTCCAGCGAAGAGACCGGATGGGAGTCTGTTGCTTCTTTTTACGAGAAGTCATCATACGGCAAATCGCATTTAAGCGGCAGCGTCTCGTCATGGTTTCCTTGCGGTTATTCGACGAGCGAAATCGCTTCTCTCGGCGATAAATCATCGCCTGATTTCGATCCGACCTGGAAAATCGCCGAAGAGGCGGTCGATTGGTACAAGGATACCTACAAAACCGATTGCAGAGACTTCGATTATGATGGCGATGGCTTTATTGACGGGCTTTGCCTCATCTATAGTGCGCCCGATTACAAAAAGAACGCCAGTTTGGATAAGTCTCTTTATTGGGCCTTCACCTATTCTCTTTATGAAACCGATGAAGGCGATTCGTCAAGCCCTTTGCCGTTCCGCTATATGTGGGCCAGCTTCGATTTTCTTTACGCGGGATACGGTAGTGGCAGCGTCGATGCCCATACCTACATTCACGAAACGGGTCATTTGTATGGTTTAAGCGATTATTATGTCTCGAGCGTCAAGGAGAGCACGCCGAAGAATTATTCGCCGCTTGGCGGTGTCGATATGATGGATTGCAATATCATCGATCATAACGCTTTCTCGAAAATGATGCTCGGCTGGATTACGCCTCAAGTCGCCCATTCTGGCGGATCCTTCTCCTTGAACCCATACGAAAACGGCGGCGATTGCTTGATTATTCCGACGGATAAAGGCTGGAACAACACCATTTTCGATGAATATATGCTCGTTGAATTTTACACTCCGACTTTTCTGAATGAAAAAGACAGCTTATCGGCATATCCTGGGAACGCTCGCCGCGTCAAAGGCTTCGGGAAAGCCGGAATCAGGATTTACCATATTGACGCGAGGCTCGCCGCTCTTTCTAGTAGCAGCAGCCCCTTTTACACCGATTACGTTTATAACTCTTCTAACGTCTCCACGTATTTAGCCCATAATAGCAGCAGCGGATATAACATCCTCGATCCCGAATATCGGCTTATCCAGCTGATGGATTGCACCGAGAAAAGGAATTTCGATATGGACTACAATCGGAAAGACGCCAGCTCAAAGCTTGCCTTGAAGGCATACGCTGATGACACCTCGCTCTTTTATCAAGGGGATTCGTTTTCTTTCTCCTCATACAAAGAAAGCTTCCCGAACTATCGTTATCGCGCTCAAGCGAAGATGAATAACGGCTACGAGTTTTCTAGGTCTATCGAAATAGCCTCCTTATCGGATGATTTTGCTTCTATTACGATCGCTTAAGTTACCATCTTGCTTTTCGCTTATTGTCTTGAAACGACCTACGCTTGTGAGTAATATTATTTCGTTTCACGAAAAGGACGTATTTTTATGAAAAAGAAATTGAATCTATTTGCGACATTCGGCTTTGCCTCCATGTTCTTTACTCTTGTCGCTTTCCTCTTCCCGATCGGCACCGGGATAATCTGGACGACAGAGAGCGCGGGCAGCGTTTATAACTGCGGCTATGACTTCGTTTTTGGGAACGATGCCAGCCAAATCGAATCAAACGGGTTCTTCATCGCCGTGTTCGTTCTCCTTATCATCGCAGCCGTCTTCCAGATTCTCGGCACCGTCTTCACCTTGCCTAATCCAGACGCCAGTCATAAATTCTCCGGCTTCCTCCACTTGGTTTCCGGTTTATCGCTCATTGTCGTAACCTTGTTCTTCTTCTTGGGCGCGATTTTGACTGAGACGCCAAACGATACTTATGTAGCCTCTTTAGGATATGGCTTCATCGTTGCCGGGGTTGGAGCCGCGCTCAGCGCTCTTTCTTCTCTTTATTGCTTCGCATCGACTCTTAAGAAATAAGATAGCCATTATGCTTTATAGCCGTGCGAGTCACGGCTTTTTATATACCTTATATATTTATAGAGCTTAACCATATGGAAAAAACGAATGTGATGCGTCTGCTGGATGTTCACAAAATCGAATATGCTGCCCATGAATACGATGAAAATATCGTTGACGGGAAAGGGGTCGCCTCAATTTTAAGAGAAGACCCTGAGTGCGTTTTCAAAAGCCTGGTTTGCATGGATGAGCGGCATAATCTCTTTATGTTTGTCGTTCCTGTCGTAGGAGAGCTCAACCTCAAAAAAGCCGCCAAAGCGGCAGGAAGCAAAAGCATCGCGATGATAAAGTCGAAAGACTTATTGCCTTTGACTGGCTATATACATGGCGGATGCAGCCCTATAGGGCTAAAAAAACCTATGCCTATCTTCATAGATGAGACGGCGCAGATATTCGACACGATATTCGTTTCTGGCGGAAAGAGAGGATATCAAATAGAGTTATCGCCATTAGCCTTGAGGGACTTCGTAAAGGCAACATTCGCCCCATTGACCGATTAGATTCGCAAAAAGCAATTTTTGCTCCTAGTTGATAGTGAGGAGAGAAAAAATGAACGACCCACTGAACAGTTTCCTTTCTTACTACCAAAGCCTGCTTGATTCCGCCTTGGATCCATATAGGAGAGAGATAGGCGGATCTTATTGCGATCGAGAGATAGGCGATAAGGCAGCCGCGGCTTTTTGTAGGGCCAATAACGTATCGAAAAGAGGCGCGAGCGAGGAGGATATGCGTAATATATCGCTAAATTTGCTCGAGGATACGAACAAAAGCCTGTCGAAGTTATTTCTGCAAGGCGAAAAAGAATATTCCTACATGCCAGATTTGCGTTGCTATAAAAACGATGTTAGCAACAAATTACATGAATTAACATGCTAAAATGCTGATGTTTCCTAACTAAAATATTAAATTGTAAAACTTAGCACTCAAATGTTGACAGTGCCAAAAAACAAGGTATCATATCCTTAGCACTCAAAGATAAGGAGTGCCAATAACGGAGGATGCAGTTATGTACGATTTGAAAAATAGAAACAACCCGCTCGAGAGAGCTTTGTTCGATGACTGGTTCAGGGTGGATGACAATAAGAGCCTTCAAATGAGAACCGATATCAAAGAGGATGGCGATAATTACTTGCTTGAAGTAGAGCTTCCTGGGATTGATAAAAAAGAAGGCAGCCGCGGCTTTTTGTAGGGCCAATAACGTATCGAAAAGAGGCGCGAGCGAGGAGGATATGCGTAATATATCGCTAAATTTGCTCGAGGATACGAACAAAAGCCTGTCGAAGTTATTTCTGCAAGGCGAAAAAGAATATTCCTACATGCCAGATTTGCGTTGCTATAAAAACGATGTTAGCAACAAATTACATGAATTAACATGCTAAAATGCTGATGTTTCCTAACTAAAATATTAAATTGTAAAACTTAGCACTCAAATGTTGACAGTGCCAAAAAACAAGGTATCATATCCTTAGCACTCAAAGATAAGGAGTGCCAATAACGGAGGATGCAGTTATGTACGATTTGAAAAATAGAAACAACCCGCTCGAGAGAGCTTTGTTCGATGACTGGTTCAGGGTGGATGACAATAAGAGCCTTCAAATGAGAACCGATATCAAAGAGGATGGCGATAATTACTTGCTTGAAGTAGAGCTTCCTGGGATTGATAAAAAAGACGTCGATGTCTCGCTTGAGAATGGCTATTTGACCATCAAAGCCACTGTCCATAATAACTTCAACAACAGCGAAGAGGATAAACAAACCAAGAAGTTCATCCATAGAGAACGCTTCTATGGCGTCTCTTCAAGAAGCTATTATGTCGGCGACGTCGACAAAAAGACCATCAATGCCTCTTTGGAGAACGGCATTCTGAGCGTGAGATTCCCGAAAGAGAATCCGGAAAAAGCCGAGGAAGATCGCCGCATCGAAATCAAATAAGGCTGACGAAAAGGGCGAACCCATAAATAGGGTCCGCTCTTTTTATTTAGCCAAAATCGGAATTATTTTCTCTTGCCTGCCGGCTACAACGAGAGGTTTGTTGTTTTTGATGTAGACGTTTGTTTCGCTTCTCATTCCAAAATCAGGGGCGTAGATGCCTGGTTCCAAAGAGAAACAGACGCCTTCAATTATCGATCTATCGTCATGCGACTCGTAATTGTCCATGTTGACGCCGGCGCCGTGCGGGCCAACATCAACCGCGATGCTGTGGCCTAATCGATGCGTATAGTATTTTCCATACCCCGTTTTGTCGATATAGTCGCGCGATACATCATCCACCTCATATCCTTTGACAAGGCGTTTACCCATTTCCGCATTCAAGAATTCCAGGCAGAGATCGATATCTTTTTTGAGAATGGCAAAACGGTTTTCGTAAATCATGGGGACGCTTTCGCCAACATACCCCATCCATGTGATATCGGCATAAACACCGGCCTCATCGTCCATCTTCGCCCACATATCAATCAAGACGAGGTCGCCTTTTCTGATTGACGAATGAATCTCTTTTGTAGGCCCATAATGCGGGTTCGAGGCGTTTTTGCCAATCGCCACAATCGGCTCATCGTCATAAACCATGCCTTCTTCGTGGAAGCGGCGGCAGATGAATTGTTGGATTTCATACTCGTCGGTCTTTCCATTGCTATTAATCAGCTCTTTTATTTTCGCAAATGCCTCATCTTTGATACGGAGAGCCAAAGCATCGGCTTTTTGTTGAAGCTCATATGACCTTTCGGAATAAACAGCAGTGATGCTTTGGAGCAAATCGGCGCTTGAATCGATATTGATGCCAAGGCTTTTGATAAAGGAGACGGAGCCATAATCGGCGTTGCTCACGCGAGGCAATAAGCCGTTTTCCGATACATCCATCAAAACGCTGCGATACTGGCTGAATAAGGATTTCTCCAAATCGAGCATCTCTTGCCAGGTGTGATATACGTGCAAATCGAATCGTTTGGATGTTTGCTCGTCTTTTAAGAAAACGGTATCGATGGAATGGCAAATGAGATACGGTTTCCCTTCTTTTGGGATAATCAGAAATATCTTCCTTGTCAGCATTTTGTTTCCGAGCATCGATACGAGGGCTTTGTTTTTGTTTTCGTAATCGACGATGATCCAAGCGTCCTCGTTCATCCTCTTTATGTCTTTTTGTATTTCGCTTATCTCTTTCATAAGAAATCTCCGCCGATATTTTTTCACTATTTCATAAGGTTTCCACTAAAATGATTCCATGCAAAAAATAGATCGTGCCAATACCCCTAATCCGTATTTTTCGAGAAACGATACCTATTCCCTTAACGGGGAATGGGAATTCAAAAAAGATCAGACGAGCTCAATACCCAATGAATTCGATAGAGTGATCAAAGTCCCTTTCGCCGTCGAGACGAAAGAGAGCGGAATCGGGGAAATGGTGAAGAAGGGCGACTTCCTTCATTACCGCCTTTCCCTGAAATACCCCAAGGAGATTATCGGAAAGAGAATCAGGATTGTTTTCCTTGCGGTTGATCAAGTGGCTGACGTTTACTTCAATGGCGCTTTGCTAACGCATCATGAAGGCGGGTATTTGCCGTTTTCCCTAGTGATTGATGAAGCAAAAATCGGTGACGTAATCGATTTGACCGTGACCGATGATGTTGATTCCTCTCTTTATCCTAAAGGTAAGCAAACGAGCCATCCGCATGGCATGTTCTACCAGCCTACAAGCGGAATTTGGAGCGATGTTTATTTGGAAATCCTGCCAAAAGGCGGCTATATTTCCGGATTTTCACTAAAAACATCATTCGAAGAGAAAAGAATAAGCGTTGATGATCTTTCTTTTATGGGCGATAAAAAAGAAAACGTTTCCGCAAAACTCTTCTTCGCTGGGCGCTTAATAAAAGAGGCTGAAGGCAAGATTGAGTTTGATTTGGATGACGACTTCCATCCTTGGTCGCCAAGCGATCCGAACCTGTATGAGCTTGAGCTCTGCTACGGAAGCGATGCTGTCTCTTGCTCTTTCGGCATCAGGAAATTTGAAGTCAAAAGTGACAAGGGGATTAAATTATTCTATTTAAACGATAAGCCGATTTATCTAAGCGGCCTTTTGGACCAAGGATATTATTCCCCCTCCTCTGGTCTTACTCCGCTTAACGAAGAGAGCCTTGCAAAAGAACTGCGTTACATAAAAGAGGCCGGTTTCAATTTCTTGCGGAAGCATATCAAAGTGGAAAGCCCTCGTTGGTATCACCTTTGCGATAAGCTCGGCATCATCGTGATGCAGGATTTTGTTTCCGGATGGGACAAATACATGTATTTCTATTTGACGGTTTTCCCTACGATTGGATTCATCAAAGGCAGGAAAAACCAAAACCACAACCGCAAAAACAAGGCCTCAGCCGCTTTCTTTGAGAAGGAAATGCCGCTTTACGTCGATAACTTCAAAAACGTCACATCAGTCTGCTTATGGTGCTTGTTCAATGAAGGGTGGGGGCAATACGATGCGACTAGACTAAGCGAAAAACTTCGTTCTCTTGACCCGAGCAGGCCTATTGATTCGACTTCAGGCTGGTTTGATGAAAAAGCCGGAGATATTGAAAGCAGGCATGTATATTTCCGAAAGCCAAGATTGAAAAACAAAGGCGACCGCGTTCTTTTCCTGAGCGAATTCGGCGGATACGTTTATAAAGTCGAGGGGCATTCTTACGAAGGGAAAACCTATGGCTACAAGACGCTTTCAAGCAAGGACGAACTCCTCTCTTGGCTTAAGAGAGCGTATTTAGATTGGCTGGTGCCCCTTATCAAAAAAGAAGGACTATGCGGGAGCGTTTATACGCAATTAAGCGACGTCGAAGGCGAGCTAAATGGCTTAATCACTTATGACAGAGTCGTGAACAAACTGCCTTCTGAGGCTCTTCGCGAGATAAACGAAGCTATATACAAAGCTTTCGAAGAGGCAAGGGGAGAAAAATAACTTCTTTCTCGAAAAGAAAAAGAAAAACAATATAATTCTTCGCATGGCCAAAGATATCCGCATCGCTTTCTTCGATATTGATTGGACTCTCTATGATCATAATGGCAAAAGATGGTCGGAGCCTTCGCTTGAGGCGATAAAAAAGCTCCGCTCCAAAGGCATTAAAATCTTCATTTGCAGCGCCCGTCCCTTCAATTCGATGGATGTTTTCGGCGTTTTCTCTTTGGGAATAGAGTGGGATGGCTATATTTCTAGCGCTGGCGCTTGCGCGTTTGTGGAAGGCAAATTCATCCGCAAGACTCTGATAGAGCCTAAACGCGTGAACGATTTTCTCCTTTTGGCGGAAAAACGCGGATTGACGGCGGAAATCGTAAGTCCGTTAACCCGTAAGCTGGCATTTCCCACGAATGAGATATCGGACGAATATTACGCCCATTTCGTTGAGTGCGTCCCTAGCATCGCCCCTTATGAAAACGAAGAGGTCACAGGTCTCAATCTATTTTCGCACGAGAATGAAGATGAGCTTTTCAAACGCGAGTTTCCCGATTTCGTTTTTTACCGTTACGCCCCTTTTGCTGTCGATGTATCTGGGGAAGTCCATCAAAAAGGGGATGCGATTGAAGCCGTTTTAGCCTATTACGGGTTTACGAAAGAGGAAGGCATCGGATTTGGCGATGATTATCAAGATATCTCCATGGCTGAGCATCTAGGAAGGTTCGTCGCGATGGGTAACGGGAAAGAGGAAGTTAAGCAGATCGCGACTTTCGTTGCTCCAAACGTTTCCGAAGATGGCGTCTATTGGGGCCTTAAGCATTACGGGCTTGCCGATTGAAGCCTGATTATCGCTCTTGAGGCATAAAAAAGAATATGTTCTTTTTTTCTTAGTCGCAGTGAGTATCATTATCCATACGTTATGAGCAGACCAAATCAAGCAAAAACGCCGTTTCTCGATAGCGTCAAAGAATACATAAGCCATGATGTGACGCCTTTCGATGTCCCTGGGCACCATATGGGGAATGTCGATAACGCCGCCACGAGGCTATTTGGCAAAGAAACATACCGCGCCGATGTCAACGCCCCGATTGGGCTGGATAATCTCGCCAAGCCGCACGGGGTCATACTTGAGGCGGAAAGATTGCTCGCTGATGCTTGTGGGGCCGATGAGGCTTTTTTCCTGATTGATGGGACAAGCAGCGGCATCATCGCGATGATCATGACCGCTTGCAAGGCCGGGGAGAAAATCATCTTGCCTCGCAATATCCACAAATCCGTGATCAACGCCCTCATCCTATCTGGCGCCGTGCCAGTTTACGTGATGCCGGAAATCGATGGCGATTTAGAGATTGCGAATCAGCCTTCCACCGAGGCATTCAAGAAGGCCATTCTCCGTAATCCGAGCGCAAAAGCCGTCTTTGTGATAAACCCGACTTATTTTGGCTCAACATGCGATTTGAAAGAGGTCGTCGACTTTGCTCATGCCCATAAAATGGCCGTCCTTTGCGATGAGGCCCATGGGGCGCATTACTATTTCAAAACGAAAAAACATCCGCTTTCTGCGATGGAAGCGGGGGCCGATATGAGCGCCGCCAGCTTTCATAAGACGGTTGGTTCATTGACGCAAAGCTCGGTTTTGCTATTGAAAAGCAATTTCTATAAGCGCGAAGACGTGCAGAAAAACATCAATATATTGAATTCTACCTCGCCTTCATCTCTGCTCCTTTGCTCTCTTGATGCCGCAAGAGCCTTTATGGCAAGCTCTGAAGGCAGCAAGGACATGGAAGGGGTGTATAAGCTTGCCAAATACGCTCGCGAGAAAATAAACGCGATACCTGGCTTCGTCGATAATGGCCGCGAGCATTTTCTTAAGCACGGTTCTTTTGACTACGATGAAACAAAACTCGTTATCGGCATAGATAGGCTCGACATCGATGGGTATGAGCTATACCGCTTATTGAAGAGCGATTACGACATTCAGATGGAGCTAGGGGAGCCTTATGCCGTACTCGGCATTTTGGCCATCGGCACCAAACAAGAGCACATCGACCGTCTTATTGAGGCTTTGAAGGATATCTCGCTTAAGCACTTCAATAAGAAAATAGTCTATGAAGACCATCATTTTTCAAACAAATTCCCTTATCAGATTTGTCGTCCCCGTGTCGCCTATTCAGCCCCTAACATCATAAAGAGCCTCGATGACTGCGATGGGGAAATAAGCCAAGAACAGGTCATGATGTACCCTCCAGGCATTCCCCTTATCGTGCCAGGCGAGGTGTGGGATAAAGAACTCATCGCCCGCGTCAAAGACATCGAAAATAACGGTTTGACCCTATTAAGCAACCATGCGAAGGGGTTCGACGTTATCGACACTTCCAAGTGGCGCCGCTTCTATGTTTACGAGAAGAGGCTTACCGATTATTACGAAAACAAGATAACCACGCCTATTTCAGACGGTTTCCGCTTGTCTTTTGAAGGCGAAAAGCACAAAGCCACGCTCATCTTGATGCCGTTTAGAGCTGATACCTGGAGAGAAGGAGCTCTACCAGCGCGAAAGGAATATATGGAAGTGATTCGTGCCATCTCGGAGCATGAGAAAGTGATCGTAGGCATTCATCCGCGCTTCTATTCGTCTTTATCAGCAAGTTTCAAAGGCATGAAAAACGTCGAGACCATCTCGATTAAATACAACGATTCCTGGGCTCGCGACAATATGCCTTTGTTCGTCGTGAACAAGAAGACGAAAGCCATGAGGGCGGTCGATTTTCGCTTCAATGCCTGGGGTGGGGAATACGACGGCCTTTACCGCAATTACAAAGACGATGACAAATTGTCTTCTTTGATCGCCAAGAGGATGAAACTGCTCTCCTATTATCTGCCTTCTTTTGTTTTAGAGGGCGGCAGCATCGCGGTCGATGGGGAAGGAACGCTTATAACCACAGAAGCATGCTTATTAAGCAAAGGCAGAAACCCGAACATGTCTAAACCGGAAATCGAGGAAACGCTTAGGGAATTCCTCGGGATAGACAAAGTCATATGGGTAAGGCACGGCATTTACGAAGACGAGACGGACGAGCACGTGGACAATATGGTCGCTTTCGTCAAGCCGGGCGAAGTCGTCATGGCATGGTGCGATGATAAAAAAGACCCTCAATACGAATACTGCCGAGAAACATATGAAGATTTGGCAAAAAGCACCGATGCATCCGGAAGAAAACTCATAATCCACAAAATAAAAGTTCCTTCGCCATGCTTATCGATGAGCAAAGAAGAGGCAAAAGGCTTGTCTAATGGCCGCGGCACAATCAAAAAGCGTCAAGCCGGAGATCGCTTGGCCGCGAGTTACGTCAACTTTTACCAAGGGAAAGACTTCGTTTTGCTTCCTTCTTTCGGCGTGAAAGAGGACGAAGAGGCGCTCACGGCTTTTACTTCGCTTTTCCCAAATAAAAAGATTCATCAGATTTACACCCGGGAGATACTCCTTGGCGGCGGGAATATCCACTGCATAACTATGCAAATACCCGAGAATGGAGGGGATAATGAAAATTAAAGCGGCGATTACGCAGTTTTCGATGACTGTAAATTACGAAGAAAACATCGCAAAAGCCGATTGTTTGATCGAAAAAGCGGCGGAAAGCGGGGCAAATATAATACTTTTGCCAGAGCTATTCGAAGGACCGTATTTCTGCCAAATCGAGGATTATCGTAATTTTACATTGGCCGAGACATTCAAGGACAGCAAAACAATCGCGCATTTTGCTGAAGTTGCCAAACGATTCAACGTTGTTTTGCCTATATCCTTTTTCGAGAAGGCCGGCGTGAGCTATTTTAATTCTTTGGCCGTAATCGATGCTGACGGGAAAGTTCTTGGGCTTTACCGCAAAAGCCATATTCCGACTGGCGAGTGCTACGAAGAGAAGTTCTATTTCTCGGAAGGCGATACCGGATTTAAGGTTTTCGAAACGAAGTTCGGGAAAATCGGCATTGGGATCTGCTGGGATCAGTGGTTCCCGGAAGTTGCCCGCATTTTGACGCTTATGGGCGCGGAGATATTGCTTTACCCGACGGCGATTGGCAGCGAGCCCGTCCTTCCAAAAGATTCGAAGAGCCATTGGCAAAACGTCATGAAAGGCCATGCAGCAGCCAACGTGATACCTGTTCTAGCGAGCAATCGTGTCGGCTTGGAGAAAGCCAGCTCTTCCTCCATGACTTTTTTCGGTTCCTCCTTTATTGCCGATCAACATGGCGACATACTCGAAGAAATGGACCGGAAAGAGGAAGGTTTCAGAGCAGCGGAACTAGATTTGGCCAAATTCAATGACGACCGTATAGACTGGGGCGTTTTCCGCGATCGACGAACCGATTTATACGCTGGCATATTGAAGAAAACGTTGGAGGAGTGATTTTGTATGGAATGGCTGGGTTTATCTTTTGTTTTTGGAATCGCTTTGGCGATGGATTGCTTTGCTTTGTCCATTTCTGATGGCCTTGTCTATCAGGATTTGGATAAGAAGAAACCTTTCTTCATCGCTGGCGTCTTTGGCATTGCGCAAGGCTTATTCCCCCTTGTGGGCTTTTTGCTAGGCGAAGTCATCGCCAAGCAAATCGACAAATACGATCACTGGATAGCTTTCGCCCTGCTCCTCATCATCGGCGGGAAAATGATTTTCGAAGGAACGAAGGGGATCGTTAAACCGGAGACAAAGGAACCGAAGAAGTTCTCATATGGCGAAGTGCTTGTTCAAGGCGTCGCCGATTCTATCGATGCTTTGGCGGTCGGGATTACTATCAGAACCAACATCCATGCAACCGCCGATTATCAGATTTACCTAGCCTTTGCCATTATCGCTTTTTGCTCATTCGCCATTTCTCTTATCGGCCTATTCTCTGGTAAGCAAATCAACAAACTCCTTAAGGGGAAATACGAGATCAGCGAAATCGTCGGTGGCGCCATACTTGTGATATTGGGAACGCTGCTCCTATTAGAAGGATTGAACGTAATCGCGTTTTAATAAGCAAAAATGAGAAAAAGAGTCCTTGATATCGTTATCGTATTCGCTTTTGCTTTCATTGGTTCGTGCTCGAACCTTGAGGCATCTTCTTCCTCCTCTTCCTCTTTTGAAACCTCATCCTCATCTTCTTCCTCCTCTTCTAGCGAAGCCCCTTCCTCCTCCCTCTTCTCGATTTCTGATTCTTGCGATTACAAAGCGTTTTCATCTTTTAGGCTGAGCGAGAAAGTGATGGGCTTTTCTATTGATGGAAATGCCTCTTTGGATAACGAATACGCGAGGTTTTCCATAAACAAAGGCCAAGAAAGCGATTTTTTCTCGTTAGAAAAAGGCGGCAATTTCACTAACGAGACGCCACTTACTTACGTCGTCGGTATTGAAGTCGATTATGAGATGAAGAGCGCATACGGCCAGCTTTTTTATTCAGTCGGCGATTACCCGATTTCCTCTCCTAACGCCTCAATTTTGCCCATTTATAGCGGAAGCAAAATCACCTTTGATAATGGAGGCTACCCTTACTTTTCCCTTTACGCGGCAGTAGGGGAGTTCGATATAAAAAGCATTTCCGTTTTCGCGGGGGGAGAAAGAGCGGAGAAGGATACGACCGATATCGATGTCTATTCCGTGAACGATGTCCATGGGGCCATCGATTACAACGTGAGCTCGGCAAAGCAAATAGGCGCAAGCAGGATGAGCAGCTATTTCTCTAGCAAAGGACAAGAGAACATCAGCGGCAGCGTCTTCCTTTCTAGCGGCGACATGTGGCAAGGAAGCGCCGATAGCAACATGAGCGAAGGAAGGCTCATGAACGAGTGGATGAACATGGTTGGTTTTGAAAGCATGGCCCTTGGCAATCATGAATTCGATTGGAAGCCAGCGACCATCGAAAAGAACGCCAAAGAAGCCAATTTCCCATATCTATGCATAAATCTCCGTGACGAGAACGACGAAATGCCTTCTTGGGTATCGGCGAGCAAAATCATCGTTCGCCAAGGCATAAAAATCGGAATCATCGGGGCGATAGGCCAACTGGAATCGTCGATTGAGGTCAATTCTTTATCCGGCTACTACTTTTCTCCGAGCTATATATCCTTAATCAATAAGGAAGCCACGCGCCTACGCGAACTTGAGGGATGCTCGCTCGTTTTCCTTTCTTACCATAACGACGATTTCGATACTTCTTCTTGCCATAACATCGATGCCGTATTCGAAGGCCATACGCACGAAGGATATTCCCGCGTTGACCAATATGGCATTCCGCACGTGCAATGCTATGGCAATGGCTCAGGCATTCAGCATCTCAAATTCAAGAGAATGGAAGATGGATCTTACAAATATAGCGATGAGGGAAGCGATATGTTTTCCTACACTTCAGCTTCATCTTTGTCTACCTTTGCCCCGTTTGAGAGGATGTATGCCTATTTCGAGGAGCAAATAGCCCCAATCAAGAACAAAGTCGTTGGGACGACAAACAAAACCCTTTCAAGAGACGATATAGGGGCAATAGCCTCCAAAGCGCTATATCGTTACGCTGACGATACATACCATCAATATAACGTGGTAGCCTCCGTCATCAATTCAGGTGGGGTAAGACAAACGATACCGGCGGGCGAAGTCAGCTATGGACAGATTTACGCGGCTTTGCCTTTCGATAACACGAATAATATATGCTCAATAATGGGCAGCGATCTCAAGAGGCTCTATTTGAATAACGGCAGCTATTATTATTCGTATTGTGATGAAGATTCTTCTTCATTAAAGGATAATGAACGATATAACGTAATAACATTGTCATACATAAGCGATGGCAAATACGGCAAGAATTTTACCGTTTTAGAGCGTGACGCCAATTACCTTCGCAACATTGTGGCTGATTATTTCATGGAGGCGATAAGCGATGCATAAGTGGGGATTGGCGATTCAAGGCGGAGGGATCCGTGGGGCGTACGCGGCTGGGGCCGTTGACGTTTTGATGGAAAAAGGCCTATATGCATCTCTGTGTTACGGCACGAGCGCCGGCGCTTTGGTGGGCGCGAATTACACGGCGAAAGAAAAAGGCAGAACCATCGAAATCATGCTTAAGGCCATGCATGATCCCCGATTCGTCTCCTTCGCTCATTTTTTGAAGAAAGGCAATTTCTTCAATTTCCCATGGCTATTCCAGGACGCAAAAGCCATTTTCCCTTTCAATGATGAGGCCTTTTATAATTCGGAAACCGATTTCTATGCGGTAAGCACCAATTGCTTGGATGGAAGTCCGACTTATTGGAACAAAAAAGACGAGCATTTTTATGATGGTTTAGCCGCCAGCTGCTCTTTGCCGATGTTCACGAAAAAACCGATTATGGTAAATGGCCTTCCTTGCTTAGACGGGGGAATTGTGGAGAGAATCCCCTATCACAAAATGCTCGAAGATGGCGTCTCGAAAATCGTGGTCATCTGCACACGCCCACGCGGATTCAGATACGGAGATATCGGGAGCATCGAAAAAACGATTGTCAAAGACCGCTACAAAAAATATCCGAAATTCGTCGAATGCGAACTCAAGAATCATGAGCTTTTCAATGAGCACATGGAGGAACTTGAGCGTTTGGAAGAAGAAGGAAGAGTCATCGTCGTTTGGCCTTCAAAAAGCACGGACATCAGCTTTTTTGAGCGGAGAGGCTCCAAAATCTGCCCCCTATACGAGCTAGGGAGAAAAGATTGCGAAGAATTATTGGACAAAATAGAGAAATCTATCGGCTGAATTAAGCGTTTTATGCCGTATAATTCTCTCTAATGAACAAAAACGACAAAAAAGCGCATCGAGGGAAAAAAGGACTTGTCAATCCGAACAGGATCAAGACCTTTTTGGTTTATAAAGAATGCGAGCTTTTGCCGTTTTTAGAGATGAAGATGCCTGGGCTAAACCGCTCCCAGATACGCCATATCATCGCAAGCCAGCAGGTTTCCGTTGGCGGAGCGCCGACTACCCTTTTCGCTTTCAAGCTTTATCCAGAAGACGAAGTCGTTGTTAGCCGGGATAGAATCGCAAGAAAAAACAGGCGTGATGTCCCTATACTCTACGAAGATGATGACATCATTGCGATCGATAAGCCTTCGGGGCTTCTTTCAGTGGCGACAGAGAGAGAAAAGGGCCGCACTGCTTATCGAATGGTGAGCGACTATATAACGAACAAAGACCACAACGCCCGCATATTTGTCGTTCATCGCCTTGACGAGGATACCTCTGGCGTGCTTGTCTTCGCCAAAAGCCACGAAGTTAGGGAGGCTCTTCAAAACAATTGGCAGGATATCGTCAGCAAAAGAGGATATTATGCGATTGTCGAAGGTGAGGACTGCCCTTCTTCTAAGCATTTGGAAAATTATCTGTCTCAAGATAATTTTCAACTCGTTTATGTCACCAAAAACAAATCAAAAGGCAAGCTAGCCATCACCGATTTCACCAAAATCACCGCAAAAGGCGGATATTCTTTGCTCGACGTCAATATTTCCTCGGGGAGGAAAAACCAAATCCGCGTGCAGCTTGGGAACATCGGACACTACGTTATCGGAGATGATAAATACGGGGAGCCGCCAGATCCGCTGCACCGGCTCGGCTTACATGCTTATGAGCTTGAATTCACTAATCCGCTCAATAACAAAAAATATGATATAAAAAGTCCAATGCCCGACGTATTCAAATCGTTAATGTTTATGGATAAAAGCGCGGAAAAGAAAAAGGAGGTTAAAAATGGAACAAGAGAAAACGGAAATGGCGCCAGTTTACACCATCGAGACGCCAAAGACGGAAGCCTCTCTGGCAACCGAAGCAAAAAGCCCAGCGCCAAAAAAGAAAAAAACAAAAAGAAATAAGGACAATCTTTTCGTTTTTTGGCTCAAGAAATTCTGGGAGTCGCTTATTTGCGTTTTGCCGATTATCGTGGTCGTCACGATTTTGGTCTGCACCTTGCCCTTGCTTACGGGTGACCAAGTAATGCCCTGGTCGGAGCTTGTGTGCTTCCTCATTTGCGCCTTTTTGATCGCCTTTGGCCTCACCTTCTTCAATAATGGCGCTGAGCAATACATGTCAAAGGTCGGCACCATTATCGGCGAAACCCTCTTTAAGCAGAAGAAACTGTTTCTCGTCATTTTGATGACTTTCATCATCGGCGTCCTTGTCACGATCGCTGAACCAGATCTGAAGGTTATGGCCGATCAAATCGGATGGAATGAGCAAATACTCATCATTTCGGTCGGGGTCGGCGTCGGCTTATTCGTCGTTTTTGGCGTTTTGCGTATTCTCTTCAAGAAGAATCTTAACGTCATGTTCATCTGCTTTTACGGCATCGTCTTTGCATTGGCGGGTCTCGTCAATCCGAAATTCCTCCCGATCTGCTTTGATTCGGGTGGCGTTACGACAGGACCTGTAACCGTTCCTTTCATCCTTGCCTTTGGTGCAGGCTTAGCAGCCAGCAAAAAGAGCGATGATGGCGGAGGCGATTCCTTCGGCCTCACTGCTTTAGCTTCTGTCGGCCCGATTTTGACGGTCATGGTCTTATCATTATTTGAAGACATCGACTCTTTGTCGTATCAAGAGGCTGTTATCTCGATTGATTTCAGCACTTGGGAAGCTTTCTGGCCAACTTTCGGGATGGGCTTATTGGAGCATTTATTCGAAGAGGTCAAAAACGTTGCCATCGCCATCGCCCCGGTTTTCGTTTTCTTCCTTATCTACAATTTCATCTTCGTCCGTATCTCATTCAAGCAGATTATGCGTATCCTTGTCGGTCTAGTTTATGCCTATGTCGGCCTTGTTATCTTCCTTGGGGCGGTCAATACAGGCTTTTTGCCAATCGCAAACGAAATCGGCAAATATTTAGGTTCACCAGCCCATGAGAGCTTATATCCGATTGCCATCGCCACCGGCGCCCTCTTTGGTTTATTCGGCGTCCTTGCTGAGCCTGCCGTCCACGTCCTTGTTCATCAAATCGAGACGGTTAGCGAAGGGACCATCAAATCGAAAACGGTTCTTGCGGCCCTCGCTATCGCGATTGCGGGCGGTGTCGCTTTGGCGGTTATCCGCGCCCATTATTCATTCAGCATTCTTTACTACATGGTGCCGGGATATATCATCGCTTTGGCTTTGTCTTTCCTCGTGCCGAAGATCTATACATCTATGGCTTTTGACTCGGGAGGTGTCGCAAGTGGGCCTATGGCTTCGACTTTCGTTATGCCTTTTTGCATCGGCTTTACCATCTCTCAGCATGGCACCGACCACGTTTATCAAGACGCTTTTGGCTGCGTCGCGATGATCGCTTTGATGCCTCTTATCGTCATTCAGCTCGTAGGTTTGTATGCTGGCATCAAACGCTCGCTTACTTATCGTCGCGCCCGTCAGCGCTTCATCGAGCCAAACGATACCCAAGTCATTCATTTTGAGGAGAGTTTATGAGCGAAGAAAAGAAAGTAGCCTATATCGTTCGGAAATCCTTGCCCAAAAAAGAAGAGATTCCGACGCTGAAGGAAATCAGGGAAGAAATCAAAGAAAGGCGTGCGGAGAATGCCTCTAACGAGGCGAAAAACGCCACGCCTTATGAAAAAGACCACCACTTGGAGAAACTCGGTCTAGTCATTACGGTCGTAAACGATGGGCAAGCCGCGGCAATCGTGAATCTTCTCCATGGCGTCAATAGCGCCGTCAGTTTCATCACGCACGGCGAAGGGACCGCGAGAAACGATCTCTACGACGTTCTAGGCTTTGGCGAGCAGAAAAAGCAGATTATCTTATCGACGATAAAACGTCGCGATTGGACTTCTTTAGCGACTTTGCTAGAGGAAAGATTCTCCGTTTCGACGGCCGCGAAGGGCATTGCCTTCATGCTAGATATCAATGCCGTGGCAGGAGTCAGCACATACAAATTCCTTACTGATAGAAGAATTGAGCCCAAAGAGGCAGAAAGAGGTATTAGCAAAATGGAAAACGCGAAAGAATACGAAGCGATTTTCGCCATCGTCAATAACGGTTGCACCGATTTGGTCATGAATGCCGCCAAACGCGCCGGGGCTAGAGGCGGAACGATCATCAATGCCCGCGGAACCGGCAACAAAGATATCGAAAAATTCTATGGCGTCGTCATCACTCCAGAAAAGCAGATCGTCATGATTTTGGTTGAGAAGGATATCCGCGATGCCGTTCTCACCCAGATTACAGCTGACGTGAATATCCACTCAAAAGGCCAAGGCATCGCCTTCTCGATGCCGGTTGATGGGGTTGTCGGAATCTCGGGCGAAGAGAAAGAAGAAGCGGCGCAATAACCATTTCTCGGTTTGTTTATGGAGAATGAGGTTAGTTTAGGGGAGCTGCGCAAAAAGCAGGAAAGCAAAGCTGCCCTTTGGTTGAAAAAACACGCGCCATGGCTAAGCAATTGGCAAAGCCTTTTTTGGTATTTCGTTTTTGTCTTTTTCGTCGGAGTGCTTTGGATGGCCTACTCCCTTTTCTCCAATAGCGGAACCCAGCTCTATGGCTGGGACTATAGCAGCCAATATACCCAATTTGCCTACCGCTTTTATGATGAGTGGCATTATTTTTTCAAAACCGGGGTATTCACTCTTTACGATCCATCGACGTTTTTTGGAACCGACAATATAGGATCGAATAGTTATTACGGGCTATTCGACCCATTTGTCTTTCTTGTCGTTTTCTTTCCCCGGGTCGCCGTTCCGCAGGTTTTCGCTTTCGCGGCTTGCTTAAAAGGAGCCTTTGGCGCGCTTACGATGCGCGCTTATCTCAAATATATGGGGGTGAGCGAAAAAAGCTCACGCGTCGGCGCTTTGGCCTTTGCCTATTCAGGCTACCTCAATTTCATGGTCGGCTTCCCAAGCACAGTAAGCATGTGCCTTACGGTGCCTCTCATCCTTTTGGGGATCGAGAAAGTCATCAAGGAAAGAAAACCGACGACTTTGATTTTCGGGTTATTCTTACTAGGGATCATCTCTTTCTTCTTCCTCGTCGTTTTGTGCATTTTCGGCGTCTTGTACGCTCTTTGGCGCTTTTTCTGGACGATCAAGCAAAGAAACGGGAAAGAGAATCTCGAAGTCATCGTCATGGGCATATGTTCCTTCGCTCTCGGCCTCATGCTTTGCTCTTGGACCTTGCTCCCGTCATTGCGCGAGAGTTCGTTATCCGGAAGAACAGTTTCAATCGGCGCCGCTTACTTAGCCTCCCTCAAGAGCGCATTCGCGAGCTTTGATGTAGGGACCGTCTTCTCTCTTCTCTTCCAGATGGTTGGCGGCAATAGCAGCCGCGAATTGATGGGGCTCGTGAGTTTCTTTTATCCGACCTGCAACTATCTTTGGCTGCCTCTTATCCGCTCAACGACCGATTATGCATATGATGCTTGGACCGCATCTTTGTTCTGTTACACCCCGATGGCGATTTTCTTTATCTATAATCTGATTACGCACATCAGGAAAAAAGATTGGGAGCATCTAATCGGCTTTGCGGTCTGCTCTTATTTCGTCTTCACGACTTTCGCCTATTATTTCTTTTATGCCTTCACGGGGGATGGATATGGAAGATGGTTTATCGTCCTTGTGCCGCTTATTATCCGTGAGGGGTGCAAAGGGCTTGACGATATTAAGAAGAACCCTGATTGGCAGTTGCCTTTTGCAAGCCTTCTAGCTTGCATATTGACGGTTCTAACCTTCATCATCACCAAAGCGGCGTTATCGGGAAAACAAAGCAATCCTCTGAATTTTTCCTCTTATTATTACTACACCTTCAATGTTCCGGCCGTGGTGAACGGCTATAGCCTCCTTTGGGTCGTTTTCTATCAGATCGCCCTTGTCATCGTCGAATCGCTCCTCATTTATTTCTTCCGCAACAAAGAGAACCTCCATTACATCTTGACGGGCATGATCGCGGTGGAAATCATCGTTGCAGGCAACATGAGCTTCGCTTATGGAAGCTCGTGGAGTTACAAGTACAGCTATAATGGCGGCGCTTACAACGCCTCGCTTTTGCAAGACGCTACCGATTATATGAACGAGCAGGATTCGTCTTTCTTCCGCACTTATCAAGATGGCAGCAATGAGAAAAACGCCTCTATGGCTTTCGGCTATAACGGCTCCAGCAATTTCCACTCCCTCTTCAATTACGACGTGGCAGAGCTTGGAAGATTCTCCCATGTTGTTTCCAATGAGCACACTTATGGGCCGGTTTACGGGAAAATGATCACAAACAAGACGTGGAGCGGGTACTACGCGAATAAGCGCGCCGACTTCGATTACGCGATGGGCTATAAATATTACATCATAAGAAACGAAGGATATGGCGACTGGGATGAGCAAAGCTATTCCTACAATGTTCCTTTTGGCTCAAAAGTCATTTATCAAAATGAGAGATTCCGCGTTTATCAAAGCCCAACCGTCTCAACTCTTGGCCATGCCGTCGATAACGTTTATCAAATAAAGGCAAACGAGGATTCAAGCGTCGATAATTCATCGAATTTTTATGAATCGAAATATGGATATGATGGCTTTAAAGAGATAACGCGCAATGAAGAATGTTATTTAAACGGAGCCATTTTTGAAGAAAATAGTGAGATTCCGCAAGGATTTTCCCTTTCTTCAGCTCCAAGCGCCTATTCAACATACACCAACATAACCTCAAGTTTGACCGGCTATAAATACGTCACCAAAGAGGGATATGGGTTCCATTATGAAGACCCAGGCAGTTTCTTGAACGACGCGAGCGTTTGGAGCAAGGAGCCAGTCTCAATAGGGACAAGCGGGCAATACGGGCAAGATGATGAGAAAATCGTCTGGAAAAAAGAAAATGGCGATTATTTGAACACCGATGCAACGGGAGCCTATTTCTTGCTCGGTTATACTTCGAGCGCCCGCACGCGCATTTATATGATAGGGGATACCTTTGATTCTGACGGCAATCTCCTTAAAGAAAACACTTTGCTCAATTATGAATATTGGGCCATAAGCAATTTGATATCCAGCGGATCCTCGTCTTATAACGGCCTGTATGGTTTCTATGCGCCAGGGAAAGTGAAGGCTATCGTGTATTGCCGAAAAGAAGAAGGAAATTCGACTGAAAATATCTCGCGTCCCCTTTTGCTAAAACAGGAAAGATCTGACTTTGAGGCAAAATTCAACAAGTTATCAAGCGATCAGGAATATGCGCTGAGCGATGTTGCCTATTCCGTGAACAAATTCACTTTCAAAACCAATTTCTCCAAGAAACGCATTTGCGTAACGTCTTTGGGGTATGATGCAGGCTGGAGCGTAGAGGCGACTTACACAAAAGAAGATGGAACGAAAGTCACGGAAGAATGCGAGACTTTCAAGCTTGATGGCGGATTCGTTGGTTTCCTTGCCCCAAGCGGCGAGGTCAGCTATTCCCTCAATTACATGACTCCGACCTTGAAAACGGGCGTTGCTTTATCGGTTGCGGCCGTGATTATCTATTTTGGATATGAGCTTACTTTGTATTTGCTCTGGAAGCGTAGCAAGAAAAGCAATTCGTTGAGCGATGAGGCTTAAGCTTTATTTCATCGATAGATAAATATCGTAAACGCGGTTTTTCGGAAGATTGTTTTCTTTCGCCACCTTGTTGATGGCCTCTTTGCTTTTCATGGTTTTGCTTAATTCCGCCAAAAGGGATTTTATCTCTTGATCAGACAGCGTGCTCTCTTCTTTCTTTTTCCCTTCGACGATAATCACCATCTCTCCAATGAGGGTAGAGGGGTCGATATCCGCAAGCTCGCCGATCGAAGCGCGGATGTATTCCTCGTGAAGTTTCGTCAGCTCTCTCCCTAAGCAGGCCTTTCTATCAGGCCCAAAAGCTTCTTTGATGGCAAGGAGAGTGCGGTTTATCCTATGTGGCGATTCATAGAAAATGATCGTCTCTTTTCTTTCTTTAAGCTCATTTAATTCGCGTTTCATCTCAGCTGCCTTGCTTGGCAAGAAACCCTCGAAATAATAATGCGATGTATCAAGCCCGCTTGCCGCCAAAGCGCACAAAGAGGCGCTTGGGCCGTTTACCACCGAGACTTTTATGCCGTTCTCGATTGCTCTTTTCACTAAACGGGAGCCAGGATCGCTGACGGTTGGATAGCCAGCATCGCTGACATAGGCTATTTTCTTGCCTTCCAAAAGCAGTTCGATGATTTTCGCGGAAGCTTCTTCCTCGTTATGCTCGTGGCAGGAAATCAGGGCTTTTTTAATGCCGAAACGCGAAAACAAAAGGCCTGAATTCCTGGTGTCCTCGCAGGCAATGTAATCCATTTCCTGAAGTATGCTTTGGGCGCGCGAAGAAAATTCGGCGAGATTTCCTATAGGGGTAGCCACTAAATAGAGAAGCGGCTTTTTTCCTTCGAAGTTCCCTTCGCGGATCACTAATTGGCTCCTTCGCTAGAGGCTTGTTTTTGATATGAGCCACGCGCTTTTTTCATCGCGTTGTTGAATTCGTCGAGCGGGATTACCTTGGTGTCGAGCGGGTTTTCCAATTTGACGGTGCGCGAAAGGATGTTGAAACCGGAAACGGTGTATTCGCCTTCTGGCAAGCGGATTGACGCCCCGACGTGCGGATAGTCTTTCTTGGCGTCAGTATACATATCATCTTCGTAGAGCAAACAGCATATGAGCTTTCCGCACGGTCCGGAGAGCTTTGGGATATTCAAAGTGAGCATCTGGTTTTTGGCTCTGGAAATGGATATGCCGTCAAATTCGCTGATGAAGGTGCTGCAGCATAAAGGCAAACCGCATATGGCGATTCCGCCAACCATCTTGGCTTTGTCGCGGCTAGCGATCTGATGAAGCTCGATGCGGGCATGAAGCTGAGGCGCCAAAAGTCTTAATAGCTCACGGAAATCAACGCGGGCATCAGAGGTATAGGTTATGGTGATCTTGCTCCCGTCCAAGGTGTAATTCGCTCCTAAAAGATTCATCCCCAAGCCAAGTCGTTTTACTTCTTCTTCGGTAATATTCATCGCGATTCTGGCCTGCTTTTCATAAAAACGATAATTGCTCTCATCATCTTTTGTCGCTTTCCTTAGGATTGGCTTAAGGGCTAAGGAGGAAGAATAAATAGCGGTGGACAAAGGAGCCGAGGCCACAATGCCTAGCTCTAAGCCGGATACGGTGTCTACGATAACGTGGTCGCCGATTTTCAAATCAGAGAAATCGGTCCCAAAGTAATATGATTTGCTGGCGTTGGTTAAGCGGATTCCAACGTAATATTGATAATCGGTTGCAGGCATATGCTACTCCTTTGTTAATTCATTCGCTAAGTGGTCGAGCAAGAGGGATGGCGAGAGATTCAAATCCAGTTCCGACCTCACTCTCAAGATTGTCTCCAAACCCTTTTCTGGGCGTTTGATTCTTTTTGATAGCGGCGAAAGCAATTCATTATAGCAACTTAATGAGGCTTCGCTCCCATGACGAAGAGCGATTAAATCATGATAGGCCAAAGAAAGCATATCCAGGAAGTAACGGCATCCTTCTTTGTTCCCGACGAGTTCGCAAATATCTTTTTCGAAGTTATAGATAGCTTCTTCTCTCGAGGAAGAAAGCGATTGAAGCGCGACCAAGAAGGCGCTTTTGGCCTTTTTATAGGCATCGCTTTCTCTCTCTATGGCGATAATATCGGCACTATTTACGAAATGAGCCAATATTTCCGCATCGGCTTTAGACACATCTAGAGCTAGAGCGTCGTTTATCACTTCTTCGATAGGCAGTTGGAATAGGCGCAGAGTTTCGCATCTGCTTACGATGGTCGGGAGGATGCGAGATGGGTTTTGGCTTGTCAATATGGCGTAGCAATTCTGCGATGGCTCCTCCAAAAATTTGAGCAAAGCATTCACGGCTTCACTCGTCATATTCTCCACCAGGTGGATTATATAAACCATGATGCCTTTAGCCTCGTTCGGCGTTTTGGAAAAGCCGTTCACGATTCCGGCCACATCGTCTTTTTTAATGGAGCCGGCGCTTCCATCCAAAAACAGCAGATCGGTATATAGGTTTTGCTCAATGCGCTTGCAGTTTGAGCATGATTCATCCGCTAAAGGGGAAGGGTGAAGGCAAAGCAACGACTCGGCGATGAAATAAGCGGTTTCTTTTAATGGGGCTCCGCTTTCGCCAGTCAATAGATAGGCATGGGACACCCTTTGATGCGAAAAAGCTTCCAGTAAGGCCTTGTAGAGGAGCGGTTGATGGTTTTCTAGGTAAGAGGAAAAGCGCATATCAGTGCAATCTCTTCAAGATCTCCTCATAAGCTTCATCAGCAACTTCTTCGGCCTTTTTGCTTGCGTCTATTCTTACGATCCGATTCGGGAATTTGGCGCATAAGGTTTCAAAAGAGTTATATACGACTTCGTGGAAGGACATTTTTTCAACGTCTAGGCGATTGACTTCCCGATTGGCGTTAGCCTCGATTCTTTTCAATCCTTCTTGCGGTTTGAGCTCAAAAAAGATGGTCAGATCAGGCAATAGCCCATCGGTAGCGTATTGGTTCAACTCGTACACCCTATCGATGCCTAAGCCTCTTGCTCCTCCTTGATAGGCTAAAGAAGAGTCCAAAAAGCGGTCGCTGATGACGATTTTGCCTTCTTGCAGGGCCGGCTTTATTTTCTCTACGATATGCTGACGGCGGCTTGCGGCATAAAGCAAGGCTTCTGTCATAGGGTCCATCGCCGTGTTCTTTTTGTCCAAAATGACGTTGCGGATCTCTTCGGAAATCGGTGTGCCTCCAGGCTCACGCGTCAAAACGACCTCATATCCGAGTTTTTCCAAACGAGGGACGATTATTTTTATGGCGGTGCTTTTTCCTGAGCCTTCGCCGCCTTCAAGCGTGATGAACATTATAGTTTTCTCCTCCCCTCGAATGCCTTGGACAAAGTCAAGGCGTCGGTGTAATCAAGACTCGCCCCCATTGGCAGTCCATATCCTAACCGTGTCACGATGACGTTCTTGCCTTCTAGCATTTTCGCGATGAATAAGCCCGTCGTTTGCCCTTCCAAGGTTGGGCTGATGGCGATGATGACTTCTTTCACTGCGCCATTTTCAAGGCGGTGGAGCAATGGATCGATGGCGATGTCGCCGGCAAGGATCCCTTTTGAGGCATTAATGAGCCCTCCTAAAACGTGATAGAGCCCATGGTAGGAATTCATTTTCTCGATTGCCAAAGCTTCTTTGTATTCGCTTACTACCACAATTGTCGAATGGTCGCGTGTCTCATCGGAACAAACGGGGCAGCCTTCGCCCTCCATATAGAGTCCGCATATCGGGCATTTATGGATTTTTGACCCGACATCTTCGATTGCGTGAATGAATTGCTCCTTGCTCTCATTACTCATTCCTAAAACGGCGTATGCCATCCTTTCAGCGGATTTATTGCCTACGCCAGGAAGCTTCGAAAAGCTGTCCGTCAATGAAACGATCGAAGAGAGCTCTTTCATGAATATTTAAAAAGGCAAGCCGGTTCTGCCGGTGATTTTCTCTTCGATGGCATCAGATTCTTGCTGTACTTTCTCTATGCCTTCATTGATGGCCATCTTGATCGTGTCTTGGAGCATTTCGACATTTTCCGGATCGATAGCATCCTTATCGATTGAGATAGAGGCAACCATCCCATCCCCTTTCAAGACTACCTCGACCATGCCGGCTTTGCTCACTTTGAATTCTTTCTCCGCGAGTTCGCTTTTGGCTTTCGCTAGTTCGCGCTGCATTTTTTGCGCTTGCATAAGCATTTGCTGCATTGGATTCATGTTATTTCTCCTTTTATTTGATTATTGCTTAATTCGGCAGATTCACTTTTGAAGTCGCTTTGTCTGGCAATTTTTTGACTTGTTGTAGCGAATAGAAATAGTTTAAGATGCGGCTTCTTTCATTTGGATCGAGGGTGAAGACGAACACGCGCCTTCCAAGGAGCTGGGCGATCATCTCCTCGATTGTCTCCTGATTGGCTTTGATATTGGCCTTGTTGCGTAATTTCGTGAAGTCGGTCACGAGAATAAGCGCTTCTTTCGAGAGGCATAGGGGGTGGGTGCTCGCTAGAAGGGTCGCAAACGGTCCTAGGTCAGCGTCTTCCCTCAGCAAGGAGAATTCCTTCCAATTGTTTAAGAGCTTCGTTCTTTCGCTTTTATCGCCCTTCACCATTATCTTGATAATCTCATCGTCAGGCAGTTCGTACATTTCCCCTTCGGTGGCGATCGGGAGTTTTTGGATGTTGCTGACGTTTATCAAGCTTGCGGTCATCTTAGGTTTGTTTTCTTCATCTTTTTTGCTTTCGCTTTCGAACAAGAAGGAAGGAGGCTCTTCTAGGGGTTGCCCGTATTCGTCATCGCTAGAGGCGAGAGGCGGTTTCTCTTTCATTGGCTCAGGAGCGGTTTTCGCTGGTTCGATTATTGGCTTCTCTTCTTCTTTTCTCTCCTCTATTTTTGGAGTGATGGTTTCTTTGATGATAGGCTTTGCTTGCTCTACCGGCTTGCTTTCCTTTTTGATGGCAGGCGTTTCTTTTGCGGCTATTTTTATCAAGCATAATTCAAACAAAGACAGGACATCGGTGATGTTCTTGTAGCCGTTTTGCGTTGTCACGAATTCATAAACGATCTTCAACGCCTCATCATAAGTGAAATACGACGACAGGTCTTTGGCGTTTTTCTCGTTTATTTTCGCAAGCAATGAAGCGTCCGAGGTTTTCTCATAGACGATCAGATCTTTCAAAACGGCGATGAGGTCGGAAGTCAGACGGCGAATATCGATGCCGCTGATGCTGTATTCCTTTACGCGGTTCAGCAAAGAAGCCACGTTCCCTTTCGCCACATCGATGAGCAAAGATATCTTTTCATCGTTGGAGGCTAAGCCATATAGGTCTAAGACATCTTTCTCGAAAAGGCGGTTCCCGCTATAAGCGAGGACTTGGTCCATGATTGACAAAGAATCGCGCATTCCCCCATCCGCCAAAGAAATAACGGCTTCAATTCCGCCATCATCGAATTCGGCTTGTTCATCAGCAAGAACCTCTTTGAGTTTTTTGCCCATGTCTTGCTCGGAGATTTTGCCGAAGTCGAATCTTTGGCAACGGCTTAAGATGGTCGGCAAAACTTTATGGGGTTCGGTGGTGCAAAGGATGAAAATGACGTTTTCCGGCGGCTCTTCAAGCGTTTTCAGCAAAGCGTTGAACGCGCCTGGGGTCATCATATGCACTTCGTCAATGATGTAGACTTTGTATTTTCCTTTAATCGGAGCGTATTTGACTTTGTCGATGAGTTCTCTGACTTGATCTACGCCATTATTGCTAGCGGCATCGATCTCGATTACGTCTGGATGTGAGCCGTCAGCGATCGATAAGCAATTTTGGCACTCGCAGCACTGATGCCCGAGCCCCTCCTCGCAATCTAATGCTTTGGCGAATAGCCTAGCCATGGTCGTTTTGCCAGTTCCACGTGGGCCGGCAAAAAGATAAGCGTGCCCGATTTTGTTTGCGGATAACGAATTGCGCAGCGTTTGGACAATGGCTTTTTGGCCAGCTACTTCTTCGAATTTCTGAGGGCGGTATTTTAAATAAAGGGAACGATATGCCATAGCCAAGATTATAAACCCATACCCTCTTTCTAACTAGTTAGAACATAGGCCAAGTGCTATAATCGCACCGCAAGAGGACGAGATATGGAAGAAAGCATGCGTAAACGCCTTGAAACGACGAAAAAACGTTTTGAGGAAATCGAAGAGGAATTGGGCAATGAAGACTTTTCCAACAACGTCCCGAAGTTGACCGCCTTGTCGAAAGAACAAGCTTCATTAAGGGATGCCTATGAAGCTTATTCTTCGTATTTAAAATTGGAGAAAGACGCCATAGACGCGAATGAAATGGCTAACGGGAGCGATGAAGAGCTTGCTGAACTAGGAAAAGAGGAGAAGAAAGCCTGCGAAGAGAAGATGGCCGAAATCGAGGTTTCTTTGCGTGAGCTTCTTTTGCCGAAAGACCCCAACGACTCCAAAAACATCATCGTCGAGATAAGGGGTGCCGTAGGCGGGGATGAGGCCAATATTTTTGCCGGCGACTTGCTTAGAATGTACACCCGTTATAGCGAAAACCAAGGCTGGAAAATACAGTATTTGGATGGAGAAGAAGGCGCAGCTGGCGGATATTCCTATGTCTCTTTCATGGTCAAAGGGGAGAACGTTTACTCGAAGCTGAAATTCGAGAGCGGCGCCCATCGCGTCCAAAGGGTCCCTAAGACGGAAGCAAGCGGCAGGATTCACACTTCAACCGCCACCGTTTTGGTGATGCCTGAAGCTGAGGAAGTCGATGTTCAGATAAACCCAGCCGATTTGAAAGTCGATACCTATCGTAGCCAAGGCGCTGGCGGCCAAAACGTCAATAAAACCGAGTCGGCTGTGCGCGTCACGCATATTCCGACTGGCATCGTTGTTTCTTGCCAAACAGAAAAAGCGCAGCTTCAGAATAAGGAAATCTGCATGCGGATGATTCGCGCGAAAGTTAAGGCTTATTATCAAGAGATTGAAGATAGCGCTCGCGCCAGCGAAAGGAAACTCAAAGTCGGGACCGGCGAGCGGTCTGAGAAAATCCGCACTTACAACTATCCGCAAAATCGCGTAACCGATCACCGCATCGGCTTTACCACCAATACGCTCGATCGCGTAATGGAAGGCGAGCTCGACGATATAATCGCCGCTTTGATTCACTTCGATCAGGAGCAAAAGCTCTTGGAAGAGGAACACAAGAATGGCTAGTGTCGGGGAAGTCTACAATAAAGCCCTCGCCATCGCGAAAGACAATGATATTTCTGGCGCCGACATCCGCCGCCTTATCGCTCACGATGAAGGTTTTCATGAGCAAATAGACGTCATTTTCAATCGCGACAAAGAGATGAAAAGCGAAAAGGTTTTCTATTCGCAGCTAGAAGAGCTCAAAAAAGGAAAACCCGTTGAGTATGTGATGCATGAAGCTTCTTTTTTGCAGAATAAGCTTTACGTTGATGAAAACGTCCTCATCCCTAGAGGCGAGACTGAGGAATTGGTCGCCCTCATCACCGAGCGAATCCGCGATTATTTTGATCCGCGCAACTATCTAGTTGCCGCCGATATTGGAACGGGGAGCGGGGCAATCGCCCTCGCCTTAAAGCAGTTTTTCCCCAATTGGCTAATCAGCGCAAGCGATATTTCTTCATCTGCTTTAAGCGTCGCAAAGAAGAACTTCGAGGCATATAACCTTCCTATCGAAACCGTTGAAGGTGACGCTTTATCGCCATTTATCGCCAAAAAACAAAAATTGGATATCATCGTTTCTAATCCTCCTTATATCTTGAACAAAGAGGATGCGCAGGCATCTGTCCGGGATTATGAGCCAGACAGTGCTCTTTGGTTAGATAAAAATAACAGCGTTTACGAGAAGATATTCGCAAATGCCGCGAAAGTCAAAAAGCATGCTCTGTTCATGGCCTTTGAGATATCGCCCGATTTGGTGAATTGGCTCATAGAGCTTATGAGCAAGCATCTTGAAGATTATGAATACGAATTCGTTGACGATTTGAATGGCATGAAACGCTTTTTGTTTGTGTTTCTAAGGGATAATGATGAAAACGCTTAAATTCAACGAGTCAGAAGTAGAAAACGCCGCAGAAGTCCTACGAAATGGAGAAATCCTCGTATTTCCGACGGAAACCGTATATGGGCTAGGAGGCATTTTCGACAATGAATCGGCCTTCCAAAAAATGGTCGAAATCAAAAGAAGGCCGCCAAATAAACCCTTTTCCCTTATGTGTTCATCATTGAAGGAGGCTCTCCTATATTGCTCAGCAGAAGGAAAAGCCAAACGCGTCATGGAAAAGTTTTTGCCTGGAGAGCTTACTTTTCTAGTTCGCGCAAAAAAAGATCTGCCAAGCTGGGTAACTCTCGGCACCGATGTTATCGGCATCAGGGTTCCGGATGACGACTATATTCGCTCTCTCTTCAAAGCCGTTGGCAAACCCTGTTTAGTGACATCCGCGAATAGAAGCGGCGAACCGACGAGCCGATATTACGATGAAGTCGTTTCCATATTCGACGGAGAGTGCGCTGGCATCGTTAAAGGCGAATGCACTTCCTTGACGCCTTCGACCATCGTCGATTTGAGCAAGGGAGATTCGATATCATTGATTCGCAAGGGGCCAGTCCCTTTTGAGGAGATAGAGAAATATTGGAGGAGCCTATGATGAAAATTTCTTTAGGATCAGATCATGCGGGATTAGAGCTTAAATCCGCAATCAAGGAGCACCTAGAAAAGGAAGGATATCAGGTAGTAGACGAAGGAACCTATACTTCCGATAGCTGCGATTATGCCGATTTTGCCGCCAAGGTCGCATATGATGTCCGAGACAAAAAGGCCGATTTTGGGATTTTATGTTGCGGAACTGGTGAAGGTATCTCCATTGCCGCGAACAAGGTCAAAGGCATTCGTTGCGGCATCGGATATGATTTGGAAGTGGCGAAATTGACGCGCCAGCACAATGACGCGAACATGATTGCTTTCGGCGCGAGGTTCATGAAAACGGAAGATGTCTTAGCCCGCGTTGACGCCTTCTTATCAACTCCATTCGAGGGTGGGCGTCACCAAAAAAGGATCGAAAAAATCGCTGAACTCGAAAAATAAAAGCAAAGAAGCCCCGACTAGTTTCCTTAAAGCGGGGTTTTCTTTTTGCGAAAATAGCGAAAACCACTCTATTAATGGGTGATGAAAGAGAATGGTTTCGTATGTCCAAAGTGCGGAAATGAAGAAGAGCGCTATATCGGCTATCTCAATGGGCAGCCATATTGCCGAAGATGCATTTCCTTCATTGGCGAAATGGCTCCTCCTTCAGAGGTCAAGCCGAGTGAAGCCCCGCTCATTCTGCATTATCCATTAAGCGACGACCAAAAGAGAATATCGGAAAAAATACAGCAAAATTATTTAATGGGAATAGACACTTTAGTCTATGCTGTTTGCGGAGCTGGAAAAACAGAGCTAAGCTACGGTGTGATCGCTTTAGCGTTACGGGCTGGGAAACAAGTGGGATTCGCCCTTCCTAGGCGTGATGTCGTCATCGAGCTTTATTGGCGCATAAAAGAAGCTTTCCCGGAAAATAAGGTTGTCGCTGTCTATGGCGAGCATACATATGATTTGTCTGGCGACATCATCATCTTGACCACTCATCAGCTTTACCGTTATCCGCATTATTTCGATTTGCTCGTCATGGATGAGATAGATGCCTTTCCGTTTAAGGGAAACGACGTTCTTATTGCGATGTATGAGGCCTCGAAAAAAGGGCCTTGCGTCATGATGAGCGCAACTCCTTCTCCAGCCTTGATCAAGGAGTTCAAAAAGCCCAATCACGATATTGTCGAATTACGCACTCGCTTCCATAAGAAGCCAATACCGGTACCTCGCTTCGTAAGGCTTCCTTCTACACTTCAAAAGGTCTATCTCATAAAAAAGATAAGAGAATACAAATCTAAGAAAAAGCCTTGTTTTATCTTTGTATCGACGATTGAGAAATGCAGGGATATTTTTCGTTTTCTCCGCATTTTCGAGGCAAACGGGAATTATGTGAGCAGCGTTAGGAAGAAGCGTGATGAGATTATCAGCGACTTCAAAAAAGGAAAGTATCAGTACTTGGTTACAACCTCTGTCCTTGAACGCGGGGTAACCATCAAGAATCTTCAAATCATTGTCTTTGGTAGCGACGATGACCGTGTCTATTCCTCTAGCACTCTTATCCAAATCGCCGGTAGGGCTGGGCGAAAGATGGACGCTCCGAATGGCGAGGTGATTTTTTTGTCTACACGCGTGAATGCGTCGATGGAGAAAGCCAAGAATGAAATCGAATTCTGCAACACGTTTTTGTAAGATCTGCTTCAATGAGATCAAAGACGTCTTTTTGGCGGAATTATGGGGGCATAAGCGACTGATCTGCTCGCGTTGCCGCCATAAAATGAACCCTTCGCTTGAACACTTCAAAATGAAGGGCGTCCCCATAACAAGCGTCTACGATTACAATGATGAAATAAGGAACCTGCTCTTTCTTTTCAAAGGGTGCGGCGATGTTGAGCTTGCCCCCGTTTTCCTAGGGGAGCAGTCGCGCCTCCTGCACCTGATTTTTCACGATTTTTATTTAGTGAATTCCCCAAGTTATCACACAAGAGATGAGAAACGTGGATTCTCTCACGTGAAAGAGATGTTCAAGGTGCTGAATTTGCCTTTTATTGATTGCTTGGAAAAAAGCAAGGACGTCAAGCAAGCGGATTTGAAATACAAAGACAGATTGAAGGTTGGCGAATATATAAAAATCAAGGGCTCGCCAAAAATAAAAGGGAAAAAGATCCTCTTCGTGGACGATGTGTTGACTAGCGGGGCGACCTCTATGGCCTCGGTATCGCTTTTGAAGGAAAGAGGGGCTAAAGATGTGCGTGTTTTGGTTATGGCGCATACCCACTTGTCGTAATTGCTTACAATTACGCGCAATGGTAGAATTCTAAAGATTTTCGTTCGAGGTAACAAAATGGCTAATTTTATCGAAAAACTCTTCCGACTTGAGCAAAGGGAAGTCAATAAATACGCAAGGGAAGCCGAGCATATCCTTGCTTACGATGAAACAATGGGGAAATTGAGCGACGAAGAGCTCATTGCCAAAACAAAAGAATTCCAGGAAAGGCTCCAGAAAGGCGAGCCGCTCGAGTCGATCAAATACGAAGCCTTTGCGGTTTGTCGCGAAGCCGCGTGGCGCGTTTTAAAGCAAAAGCCGTTCAAGGTTCAGATCATGGGCGCCCTTGTTTTGAACAACGGCGATATCGCCGAAATGAGGACTGGCGAAGGCAAGACTTTGACGGCAACGATGGCCGTTTATCTAAACGCATTGACTGGCAAAGGCGTGCACGTTGTCACCGTAAACGAATACCTCGCTGAGCGTGATGCTGAGTGGATGGGCCAAATTTATCGTTGGCTCGGTTTGACGGTTGGCGTCAACTTAGCCAAAAAGAGCCCTGAGGAAAAGCGCGAAGCCTATGCTTGCGATATCACTTACACAACGAACTCTGAATTGGGCTTTGATTATCTTCGTGACAACATGGCTCCGAATCTTCGTGGTCGTGTTTTGCGAGGGCTCGAATTCGCGATTGTCGATGAAGCCGACTCAATTTTGATTGATGAATCACGCACCCCTCTTATCATCTCTGGCGGAAGCCGTGCCCCAGCAAGCCAATACCAAGTTGCCGACCGCTTTGTCAAATATCTCAAAAAGGACGTTGATTACGAAATCGACGTCAAGGACAAAACCTGCTCTTTGACTGATTCCGGCAACGAAAAGGCTGAGAAAATGTTCGGGATCCGCAATCTTTACGATCCCGAGAACCAAGATCTTGTTCACCGCATTCACCAAGCTCTTAAAGCCAATTACATCATGGCAAGAGACGTTGAATACATGGTCGACAAAAACCGCCAGATTCAATTAATCGATCAATTCACCGGGCGTATTATGCCAGGGCGTGAATACAATGACGGGCTTCAGCAAGCCATCCAAGCCAAGGAAGGCGTGGAAATCAAACAAGAGACGACCGTCATGGCGACGATCACTTATCAGAATTTCTTCCGTCTTTACCACAAACTCTCCGGTATGACCGGTACCGCCAAAACCGAGGAAGAGGAATTCAACACTATCTATAACATGAAGTGCGTGATTATCCCTCCAAATCGCCCTATCCAAAGAAAGGACGACACCGATTTGATTTTCGCGACTCATAACGCCAAATTGAAAGCCCTCGTCAAAGAAGTCCAGGAGCGTCATGCCAAAGGACAGCCGATCCTTATCGGCACGGTCTCGGTTGAAAGCAACGAGGAGATTTCGCGTTTGCTTACCGAAGCAAAAGTCCCACATGAAGTATTGAATGCCAAAAACCAAGCACGTGAAGCCGAAATCATCTCTCACGCCGGTGAGCAAGGCGCCGTCACTTTGGCCACTAACATGGCTGGTCGCGGTACCGATATCAAACTCGGTCCCGGCGTCAAAGAATTAGGCGGTTTATGCGTTTTGGGTACTGAGCGTCATGAATCAAGACGTATCGATAATCAGCTTCGCGGTCGTGCCGGCCGCCAAGGCGACCCAGGTTATAGCCGCTTCTTCGTTTCCTTCGACGATGATTTAATGAGGCGTTTCGCGCCTGAAAATCTCCGCAAACTCTTCACTGAAAGTTTGCAGGATGATTCTTACGAGAACAGAATGCTCACAAATGCGGTTACGAATGCCCAAAAGCAAATCGAAGGCAAAAACTTCGATATCCGCAAAAACCTCAAAGACTATGACGATGTTTTGGCCAAGCAAAGGCAAATCATCTATAACAAGCGCGACTCGATTCTCTTTGCTGAGGATATCGTCAACATGGTTCACGATTTCTTCTCCACGGCTGGCAATTATTTGGCCAATAAAGCCGTTGACCCGGATTCTTCCATCGGCGAAATCTCGGGTGAATCCCTGAAACGTTTAGTGGAACCGCGCTTCATGCCGGAAGGAAGCCTCAATGTGGCTGCTTTCGATGGGGCGGCAGCCGAGGAATGCGGTTACGATTTAGGAGAGCTTCTCTACAATAGATATGTTGAAAAGAGAAAGCAGTGGCCAAACGAGGTCGCTGACCAGGTTGAGCGCCAGATTTCGCTGAGCGTCATCGATAGGAATTGGCAAAAGCACATCGACACGATGGCGCATTTGCGTGAGGGTATCAACCTTCGTAGCTATGCCCAGACCAACCCGCTTCAGGATTACGTCAACGAAGGTTATGACCTTTTCCGGGAAATGAACGAGAAAGTCGCGGTCGATACCGCCTTTAACCTCTTGAATGTGCAAATCGTGAAGAAAGCGCCAGAAGCGCCAGTCGAAAACCCGAAAGAAGTTAAACCAGAGGCGATCGAGGCTAACGAGAAGCCCGCTGAAACAAAACCAAGCGAAGAAAGCAAACCAGCTGACACTGATAATAAATAAGGAATAAAGGAATAAATGGAAGAGCTAGTCGAATTAAAGCAAAAAGCGGATAAGTTATCCGTTCTTGTCTCGCAGCTCGGTGATTCTCTTTGACCTCGATGCGTTAAGTAAAAGAATCGCCGAACTCGATGAAAAACAAAACCAAGAGGGTTTTTGGAATGACCAAAGGGCAGCCTTGCTAGTCGTGAACGAACTTGCCGATGCCCGAAAGAAAGTCGAGTCATACAAAAGGATACAAGAAGACTATAAAGACCTATCGGAGCTGCTTTCCTCATCGATTGACGATAAAGAGATGATCGATCTCGTCAAAATGATGGAAAGCGATCTGGATGAAAATATCTCGGAATTGAGGAATCTTTTATTGTTCTCAGGCGAGTTCGACGCCCTTAATTGCACGCTGGATATCCATCCAGGCGCCGGCGGCACCGAAGCGCAAGACTGGGCCGACATGCTTTTTAGGATGTATGGAAGATACTGCGAAAGAAATAAGCTCAAATGGCAGGTTTTAGCCTATGAAGACGGAGATGAAGCGGGACTCAAAAGCGCAACCGTAAAGATATCAGGGCATAACGCCTACGGCTTATTGAAAGGCGAGAAAGGCGTTCATCGTTTGGTCAGGATTTCGCCTTTTGACGCCAATGCGAGAAGGCATACCTCGTTTGCCTCAGTCAATGTCGTCCCTGAATTCGGGGAAGTGAGCGATGTCGAAATAAGGCCAGAGGATTTGAAGGTCGACACCTTCAGAAGCGGCGGAGCCGGCGGACAAAACGTCAATAAAGTATCAAGCGCCGTACGCATTACGCATCTCCCCTCAGGCATCGTCGTCCAATGCGAAATCGAACGCAGCCAATTGATGAATAAGGCAACCTGCATGGAAATGCTGCGCGATAAGCTTATGCAAAAGAAAGTCGAAGAGCGCGACGCTCAGATGAAATCCATTGTCGGCGAGCAGAAAAACATCGAATGGGGCTCTCAGATCCGCAGCTATGTCTTTTGCCCCTACACCATGGTCAAGGATCATCGAACCGGAGAAGAAACATCTGATGTCAATGGCGTGATGGACGGAAACATTGAGCGTTTCCTTTATGCTTATTTAGAGATGGAGAGTCGTAAAAATGTCGTTGCTAAAAAGTAAGAAAAAGATGAGCAAAGCGGAGAAACTGAGGATTCTTCGCAACTATTCCTTAGTGCTCCTTGCTTGCATCGTTCTTTCTTTTGGTGATGCCGCCTTTATCACTCCGTGCAATATCGTAAGTGGAGGTGTGGCCTCAATCGGCATTATCGCCAACCATTATCTTGAACCGCTCCTTGGCTTTGACACGAATTCCATGGTTGTCGCTATCGTGCAAGTGGTTCTTCTCATCATTGGGTTTTTGATATTGGGGAAGGAATTTGCCATGAAGACGGCCTTCGCTTCCTTGGTCTATCCCGCCATATTCGCTTTGTTTATGTGGCTAGATATCGGGAGCCTTCTTGGTTTATCGACGATGTATGAAGAAGTGGCGAATGGAGATATCGGCTATTCCATTTTGGCAGGCCTTTTCGGCGGAGCGCTTGTTGGAACTGGCGTTGCTTTAGGTTACTTAGGCAATGGATCCACTGGCGGATTAGACGTAATAAGCGGGATTATCGCGAAATATAGCGATGTAAAGCAAGACGTGTCCGGCTTTATCATCGACGCCACATTGGTTGTGATCGGCATCATCATCTACCGCAACATCGTTTCGGGCCTAATAGGCATTCTTTCCGCTTTCGCATGCGCCCTTGCGGTCCAATACATCTATATATCCATGAATTCGTATGTCATTGTAGACATCATCTCTGACAAAGTCGAAGAGATAAAATCGTATATTCATCAGGAGATGGAACACGCGACCACGATTATCGATGCCGTGGGCGGATATACTGGTGAAAAAAGGAAGATGATCAGAGTCGTCATCTATCACGAAGAGCAAGCCGAGCTACGCCAGCTTGTGGCCGATGTCGATCCAAAGGCTTTTATGTCCATAACGACGGCCAAAGCCATCAATGGCGAAGGTTTCGAGCCGCTTATGGTAAGAAACCATTCTCCGCGTTTTTTCAAAAGAAAGCATATCGCCATTAATGGCAGCGAAAGCGGAAATCTTTCGCAAAACAGCCGCCAAAATTCGGATAATGAAAACAAGGGCGAAGGGAACGAATAATGGATTTTTCCCATCCTTTTGAGCTAGTTTCCTCGTATAAGCCAACGGGTGATCAGCCAACCGCAATCGCGAAAATCCTCGAAGGGATAAGCAAAAAGAAGCAAGTCCAAGTAATCCTTGGGGCAACAGGCACTGGCAAAACCTTCACTGACGCCAATATCGTCAAAGAGCTTAATAAGCCAACGCTCGTTTTGGTGCACAATAAGACTTTAGCCTCCCAGCTATACGGCGAATTCAAAGAGCTTTTCCCAAACAACCGCGTCGAGTATTTTGTGTCCAATTTCGACTTTTATCAGCCTGAGGCATATGTTCCGAAGACTGATACTTATATCGAGAAAAACGCGATGATGAATGATGAGATTGAGATGATGCGCACAAGCGCCGTCAATTCCATCATCGAAAGAAACGACACCATCGTCGTTGCCTCGGTGGCCGCGATATACGGTTTGAGCGATCCTGAGGAATATAGAGGCCTCGTTTTCGATATCCATCAAGGAGAAACGCTTGATAGGAAAGCTCTTTTTCAGCGTTTGATCGAAGCTCAGTTCAAACGCGACAATATCGATATAGCCCCTGGCTCGTTCAGAGTCCATGGCGACATTATCGATATAGCCCCCATGAGCAGCAACGAATATTTCATCCGCTTAGATTGCTTTGGCGATGAAGTAGAGCATATTTCCTCAATCGATAGGATTTCAGGGGAGGTCAAGAACCGTTTCCTCACTTATCCGATATATCCTGCCTACGATCACGCTTCGACGAAAAAGAGAATCGAAGAAGCCTGCGTGAGCATTAAGGCGGAGCTAGAAGAACGCCTTAAAATCCTTAAGGGCGAAGGAAAACTTCTTGAAGCCGAGCGTCTTGAGATGAGGACACGCCAAGACATCGACTCATTGCTCGAATTTGGGCGCTGCCCCGGCATCGAGAACTATTCTCGCCATATTGATAAACGCGCCCCCGGGCAAAGGCCTTGGACGCTGCTTGACTATTTCCCCAAGGATTTTTTGATGCTCATCGACGAGTCCCACGTCACCATTCCTCAAATCCGCGGGATGTTCAATGGCGATCGCTCAAGAAAGCAAACGCTTGTCGATTATGGTTTCCGATTGCCAAGCGCTTTGGACAATAGACCGCTCAATTTCACCGAATTCGAGTCGCTTATGCCGATGAGCGTAGTCTGCACTTCCGCTACGCCGGGGGAATATGAATTAAATAAGGCAAACCATGAGGTCGCGGAGCAAATCATTAGACCAACAGGCTTGCTTGACCCAGTGATAGAAGTCAGGAAAGAAGCAGGGCAAGTCGACGATTTGCTATATGAAATCAAAGAGCGAATCAAAAAGAACGAACGCGTCATGCTCGTCACTTTGACGATTAAGATGGCCGAAGATCTCACCGCGTATTTAAAGGGTGAAGGGATAAAAGTCACCTATTTGCACAATGAGACGAAGACCCTTGAAAGAACGGAAATCATCTATCAATTGCGTAAAGGCAAATTCGATGTTCTCGTAGGGATAAATCTGCTTAGGGAAGGGTTAGACATACCTGAGGTTTCGCTCATCTGCATCCTTGACGCGGATAAAGAAGGCTTCCTTAGAAGCGAAACCTCGCTCATCCAAATAATCGGTCGCGCCGCAAGAAACGCCAACGGCAAAGTCATCATGTACGCTGACAACATGACCGATTCCATGAAAAAAGCCATCGCTGAAACAAACAGAAGAAGATCTCTTCAAGAAGCATATAACGAAAAATACGGCATTATACCGACTACCATTGTCAAAGAGATCAGGCCGCCGCTTTCCAATAATGATTCTTTGAATGAATCTTTGATAAAATCTCTCCAAGCTCATAGCTCACGCAGCGAGATAGAGAAAAAGATCAAAGAGCTCGAGAAGGAAATGAAACGCGCCGCCAAAGAATTCGACTTTGAGCGGGCCGCTCAAATCCGCGACGTTATCTTGGAAGCAAAGGCAGGGTTAAGCAAATGAAAGAATACGATGTTTATTTATTCGATTTCGACGGGACGCTTGTGGATAGCTATCCTTCCTTAGTGGGTGTCTATCAAGAAGGATTTGCCTCGGTTGGCGAGAAAGTAACGGCGGAAGACGCCGCCATTTTTATGCATGAGGCGCTCGTTGATTCCTGCGCAAGGCGGAATTTATCCTCGGAAGAGACGAGAAAAGTCATCGACCTCATCGATATCGCAATCGACGAACCGAGGAATCTTGACAAAATAATCGTGTACGAAGATGCGATTCCCACGATCAAGGAACTTTATAAACGCGGGAAAAAACTCGCAATCGTGAGTGGCAATTCCCCTAAACATATCCGTTTGGTTCTGGAACGATATTCAATCGCTTCTTGCTTTGACAGTATCATCGGCGCTTCCATAAATCGAAGGCCAAAACCGTACGCCGATCCAATACTTGATGCGATTATCCCCTACAAAAACGTCATGAAAAATAAGATTTTGTATATTGGCGATTCCTTGCAAGACCCGCTTACAGCTTCAAATGCCGGGGTTGATGGAATCTTGCTTGATAGGAAAAATGAATATCTCGAATACAAAAACGAGAGAATCAGATCTCTAAGCGAAGTGCTGAAATATTAAGCATGCTTTTATTCACGATCCTGCTTTCTTATGAACACGCATTTTCCCTCGCGCGCGTTGAGGCGCGGGAGCGACTAGGCAAAAGCGGGACAAGGTATTAATATATTGACTATATTTATGTGGTATGAAGTACTTTATCGCGTCTTGAGCATCGTGAACTATGTCGCGATTGCTTTTTTCGGTTTGCTTTTGCTTGTTCAGATAGTTGAAATCTTCGCTGCCCTCTTTCATAAGAAAATCAAATATCCAAAATCCGATAAGAAAGCCAGGATCGCTTACCTGATTCCAGCCTGCAATGAAGCTGATGTTATTTTTTCGACCGTTGAGCATTTGCTTGCGAACCAAGATTATCCAAGAGAGCTATTCGATGTTTATGTCGTCGCGAACAACTGCAAAGACGACACATATGAACTTGCGAAAAAAGCGGGAGCCATCGTTTTAAGGCTGGATGACCCTGACCCGGCGCACCATATGGCGGCTTATCCGCTTGCTTATGGCGTGGACTATATTTTGGAAAACGACCCTACAGCCGAGCTCATCATCCATCTTGATGCCGACAATCATATTTGCCGCGATTTTTCCTCTCTTATGAATGACGCTTATCAATCTGGCGTTGATTTTGCTCGCCCCTATGAAGGCGGCCTCAACGGAACCCAGAATTTCTTTACCAAAGCCTGCGCCTATTTCTATGCTTTCGACTCCCGTTTTGGCGGACGAGGCAAGGAAGTTTTGCATTTAAGCGCTCACGTAAACGGGGCAGGAGCCATGATGTCCCGGAGGATGCTGCTCGAGACTGGGGGATATGATTGTCACACCATCAGCGATGATACCGAGTTTTGCTTCAACCGTATTTTGGAAGGCAGAAAGGCCCATATGGTCGAAGAGGCGGTGGTATATGAAGATATGCCTTCTAGCGGTTCAGTCACCTCTGGGCGCAATGCGCGCATCGCCAAAGGAAACAAAATCCTTTTCAAAACGAAGACAATCAAGATGCTTCCCTCCTTTTTCAAGACAGGGAATTTTTCTTTGCTGGAGACCTTCCTTACCTACATTTGGATTTTCGTTGGTGGGCCGATGTTCGTCTGGCTTTTCGCATATTATGCGTATTTCTTCATTTTTGCCGGCTTTGCGATGAATGGGGCTTTTTCTCTCTCGATGTTCGACGAAGCTTATTTTTCAACCGTTTTATGGAACACCGTTTATTCCTTTATCGGCGTGATCGCCGTCCTTTATTTCATTTTCGGCGTTGTTCAGGTTTTGATTTTCGCCATCAAGGAATACGATAAATTCGGCGCGAAAAGCAAATGGGAGCTCATTCCGATGGTTTTTCTTTTCCCGTTATATCTGATTGTTTATGGTTTTTCGATGATGGCTCCTCCGAAAAAGAAGAAGGGCTGGGCCAAAGTTGCGCGTAACGTGCGGGGTAAGAACGATGGAAAGTAAGAAAAAATTGAAGGATGAAGACGTCGCTTTGGACGTTGAGGACCTCGTCAAGGTCTATGCGAACGGGAAGACGGCGGTTGACCATATTTCCTTTAAGGTCAAACGCGGTTCTTTGTTCGCTTTTCTTGGCGTGAATGGCGCTGGCAAATCAACGACCATTAATATCATTTGCTCTATTTTGGAGAAGACACAAGGCAAAATCACGGTCGAAGGATACGACCTTGACCATGATAGGCTTGCCATCAAAAACCTCATTGGCGTCGTCTTTCAGAACTCCGTTTTAGATAGCATGCTGACTGTCTTAGACAATCTGAAAATCAGAACAGCCTTCTATTCGATGCCGAAGAAAGTGGCTGAGCAAAAACTCAATGATATCATCCGCCTTCTTGATTTGGGCTCGATTCTCAACCAAAAGGTCGGCACTCTCTCGGGCGGCCAGCGCAGAAGGGTTGATATCGCTAGAGCGATCGTGCATGCCCCGAAATTCCTCATTCTCGATGAGCCAACGACGGGACTTGACCCAAAAACAAGGCAAGTCGTTTGGGGCCTTATCGATAAAATCCGCCATGAAACGGGAATGACCGTTTTCCTTACCACCCACTATTTGGAAGAGTCCGATTTAGCGACCTATGTCGTTATCATGAATCATGGCAAAGTCATTGCCGAGGGCACCCCTAACGAGCTCAAAAACCTTTATAGCCACGATTATTTGATCGTTTATTCCCATAAATCGCCGGAATTGGAGGACAAGCTGAGCAAAGATGGCTATAAGTACCGCTACGAAGGCGAAAAGCATATTTATTACATTGAGATAAAGGATACTTCTGAAGCGAAAGCTCTTCTGAAGGATTACGACAATTTGATCTCCGATTGCGAAATCAAAAAAGGGACGATGGATGACGTCTTCCTTTCCGTGACCGGGGGAGAGGGGTTTGAAAATGAAGAAAAATGAGGCTGAGCGCGCTCTTCCTGAGATTGAGTTCAAATCGCGGAACATGAATGTGCTGATGACTCTCACAAAGCGTCATCTGAAAATGATTTTCGCCAACCACATCCGCATGATGTACACCCTCATGGTGCCGGTTGTTATTTTGATCGTCTATATCCTCTTCCTTAGGGACTTGGAGATTTCCACGATCCAAAATGAGCTGAGCAAGAGATTCGGCGGAGTTTCCTTGGATTCTGGGCTTTTGTATCACGTTAGCTCCATTGTCGACAATTGGATGATGGCTGGCTTATTGGCTATCTCGATCATAACCATATCCTTGCAAGTGAATTCCCTTATCGTCGAGGATAAGGAAAACGGCATAAACCGCGATTTCGTCGCCTCTCCAATCAACAAAAACGTCCTCATCGTCTCTTATTTTCTCTACAACTTCATCATAACGGCGCTTCTTTCCTTGGCCGTTATGATCATTTGCCTTATCACGATTGGGATTTACGGTGAATTCATGATCGGCTTCAAGGATTTCTTCTTGATCCTCGGCATTATGCTTTTTTCGGTTCTTTTATCTACCTTGATCACGACTTTCGTTTGCCTTTTCATCGATACGGAAGGAGTGCTTGCCTCAATCATCGCGGTCTTTTCCGCCGGAGCGGGTTTCTTGATGGGCGCTTATATGCCGATTTCGATGCTTCCGAAGGGGATACAGTATGTTTGCGCCGTTTTCCCGCTTACTTATCCTTGTGCCCTTACTCGCTTCGCTTTCTTGTCTGCCCCTTTATCCAATTTGGAGGCGTATCTTACGGAGAATGCCGCGATTTTGCCAGAAGGCACGACGCCTTCTTCCGTCGTTTCTTTGATTGAGACGAACTTCGGCTACCGCATCGATTTCTTCGGCGCTGGGAACATCAATCCAAGCTTGTCATTTGCTGTCACTGTCGTCTTCATTCTCGTTTTCTTAATCCTGAATATCATTTTCTCTTCGAATTTGGCAAGAATCGAAAAGAAGAGCCCCTTCAAGAGGAAGCAGAAAAAATAAATTTTGCCTATCTATGAGACGTTTCCCCTCTATCGGTATTTAAAAGCTCAAACGGCACCTTTAGGTGAGTCAAAATAGCGGTTGCTTATGGAACGCGATTAGATTAAAGTTATTGGGCGCAAAAAACGCGAGGTTACTTTCGATGCTCAAATGGTATGACATCATATTCATAATCGTCTCACTCATCGTGATCATTTTGAGCTTGCTTCAAGGCGGAAAGAGCGAAGGTGCTTCTGGTGCGATTACCGGTGGCGGGCTCAACGTTTTCGCCAAAACCAAGGAAAGAGGCAGCGAGAAAATCGTCAGTTGGCTCACGTTCGGATTCGGCGTGCTTTTCATTTTCATGGCCTTGCTTATCGTCGTCTTGGGCGGTAGCAGCGGAGGTTCCGATACTTCGAGCGAAAGCGCTGCCGCGATAATGGTTTTGCCGCTTCTATAAATATAGCGAAATAGCAGCAAGTCATGAGCGATCATGGCTTTTTATTTTGCGAAATCGCGCATTCATTAGTGAAGGAGGAAGGCAAGTGTGCTAGCCTTTTGAGTAAATCTTATGACGGTTAAAGAATATGTAGCAAAACGGAAGAGCGAGCTCAAGAACGAGCTTCTTTCGTTAACGAAAATTCCGCATTTATGCATCATCCGCGTCGGGAATGACGCGGCAAGCGAAGCTTATGTCCGCGGGAAGAGCAAGGATGCATCGGAAGTCGGCTTTGAAAGCGAAGTGATTGTTCTTGATGAGACGACTAGCGAAGCTGATTTGCTTTCCCTTATCAAAGAAAAGAACGCCGATGAGGATGTTGACGGGATACTTGTTCAATTGCCAGTGCCTAAGCATATCTCCACTAAAGCGATTAATGAAACGATCGCGCCGTATAAGGATGTTGATGGCTTCACCCCTTCTAGCGAATTCATTCCATGCACCCCAAAGGGCATCGTCGATTATTTGACGGCCGAGGGCTTTGCTTTCTCTAGCAAAAACGCCGTCGTTTTGGGCCGAAGCCAGATCGTTGGCATGCCGATGGCCAAGCTATTGACCTCGCTTAACTGCAATGTCACCGTCTTGCACAGCAAAACCAGCGATATTGACCGCCGCTTTTATCTAAAACACGCCGACTTTGTGGTCTCGGCGATCGGAAAGCTTGGCTATATCGATGAAAGCTACGAATTCAAAGAGGATGCCGTGCTTGTCGATGTTGGCATCAACCGCGACGATAGCGGCAAACTGCATGGCGATTTCGCGCCTAATTTGCCCGTTAAGCTTCAAACACCTGTTCCAGGCGGAGTGGGGCTACTCACCCGTTTAGCGTTACTTGAGAATTTATTGGAGGCAACAAAAAATGGACTTTTACGTAGGAAATGAATACGTTTATGGCTTAGAGAGAGCCGTCAAGGCGAGCGGGAACCCGATGAGAGTTAAACTCGATACGAGCCAAGCTAACGAAAAAGACTTTTTGCGCGCAAGCAAACTCGGGACCTGCCAAAACGGCCTAGGCCACGATAACTTTCTCAAAGGCATTACGGTTCAACTGGATGTCATTGCCCCCTTATATTGGTGGAAAGAGGCGCAACGTTACCATTGGTTTGATTTCGTGAGCAGCGAATCGACAATGCACTGCCTTCTCAAATTCGATGTTTCCGCCCAGTGTGTGAGTGAAACCGATCCTCAAATCATTAAGAGGATGGAAGAGCTTATCGCTGAATATAACGCCATTCCGCAAGACGATGATCACAAAGACGAAATCAAAAGCAAGTGGCGGGTGCTTGTGGCCTCTCTTCCCGAAGGTTTCTGTTTAGGAGCCACGATGGTCACGAATTATCAGCAACTAAAGACAATGTATATCCAACGTCGCCATCACAAACTAAAAGAATGGCACGTTTTCTGCGATTGGTGCGAAAAATTACCGAGCTTCCTCACTTTGACTGGGGCGAAAGAGCTCGCGAAGTAGCTTTTGCCGGTTTTCCTTAATATTCCCTTTGGAAAGAGTGGCCTCAATGCTACTCTATTTCCCGAGGAGTTTTTCTATGAAAAAATCAATGGTATATCTACAGAGCGGCGGGCCGACTTCCGTCATCAATTGCTCGTTGCTTGGAGCGATAGAGGAAGGCAAGAAGCACCTTGATGAGATAGACGTTATTTACGGCTCTCATTATGGGGTAGAAGGACTATTGAACGACGATTTGATAAACCTATCCGAAATCAATAATGAAAAATTATCATTGCTGCGTCAGACTCCTGGCGCCGCTCTTGGCTCAAGCCGGCATAAAATCGTGCCTGGGGAAGAAGAAAAAATCCTGAGTACGCTTAAAAAGCACAATATCGGCTACCTCTTTGTCAATGGCGGGAACGATTCGATGGACACCTGCGATAAATTAGGCAGCTATTTCGCTTCCAAAGGAGAGGATATCCGCGTCATCGGCGTCCCTAAGACGATGGACAACGATTTGGTCAATACCGATCATACGCCAGGCTTTGGGAGCTCCGCCAAATATATCATCAATACGGTTAAATCCACGATTATCGACGCTTCTTGCTATCGGAACGGCAAAGTCGTGCTCATCGAGGTAATGGGAAGGGACTCAGGATGGAACGCCGCCTCCGTCGATTTGCTTGAAGAACCATATCGCCCCGACTATATCTATTTCCGCGAGAACCATTTCGACTATAAGAAGTATCTAGAAGAAATAAAAGCCGCTCATGCGAAGAAAGGTTATTGCGTTTGCGTTGTATCGGAAGGGATAGAGATATCCCACACAAATTCCGCCTCTATTGATGGATTTGGGCACAAAATCCTCGATGGAGCTACCATCGAATTAGCGAAGAACACCAAAGCTGACACCGGCTTAAGCGTTCGCTCAATCGCTCTATCCATCCCAACTCGCTGCGCGCCCCTACTAGTGAGCGGCGTTGATCAAAAAGAAGCGTATGAAGTAGGAGCTTTCGCCCTTATCTCGGCCTTAAAAGGCGAGAGCAAGAAAATGGTTGCCATTATCCGCGATTCTTCTTCTCCTTATCGTTCCCATTACGAGCTTACGCCGGTCAAGGAGGTCGCTAACGGCATCAAACTCGTGCCAAACGAGTTCGTTGTCGATCATAAACGCATGAGCGACTCATTCCGCTCCTATATGCGTCCGCTTATCGAAGGCGAGCCCGCGCCGACGAAGATGACTGACGGCATCCTTGACAGCGTTAATTTCTAATCAATAGGCAAACAAAAAACCAAGGCAGCGCCTTGGTTTTCTTTTGCTTTAGTTGCCGGTTAGTCGTTATTGACTGGCTCTGCTTCAGGCTCAGCGTCGATGACATCGGCAGGTTTATTGCTTTCAGCGATGGTTTCTTTGACATCTTTGATGACATCTTTCGCCTTTTTGACTTTACGAGCGATAGAGATAGTGAGGACGCCCAAGACGATGCCGACCGCGATAAGAACAAGGCCCAAGATGATGAGGAAGATGAGCATGATCGTATCTTGCTTGGTGAGATAGATGATAGCCATGACGCCAAGAGCGATGACGATGGCAGCTCCGATGATCGAGAAGATATTGCCGATGAGCAGATTCATCTTCTTGACGATATAGACGATTGCATAGATGATGGCAACGGCCCCAACGGTGATGAGGAAAATGCCGATGAATAAGCCAATGAACTTGAAGACGACTTCAAGGCTTGCGGATTCCTGGTAAGAAAGAATCAAAATGATGCCTAAGGCGAGTTCCAAAGAGCCAGTCGCCGCTTCGATATAGTCGGTCCTCATGATGGCTTTGTCGCCGATGCGGATGACGTCGATCACCCCAAGAGCCAATCTCAAAGTGGCGTCCAAGGCAACCAAGATGCCGACGATCAATAGAGCTGTTTTCTGGAAATCGGCGTTGTTGCAGAAAGCGACGCACATGACGCCACCTGCGATAAGGATCAACGATTCGACGAGGTTCCAGATAAGCCAGCTGATGCTTCCACGCTTTAACATAGAAATAAATCCTCCAAATGCTCATTAACTATATTGCTATTGACAATATAGGACAAACAAAAAGAGCGTTTTTGAACAAAATAGTAGAAAACGTCGTTATTCTTTAGGGCCTTCGATTTGCTCGACTCTGGAAGAAGTATTGATTTGCCTCGGTGCGTCTTTTCCGCCTTCGTTTGATGAGACGGTCGCATCCACATATACCTCTTTGGCGTTCGCATAAGGGCGAGCATCGTAGCTTTGATGCTCGATAATGGTCGATTGACTGGCTTCTTTAGCCTCCTTTTTGGCCTTTTTGAGAGTCACGATCGTGATGATCATCTGAGCGATTGAGGCAATGCACAAAATGGAACCTGTGAGAATCAAGACGATGTTGGTGTTGTCTTGGCGGTAGTAAAGGATGAATATCGCGATGCCGACGCCCACTAAAATCGCGGAGAACATTATTTCGAGAATAGGCATGAAAAGCCCACCGTATTTTCTGGCGATGGTGACGATGGAGAAAATAATGAGGAGCATGCCGATGGCAATGAGGAGTGTCGCGATGAAATTGGCGATGAAATAAGTGAAGATGTGCTGATTCGTCAAACGGAAGAAATGGATTTCCATGAGGACCATCACGACCCCAATCGTGATTTCGAATCCGCCGATGAGCATACCCGATTCGTCGGTTTCCTTAAGCCCGCGGTAGTGGACTAAGCTCATCACGACGCGGAGGATGCCGTCTAGCAGCACGAAGGCGCTTGCAACATAAGCGATGATCGATTCCATATTCATGTTGCTGAGCGTTTCGTTATCGCCGCTCATGAAAGCGACGACGATCGCCAAAACCCCTGCCGCCAAAAGGATGATGGCTTCCAAAAAGTTCCAAACACCCCAGAATTTATTCAGTTTTGCCTTGTTTTGTTCATTCATTGCCGTTTCTCCTTCGAGATTTATTGCCTTTAGGGATATAGTATATCCCGAGGTTTAGAATTATGGACGAAAGTTTAATCAAAAGATACGCCGAATTGATCGTCAATGTCGGCGCGGCCGTGAAAAAAGGCCAGTACGTTTTAATCAGAACCACCCCTGATCAAGAGAAGTTTGCCGCCCTAGTCGCCGAAGAATGCTACAAAGCCGGTGCGAAACGTGTTTGCATGGAATGGAGGAGCCAAATCCTCGATAAAGTCCATTATGCTTATGGCAGTGCCGAAGATTTGGGCCATCTCACCGCCTACGATTACGGGTTTCAGAAATTCCAGACAGAGGATCTCCCCGTCCTCATTTGGCTTGACGCCGAAGACCCGGATGGCTTAAAAGGGGTTGATGCGAGAAAAATGGCCGAAGTCCGAGCCCTCAGATACAAAGGCGCTCAAAAGCTCATTGAGGAGAGAGAAGGCAAATACCAATGGTGCATCGCCGGCTGCCCAAGCCTCAATTGGGCGAAGAAGGTTTTCCCCGCTCTTAATGATGAAGAAGCTTACGAAAAGCTATGGGAAGCCATTCTCTACACGTCAAGAGCCGATGATGGCAATGGCGAAGCAAACTGGGCAAAACACGAACTCGATTTGAAAAACCGCTGCAAAACCCTAAACGATATGCATTTAAGGAAATTGCATTATCTAAGCAAAAACGGCACCGATTTAACGATTGGCCTTATTCCTGGCGTCATTTTCCTCGGTGGTGGAGAGCTCACTCCGGATGGAACCCTATATCAGCCAAACATCCCAAGCGAAGAATGCTTCACCTCCCCGATGAAGGGCGAAGCGGAAGGCGTTGTCCATTCAGCCAAGCCGCTTGTATATAACGGCCAAGTGATTGAGGATTTCTATTTCGTTTTCCATAAAGGCAAAGTAGTTGACTGCCACGCCAAAAAAGGCGAAGAAGTGCTTAAAAGCATTTTGACGCTCGACGAAGGGGCCTCTTATTTAGGGGAGGCGGCTTTGGTTCCTTTTTCCTCTCCGATCAATCAAACGGGACTCCTTTTCTTCAACACTCTTTATGATGAGAATGCCTGCTGCCATCTTGCAATTGGCAGAGGTTTCCCTTCTTTGTACCCGGATTATCAGAAATACAGCGCCGATGAGATTCTCTCCTTTGGCATCAACCGTTCCCTCTCGCACGTCGATTTCATGATCGGCACTGCCGATTTGACCATCATCGGAACAAAAGAAAACGGCGAGGAAGTGAAGATATTCGAAAACGGCACTTGGGCCTTTTAGTTATCGATAATCCCGCCTTCAGCGGCGGAAGAAGCCGGTTCATCTTGCGCGTGCTCGCCTGAATCGGCTAAAACTGCGCCGCGGATAGATGGGGCAAAATCAAGGAAGGCATCGCTCTCGGCGATGTCTTTTTCTTCTTGAAGGAGCGTCAAGTAGCTTTCCTCGGTGAGGCTTTCGTTGATGAGCTTCCTTATTTCTTTGTAAGAGGAATAGAAAGGGCTATCGAGGGCCTCTTCCTCTTCCTTGGTGAGCTCAATCAAATAATAGGCGTCTTTCCACACCATTTCCTTCATGCTTGATTTGCTTTCTTCGTCCACTAGGGAGAGAGTGTCGATCTCGTTGGATATTTCTTTCTTTTTCGCCTCGATCAATGACGAATTATCGACATGATCCTCATCAAAGGCGCTGAAATAGGCCGAGGCGGTGCCGTGGAGCAAAGCGTCTAGGGCTAAAGGCGACAATTTGGCTTCCCTAGCTGAGGCAATGGTGGAAGAAAGAGAGTTAAGCGTTTTTTCATCCATCTTGAGGTAGTTGTTGATATCGAGGAGCGGGGTGTCGTTAGTTGTCTTGAATGAGGAATAAGCATCGATGATTTGATGCTTTTTCTCGGTATCCATTTTTTTGAAATCGGTCAAATCAAGGCCATCGCACCCATCTACGAAACTGAGGCTAGCGTAGACACCCAGGCCTTTTTCCGCCCTTTTGAGAGCCTTGTCGAAAGCCGATCCGTATTCTTTCTTTTTATTTTCGATGTTGCTTTCACTAGCGGCGAAATAAGTGATTTGAAGCTTGTTTGGCTCTTCTTTGCTGCCGTTTTCTAGATACCCCATCGTATAAGCGGGTTTTAATAGGCTTGTTGCGAACAATACATCGTCTTCATAGTAAAGGGAGGGGAAACAGGCTGATTTTTTCACCAAAGAGGCGCTGTAATTGTTGGCTTTCAAAGAGGACGGATTCACTTTCCCGTTTTCTTCAACGCGGAAAGAATAAGATAGTGAATAAGGATTCGTCGCCGGATCTTTTGCGTTCATGCTTGAAGGGGATATCGAAAGAAGCACCAGCGCGCTTTCATCGCTCTTTTCCCACGGTTTAGTGGCAAGCAAGGCCGAAGTAGAGGCCAAAACCACCGCAAAACTGGCTCCGATTGAGGCGGCAACCGGTTTGTTTTTCCTCATCCAGCAGCCAAAAGGGCTTTCCGCTTTGGTGGCTTTGAGCACGTCATTTTTGACATTTGGTATGATGCTCTCGCTTTCCGCATGGAGTTTTATTTTAAGAAAATCGGCATTCTCAATAGCCTCTTCTTTGCCGACTGTCAAAGCTTCAATTGGGGCAAAATTCTCTTTCGTGAAAAGAGGGGCTTCTTGCCTCAAGGCGAGGAGGATGTCTTGCTCAGACACGTCAGTTTTCTTGGTTGGCTTCTCTGAGACGCTTTTTCTCATATCTGCGATCTTCTTCCTCCAAGGCTTTTTTGATTTTCTTGATGGCGTTGTTGTATTTCCAAGTCACCGTCCCTAGAGGCAAATGCAGGAATTCCGCGATTTCCCGGTGTTTGTAATCGCCGATGGCGAACATCATGACGATATTGAATTCTTCTTCTGAGAGTATTTTGTTGGCCAGAGTGATAGTGGGGGTATCCACTTCGCCGAGATAATAAACCCCATCTGGCCTATTCTCGTCGCTGAAATCGTAAGAGATTTCCCTATTTTTCTTTTTAAGCATGCTGATGGCCGCGTTTTTGGCGATGGTCAAAAGCCAGTTGCGGGCACTCGTCCCCGGCTTATAGTCCTGGATATGGTTATAGCAAGCTACGTAGGTGTCTTGCATGACATCTTCCGCGAGCTGATAGTCGTGAAGAAGGGGCAAGACGAAAGTGAAAACGCCGCGTGAAGTCAACGAATAAATATCCGCGAGGGCGTTTCCGTTGCCTTCTTGCAGCGACAGCATCGATTTTTCGAGTTCTTGTTCGTTCATTTTCTTAAAAAGGGGGCGTTACTCATCTAGGGGCTCGGCAACGCCCTCTTAAGCACGATAACGTGCTCACATTATAAAATAGCGGATCTTGTTTTTTGTTGGCGAAATTTCAAATTTGTTCAAGACCTACGATTTCGGAAAACCCGATGCGGATATCGTTCATCTCGACAATCTTATAAATTGGGTCAATTCTATCGATGGCGCCACGCGATTGTCTCACTTTCCCACGCGCATAGAAATAAAGACAGACTTCTTCGCCGGCGTAAGAGGAAAGCATTTCGTTTATTTCCTCGGCCTTATCTTCCGAAACAAGCGGCTTTTCGATTTCTTCTTTTTTGCTCATCATATCGGATAGGTATTTCTCCTGCTCCGATAGCGATTTATACGACATCCACTTCATCATGCCTCTGTCTCTCATTGCTTGTGCCCTCCTATTTGCGCGTTTCTGCTTTTGACCGTCGAATGACTCAATAATGAGGAGCAGCGCAGGACGCTATTTTTGCCAAAAGCCTCTTTGATGGAATCAAGAGTTCGATATAGCGACCTCTCCTCTTCTCGCTCATCCTCGTCACCAAAAAGGTTCCCTTGCTCGTAATTTCCGCTTTTTAGGTTAGAAAGCGACAAGTTGATTCCTCGTATCGGGAGCTCGTTTACGCCCTTTTCATAAATGGATGAAAAACCATTGAAGACATCTTTGAATTCATCGCTTGGATAAGGAAGGGACATTTGCTTGGCGAACCCTCCGTACCCCCTCGAATAGCCGACGAACAAGGAAATCCTGCTAGCCATAAGCCCTATTTTCCTTAAGCGGTAGAGCAAATCGTCGCACATCTCTTTGAGGATGAGCCTTCCTTCGCTTTTCGAGTAATCGCGCATCAAGGTTTGGCCAAGCGAAACGCTTCTTTCTCTCGGGGTATAGCTATCCTCGATATCGCTCTCATCGATCCCGTTTGATAAAGAGTGGAGCTGGTCCCCGATGATGCCAAACTCATCTTCAAGGAGAGAAGAAGGGGCGACGGCTAAATCCTTCACCGTTCTGATTCCTATTCTTTTCAAACGAGCAGCCGTTCTTTCGCCGATGCTCCAGATATCGGAAAGGTTCTTTATGCCCCACAATTTGTTTTCGACCTCGTTTTTGCCCCAAACGGCCAAATACGGAGCCTTCTTTTTCCCTTCGTTATCAAGAGCGAGCTTAGCGAGGAACATATTCGGTCCAAGACCGGAGGTGGCCGTCAAGCCCAACTCATCATATATGCGCTTCTGGATGCTTCTGACGATATCTTCCGGCTTCTTCTTATATAAGGATAAATAAGGTGTTAGGTTCAAGAAACTCTCATCCACGGAATAAACATGCAAATCGTCCTTAGCGATATAGTCGAGGAATATGGAATTGACCCTGGCCGACATCTTTAGATAAAAAGACATGCGCGGAGGGGCGAAAATGAGCCCTCTCACTTTCGGCAAATCCCTTTTCCGGCACACATTCGGAACCCCGTATTTGCTTTTTAGGTATGGCGATACGCTCATGACCACGCTTCCTTCTCCGCGTGAAGGATCAGCGCAGACCAAGGGCACGGAAAAAGGATCGAGGTGGCGGGCGCTGCATTCGCATGAAGCGTAGAAACTCTTCAGATCGATGATTGCCACAACCTTTTCCATGGGCTGGATTTTAAGGCTTCCCTTTAGAAGTAAAAGTCTTGTTTTTCAAAAGCGCGATAGCGTCTAAATATATTTTTATTTGTCTTTACAATTTAACAAAAAATGTAGAGATTCCCTAATGATATGTTTGTATCACTTAAATTGATAATTCACTGAGCGCCGCTTAAAAGCCGAGAAATATGTACACTGTATATCTCTCGCTGCTTCGATAAAGACAAATCCATATCTCTCGGCCACATCGAAACAAAACGCCTCTCTTTACAATTGAGGCAAAAACTTGTTTCTTGAAATCGGCAAAGCAGCCTCAAAGAGGCAAGGAATCGGCCCCTTTTTTTATTGTAACCGCCTCTTTCGTTGCTATAATAAGCGAGCCGAAAAAGGCATTTGGGGCATTAGCTCAGCTGGGAGAGCGCCTCGTTCGCAACGAGGAGGTCGGCGGTTCGATCCCGCTATGCTCCACCAAATCGGTTTGCAGTCGAACCGGGTTATTGGAGATGTATCTCTATAACGGAACGTTCGCATAGGGTTAGATGCGAGAGGCATTCTCAAGCGATGACCGCATATTAGGCAGATTCGGAAGGGTCTGCTTTTTTGTTGCAAAAGCCACGGATTTCCTTAAGCTTCAGCATTTCGAGAAGGTTTATAACAGGGGGCCAACGAAGCGGTTTGTTATCAAAGATTCAGCTTTTGCCGATTTTTTAGACCCTTAAGTGAATGTTGTCTTTACACGCTTGTCAACAATTGGGGAGAAAACTATTTGGAAAAGAAAGGAAAGAGAGAAATCGATGCCTTTCATAAAAATCTCTCGACTATCAATATCGTCGGTAAACGCATCGTTTGGCAATTCAGAAATATGGTTTGGATTGGTTGGGCTTTTCCTCATCGCTGATAAACAATCGTTCTTTTCGAATTTTGCCAAATTCGTTATATACTTCTTCTATGTTCCATTTTGTAAGTGGCGGCCTTGATTTCGCGCACAAACTCGATGATAAAGAAAAGCCGACGGAGAGCTACGAGAAGCATCTTCATTATTTTTATGAAATAGTCTTTTTCATCCGCGGGAAGGTCAATTATCACGTGGAGGGGGAATCCAAGCATCTCAATAATGGGGACCTCGTTTTCATAAACGCGGCAAGGAACCATTTCGCTGAAGTCAATTCCGAAGAATGCTACGAGAGGTATGTCCTTAAATTCGATGATTCCTCCCTTCCTCCTTCCCTCCGCCTTCGCTTAAAGAACATTCGCGTCTTTCATACTGCTTCCCCATCCATCGTCTCCCTCATTTCGAATCTGGACGAGTACATAAATTCGTATTCGGAAGAAGAGGTGGAGATTTTGTTTCGAAGCGAAATCCAAAAACTTCTCGTTTTCCTTTTGAACGACAAAGAGGAGATAAGCGGGGAATATGACGAGAACATCGCCAAAATCGTGGAATGGATCGATGAGCACATCGAGGAGCCGATCAACTTAGAGAGGATCGCCTCAACCTTTCACTATTCCTCATCCCAAATATGCAATGCCTTCAAGCACAACATGAAGATGTCGATCATGAAAATGATCAAGACAAAGAAACTCATCGCCGCGAGAAAAGCGATTGAGGAAGGAGAAAAAAAGAACGAGGTCGCTCTTCGCTACTCGTTCGAGAATTATTCGACCTTTTACCGCCTTTACGTCAAAACGTTCGGCGAATCGCCTAGCGGGGTCAAGAAGAACTAACGCTGCACCCTTCCTGAGCCGTCTCCGTTCATGAGCGTCTCGACTTCCTTGACGCTCACGTGGTTGAAATCGCCGGGAATCGTATGCTTCAAAGCACTGGCAGCCACCGCGAATTCGATGGCTTTTTGTTTATCTTCATACGTCAATAAGCCGTGGATGATGCCAGCGGCGAAAGAATCGCCTGCCCCGACCCTATCAACGATATGGATCTGATATTTCTTCGATAAGCGTAAGTCTTTGCCATCGTATAGGAGCCCACTCCAGTTATTGTCGCTTGCGGACAACGATTCCCGTAGCGATGTAGCAATGTATTTGAAGTGGAACTTATCCATCATCTGCTTGAAGATGTCTTCATAGGAAGCAATCGACAAGACGCCTTTTTCGATATTTGTATTTGCGGCTTTGAACCCGAGGCATTTTTCAGCGTCCTCTTCGTTCCCGATGCAGACATCGACGTATTGCATAAGGCCGCTCATCACTTCAATGGCTTTCTCGCTGCTCCAGAGCTTCTTGCGGAAATTGAGGTCGCAAGAAATGGTGCAGCCATGCTTTTTCGCGGCAATGCAGGCTAGCTCCAGCAAATGGGCTACACTGTCATTCAAAGCCGGGGTAATGCCCGTGAAATGGAACCAATCGGCGTCTTTGAAAATGGCGTCGAAATCAAAGTCGGATTCATTAGCCTCATAAAGTGAAGAGTATTTGCGGTCGTAAATGACATTAGATGCTCTCATCGAAGCGCCCGTCTCCAGATAATAGATGCCAAGCCTTTCCCCGCCTCTAGCAATAAAGGAGGTATCGACCCCGTATTTGCGGAGCGAATTCAAAGCCGCATCCCCCAGTGGGTTATCCGGGAGTTTGCTGATGAAGATGACGTTATGGGAGTAATTGGCAAGGCTTACGGCCACATTTGCTTCCCCACCTCCATAATGCACGTTAAAGCTTTGGGATTGGATGATGCGGGAATATAAGGGCGAAGATAAGCGGAGCATGATCTCGCCGAAGGTCACGATTTTAGCCATTATCTGTTCTCCTTTATGATTTGCAGGGCTTTTTTGCAACTGGTTACAACTTCTTCATGGCTCCCTTTGCTCAAGAAGCTGCCGCCGATGGCGAATATCTTTTTGTTTTTGGCGAATTCCTCGAGATTATCGAGGTTCACTCCGCCCGTCGGCATGAAAGAAACGGAGGGGAAGACGGAAGAGAGGGCCCTTATGGCTTTTAATCCGCCATATACGTCAGCTGGGAAAAATTTGAGTTCGCTATAGCCAAGGGCGATGGCCTTCATTATCTCGGTGGGTGTAATGACGCCAGGGACGTAGGGAATATCATTATCTTTGCAAATACTGGCTACTTCTTCGCTTAAGCCGGGCGAAACGATGAATTCGGCGCCAGAGGCGATGGCCTCTTTTGCCTGTTCTCCATTGACGATGGTTCCTGCCCCCATGAGAAAAGAGGGGAATTCCTTTTTGAAGATGGCGATGGCCTCTTTCGCTAGAGCGGTTCTGAAAGTGATTTCAGCTACGGTGACTCCGCCTTCTTCCAAGGCGCGCAGCAAGTTTCTGGTTTCCTCGATTTCGTTCACGACGATCACGGGGACGAGCCCTATTTCTTTGATTTTATCGATTGCCTTATTCATCTTTGTCTCTCCTTATCTCTCAAAATAGGCGTTTGCATTGTTGAAGGAGATGTCTTCAACGATTTTCCCAAGCGCCCTCTCTTCCCATGGGATCCTTCCTTTTTCTACGAGTTCTCCCAAATATGAGCACAGCACGCGCCTAAAGTATTCATGGCGCGCGAAGCTCAAGAAGCTCCTTGAATCGGTGACCATGCCGATGAAGGATGAAAGCAAGCCGACATTAGAGATTGTATCAAGCTGGCGTTTCATGCCGGAAGCGTTATCGAAGAACCACCAGGCTGGACCTAGCTGCATTTTGCCGAAGATCCCTTTTTCCTGGAAGCAGTAGCCTAAGGCCGTTAGAGGCATCCAATCATTCGCGTCGAGCGAATAAAGGATGGTTTTTGGCAAGGCGTTATCTTTATCGAGAAGCGAGAGCATCTTGCTTAAATGCGGGATGAAGTCTCCGCCGTTTATCGCATCAAAGCCGGTATCTGGGCCTAAAGCGATAAACATCCTTTCCGAATTGTTCCTTGATGCTTTTAAGTGAAGCTGCATCGTTATGCCGTTTTCTCTATATAGGCGAGCCAAATCGACGATGAGATTGCTCTTCCATAAGTTGAATTCGCTTCGGCTTATCTCTTTGCCCGATATGGCCTTAACGAATATTTCGTTTTTCTCTTTTTGCCCTAGTGGCGTGAATTCGAGCGTCTCGATGGAGTGATCGCTTATGAAGCATCCGCATTCCTTGAAAAAGAGGAGCCGCTTCTTGCAGGCTTCAAGCAAAGAGGCGTAAGAAGAGATGTTGATGCTTGCCATATCGCCAAGCGAGACGATGTAATCGTGATAAGAAGCGGAAGAGGATATATTGGTGATTTTATCGGGCCGGAAGGTCGGAACGATGAGGATATCGTTGTTTTGCTCCTCTTTCAAAGCGCGATGCCACTCAAGAGTCTCTACGGGATCATTTGTGGTGGCCATAGCCTTCACGTTCGATTTCCTTAAAAGCGAGCGGACGCTCAATGAAGGAAGCTTGGCGTTCAATAAGTCGTATAGCTCTTCGTCAGAGTGAGCAAGTGGATCATCTAAGCCGAAGTAGCGCTTGAGCTCTAAAAGGGACCACTCATAAAGCGGATTGCCGATGGACGCCCTAAGGGTTTTCATCCACATGAGGAATTTGACCTTTGGCGATGCTTTTCCCGTTATGTAGAACTCGTCTATTCCGTATGCGCGCATGAGCCTCCATTTGTAGTGATCGCCGCGCCCGTTTTCGTCAATGAGCCAAAAAGAGGTTATCGAATCAAAGCTCTTATCTTCGCAAATCTCCTTGGCGTCAAGATGGTTATGGAAATCGAAAATAGGCATCTTTTCGGCGTGATCGTGATAAAGGGCTCTTGCCCATTCGTTTTGGAGCAAGAAGTCTTCATCCATGTATTTCATGAGGCGTCCTCCTGTTTGAATTAGAGTTTAGGTAACTAATTCCTATAGAACAATTGCCATTCTTTCTAACAAACATTGCAAAAATTTTATTTTTATCCACTATAGATTATAAAAAATGCAATATTCATCCATAAATTTTGCAATTCTTTTCAAAGGCCTTTTTCGTTATATTTGGATAAGGACGAGGCAAGAAAAATGAAACTCTCTTTTAGATGGTATGGGCTTGATGATGTCATCACGCTCGACAAAATAAGCCAAATACCGAATATGCATTCCATTGTTACAGCCCCATACGACGTTAAGCCGGGAGAGGTCTGGAAGCTGGATTCGCTCCTTAAGCTCAAAGAAGAGGCAAATGCAAGCGGTTTAGCGATGGAAGTCATCGAATCGATACCGGTGGTGGAACAAATCAAATACGGTGACAAAGACCGCGATAAATATATCGATAATTACGCCGAGAACATCCGCTTATGCGCGAAAGTCGGCGTCAAGGTCATCTGCTACAACTTCATGCCGGTCTTCGATTGGCTCAGGACGAATATGCACCACCTCAATGAAGATGGCAGCAATTCGCTCGCCTATTCTTACGACGATTTCAAAAAAGTCGATCCGAATCGGCTTCATCTTCCAGGATGGGATGAATCGTATTCCGAGGAGGAACTGCAGGGTTTATTGTCGATTTATCGAAACATAAGCCATGAGCAGCTATTCGATAACCTCGTTTACTTTTTGAAAAAAATAATCCCGGTTTGCGAAGAAAATGAGATAAGCATGGCCATCCATCCTGATGATCCGCCATGGGACGTCTTCTCTCTTCCTAGGATCGTCTCGAATGAAAAGGACATCGATAAGCTCTTAGAGGCAGTTCCTTCCATCCGCAATGGCTTAACCTTCTGCACCGGCTCTTTGGGGGCTTCAAAAGAGAACGATTTGGTCAAAATGGCCGAGAAATACGCCAAAGCCGGAAAAATCCATTTCGTGCATCTACGGAATATCCGCTACACCGATAAGCATGGCTCATTCATCGAAAGCGGCCATTATAGCAGAGCGGGGAGCCTCGATATGGCTTCCATCGTGAAGGCGCTTGTCGATAATGGCTTCGATGAGTATGTGCGCCCAGATCACGGCCGCAACATCTGGGGGGAAGAGGGCAAACCGGGATACGGCTTATTCGATAGAGCGCTCGGCGCAACATACATAAACGGCCTCTTCGAAATGGCCGAAAAAGACAAAAGGAGATAAAAAATGAAATTGCCATCGATCACGAATTTTGAAGGAAAGGTAGTCGCAATAACGGGAGCAGCCGGTGTCATTTGCTCCGCTTTAGCGGAAGCTTTTGCCTCCGCCAAAGCAAAAGTCGCCATTCTCGATCTTAATCTAGAGAAAGCCGAGGAAGTGGCGGATAAAATCAGAAAAGAAGGTGGGGAAGCGACTGCTTTTTCCGTCAATTGCCTTAAGAAAGAGGACATCGTCGCTTGCCATAAAGCCGTCAATGAGAAATACGGCAAAATCGACATCCTCGTCAATGGCGCGGGCGGCAATAATCCAAAAGCCAGCACCGACGACGAGTTCTTCACCGAGAGCAAGGAGGGTTTGAAAACGTTCTTCGACCTCGATCCTTCTGGCATCGAATTCGTTTTCAATCTGAATTTCCTTGCGACTCTTCTCGTCACGCAGGAATTCGCCAAGGACATGATTGGTAGAGAAGGCTGCTCTATCCTCAATATCTCGAGCATGAACGCTTTTACCCCTTTAACGAAAATACCGGCTTATTCTGGCGCGAAGGCGAGCGTCTCCAATTTCACCAAATGGCTCGCGGTTTATTTTTCGAAAGTGGGAATCAGAGTCAATGCCATCGCTCCAGGCTTTTTCAGCACTACCCAGAATAAGACATTGCTCTGGAATGCGGACGGGACTCCGACCGCAAGAAGCCACAAAATCATCACCAATACCCCGATGGGACGCTTTGGCGAAGTCGATGAGCTCATCGGAGCCACGCTTTTCCTCTCTAGCGATGAGGCAGCTTCTTTCATAAGCGGAGTTGTATTGCCGATTGATGGCGGCTTCTCCTCCTATTCCGGTGTTTGATTCAATAGCGATCGCAAAGAAGCGCGAGGCCCCCAAAGTAGGCCTCGTTTTTCGTTTTTGACCAGAGGAGTGAAAAGGAGTGAAAAGGAGTGAAATTTGTGGCGCAATCTTTGCGAGAACAAAAGATTCAAACGATGGATTCGATCATGAAATTCACTGAAAGCGAAGAATTGGAACTGAAAGAATCGACCGGTTCTCTTCATCAAGCGGTTGAAAGCATCGCCACGATATTGAATAAACACGACAAAGGAGTTTTGCTCTTTGGCGTCAAAGACGATGGCTCAATCAATGGACAGCAAGTCAGCGATTCAACAATTCGCACTATTTCTGAATCGATTATTAGGGATATCGAACCGAGAATCACTACCGCCATTGAGACAATTGATATCGAAGGGAAAAAGATTGTGAAAGTCTCTTTTTCCGGGAAAGAAAAGCCATACAGCGCTTTCGGCAGGTTTTTAATCAGGGTCGGAACAGAAAACCGGAGAATGAGCAGGCAGGAACTTCTTCGCCTTGCTAAAAGCGAGGATTATTCTTCTAGATGGGAAGATGGATATACTGGCTGTTCGCTTGACGATCTCGACGATGATGCGATGCATAAGTATTACGAAGAAGCCACATCGAGTGACCGACTCGAAATGAAGGAATATGACCCACATCTTCTTCTCAGCGTCTTAGGGATGGAAAGAAATGGCGAAATAAATAATGCCGGGATCGCTATGTTTGGCAAAAATTCGTCTATTGAGGTGAAGTGCGCTTGCTACGCAACGGATGAAAAATTGACGTTCACCGACTTGAACCTTCAAAAAGGGAACATATATAACCTTGTTCGCTTTTCATTGACTTATGTCCTCAATCACATTGATCGGAAAATAAGCTTTAACCCAAAAAGAACGGAAACGCCGGAGATTCCGTCTCGTGCGATTTTCGAAATAATCGTCAATGCTTTCGCACACGCCGATTATGAAGGCCATCCTCAAATCGATATTGATATTCATCCAGGCAAAATAGCGATATCGAACCCTGGCTCGTTCCCCGAATGGTTAAGCCCCGACGATTTTATCGGGAGGAACATAACCTCCCTTAAACGCAATCCGCTCATCTTGAGTGCGTTGCATCGATGCAAGAACGCCGAGAAATCAGGAACAGGGTTTAGGAGAGTAGATGAACTGTGCAAAGAAAATGGAGTGGAGTGGTCCTCGGAAAAAACGCCTTTTGGTTTTTCCTTTTTGTTTTATCGAAATAGAGGCGTAGAAAAGCATCAGCTTAATACCGCCATCCAATCGCTCACGCCATCAGAAAAAGAAGTGTATTCATTAATAGAAAGCAATCCGAAAATAACTAGAGTCGAAATTGCTGCTGCTATCAGAAAAACGCCAAGAACAGTTCAAAACATAACTAATTCCTTAAAGCGAAAAGGGTATCTAATCAGAATCGGGAACAATCAGTTTGGATATTGGGAACTTGTTTTCAAAAAGGCTAACCGCTAATTGATATAAAAATAGCAGCGGTTCTCGCGCTATTTTTCCGAAATCCCGCCTGATGGCTCAAATAGTCGCCAAATCAAGGGAATTGCATAGGGGAAGCCATTGAGGCTTACTTGGTTAACCAACCCGCTCAATAACATAGGTGACCTCTCGGACGGCAGGACGGCGCAGAGATATATATGCCATGGTCGAAATCGTTGCCCAGGGCATGCCTTCGCCAAAAGCGAGATAGACAAGGGCCTCTTTGAAAAATAACCTCATCATAATAGGCTGCGATAGACGACGTTTCTTATCGCTATAGAAAAGCACCGTCAATTCCCTTTTAAATCATCTAACGACGAGAAAAACAATTCTTTCTTCCACAAATCTAAGCCAGTTTTATCATCGATGAAATTAGAGACATCTTCCTTCGCCGATTCATAGTCAACGGTTTCGAACCTTTTCCTAAGCATGTCTTTTACTATCTTCGCCGTAAGCTTCTCGCTTTGCGGAATGGCGCCGGTGTTTTTCAATTTGCCCTCAAGGTATTCAAGATTGAAGCGCGATCCTTTTCCGATGTAAAAAAGGTAATCGTAGTAGTCTCTCCCCTTTACGTGATTTCGGTAATTCCTGCAAATAATCGCATGTATTTTCCCAGCAAACAACGTCGGTTCATCGAATACCTTTATTTCATATGGAGCCGGCAGAAATCTGAATTTCGTTTCTATCGTGCCGCCTTTTGGGTTGTCGGTATCGACTTCGAATTTGATTCTCATTTTCTGATTCGAGACGAATTTTCTCGCGTCTTCGCTCTTTGGGAAAAACGACATCATCAAAGACAATGTATCGCCTTTAAGGAAGGCGCTTTGAACATCGGAATCTGAATGCTTGGTCTTTTCCTCAATGCGGATTTCTATCCCATAGGAATCGAATTCCTTTCTCAACGCGGGGAAATATTCGCTCAGTTCGAAATCCCTATCTTTTTCAATTAACGCGAAATCAAGATCCTCGCTGAAACGATTCAGTCCGTAGAATATCCTTAGGCAAGTCCCGCCATAGAAGGCCGCCTTTTCGAAGAAACCGCCACGCGAAAGCCCCGCCAAAGCTATTTCCTGGATTATCTCTTTCGCAGCGTTTTCCCTTTCTTTATTGTTCCTGGGGGCATATTTCTCAAGCATTGTTTCGATGACGCTATTCATTTTCATACTCCTTTTCGATGAGCCTTATCAATAGTTTCAAATTCGTTCTGCGATATAAACCGGCAAGCCTTTTCATTAGCTTAAAATCGCAAGTGGCGAATTCCTCCTCATAAACCCTCTTATCTTCGAACAAAAGCTCTTTGAGCTCTTTGACGTTTCTAACCACCCTCCATTTGCATAATGAGTCGCAGATCGCTTTCTCTTTGGTGGCGATTTTCGCTATATATTCGCCTCTTTCAAGGTAGGTTAAGCCTTCAGGAAAAGCTTCATTTGGTATATCCGCATATTCAAATCTGCCAAAACGATTTTCGAAAGTCTTGTTCTTTCTGTTGCCAAAACTAGCGGATGTAATGGAAACGACTTTCTCTGGAATGAGACCGTAATGCGATAATGCCCAATCAAAGGTAAGATAGGAAGGAGATAGGATGGACGATGCCAATAGATACGGCTCTATATTCTTATCGGTCTCGTATATTCCTTTGGACAATCTGAAAATGATCCCTTTGTCCGCATCTCTTTTTATTTTGTCTAAAGGATTTGCATAATCATGGTATTTTTCTTTTAACATCGATGCAGTAATTATCATATTTGCACCTCTAAATACAATAATATTGGATTTGCTGGAGCAAAACAAATATTTAATCGACACTACTTTGCTGATAGGCCCTTTTTATTTGCTCACATTGCAAAAGACCCGCTTACTAATTATGTTTAAGTGGTTTCTGTAGCTAATTCCCAATAAACGGATAAGGCACAGCCAACTTAACGACTAGCCTTTCTTTGTCTAGAGCCTCAATCACCTAATCCTCAAGAGAAGTGGCGATTCTACTGCTATTTCTTTTTTCTATTACGGGCCACATTCATTTGTGTCCTTACAACGAAGTGTCCTGTTACATAGTATATTCCAATTATGTAACTAGTGTTCGCCTCCTTTTCTTTTGGTTGACCTAAGTAAAGAGGAGACGAACTCTATTTTATCGCTTCCCAATAGCCACTTTTATTTGAACCTATTCTTTTAAGCAATTCCTTTTCTTTTAAAGATTTGATTATTCTATCAATTGTACGACTGGAAAGACCTGTTTGCTTAATCACATCATCTTTAACTGCGTTTTTATTCACTTTAAAAACAGACAATACTACAAATTCTCCTTCAGATAATTCGCTGCTTATTTCGCCACTTATTTCGCCATTTTTATTTCTATCTTCCCTAGAAAATTCAATCGTAAAATCATTTTGCATTCGGTAATCTAAAACTTACCCACCCTTGAGTAGCCTTCAGCAAAAGGTTGGAGGCTGCGGAAAGGTAGCCATTCCAAAATAAGCCTTATAAACGAATAAAGCGTAGCCAGCTTAATGACTACGCCATTTCTTTGCCTAGAGCCTTGATCACTTAATGCCCAAGGAAAACGGCGATTTTGCTTGGTTTTTATGATTTTACGTCTATTTTTCCAAGATAATTGATACGGTCGATAAATATGCAAAAGGCTCGTGGATTGTTATTTTATTGCCGCTTTTATCGAATGCAGCATTCTTGATCGATCCGTCTTTGTTGATGATGAATATCTTTTTCGGGTTCACGTTAAAAAGCTCGAATTCGATATTTTCGTAGCTGCAGTAATTGGCGTTAGTGAGCAATAAGAGATAGCTATCGTCGCGTTCGTATAGATAGGCATAAAGGCCATCGCTCATGGTCTTTGCAAAAGGCTTTTTGATGTTATTCAAAAGGTAGCGCTCATAGATGTAGCGGCGCAAAGGCATGAAGAAAGCCGTATCTTCCGTTCCCGCCACACTATAAGGATAGATGAAGAAATGATCGCCGATGGCAACGCCATTGCCAGTTCTATTCATCCTTGCATCGTAGAGGCCGGAGACGATTTTCACGGTTTCATCGTAAGTAAACGAATAATATTCGCCCGCTCTTCTTTGGCTTGTGGCTTTGTAGTGGTGCATCCCATCGATTGCTTCCGTTCCCTCATACATCTCAAACGAGTCGTATTCATGGAGCGACCCGCGGTAAGTGGATGATTTTAGGTGGATCAAATCGCCTAAGCCGCGCTTAAAGAGAATATCGGTAGATATGGCATCAAGCAAAACGAAGTTGTCGGCGAATAAGGATATCAATTCTTCGTCGGAAAAATTGTAGATGTTCTGCTCGCTTATGATGACTACTTCGTTCTTGAATAACTTCTCTTTGCTGATTCTATAAGAGAAACCCATCGAGGAGAAATAACCCAAGATATCGAATTCTTTCGGGATGAGGTTAAGGAAGCCGGATTCATGGCTATGATAAACGGTTCTTTCATCGTAAGGGAAAACGAGCCCCCGCATTTGGCTAGGCAATATGTTTTCTTTTTTCACGCGGTTCAAGTAAGGCGTCAGCCCCTTAATGACTTCCCCATATCCGAATTCTTCCTGAACCCCATTCCCGCAGTGCGCGAAAATATTGTATGTCATGCCGCTTATCCCCAAAGGCAAGGCGCTTTCAAGCTGGAAGGCCACGAATTTGCTGTCCTTTACGAATAAGGAAAAAGAGGAATTCTCAAGCTCAGGGTATATAAGGCAGTCATCGCCGATGAAGGAGCGGGCGACCATCGAGATTCGATTGAAGTCGAAATAGTAGGGCTTAGATCCATTCTCCCGATAAGCCGGAAGATGGATCCGGTCTATTTTGATTCCATCAGGAGATAAGCATTCATGGAGCTTCGCCCAATCTCTGGCTTCCATCGCATGATTGAGCGGCAAGGAACTCATAAGCCCGATGTGGGTTGAGGGGCTAACCTCATTCACTGTCTTAGAGATATCGGCGGCGAGTTCGTTTATCGAGGAAAAGGAAACATCTAGCCATGCCTTCCTTTCCTCGTTTATCTCGCCACTAGAAATATTGCTCACGAATTCTTCGCGCGTTTCCTTTTTGCCAAGTTTCTCGTTATAGGCTTCCATATGTTTTGCGCAGAAGCATCCTCCGTAATCGAGAGGAGGGTGGTTGTGGTAGCGGAAATCATCCTCGATCCAAAGGACTTCCGGCTTGATTTCGCCGACATAATAAGAAAGCTGATGGAGATAATAATTTCTCCAATTATCGTCTAATGGGCAAGCCACTAGTTCGGAGGCTTGACCGAAACGGTCGACCATCGTGACGAAATCCTGCCCCTCTTGGAGCTTCCTGCCTCTATCTAAGTGCCCGAGCTCCATCCAGGGATTCAAAGATGTGCTTATGCCGCATTTGGCGAATTCCTCTTTGGCTTGTTTGATGACCTCGACCCATTTGACGAGCTCATCGTCTTTGATGTGGCCGACATTATGCTCTTCGCCGTTATAGATGAGAATGACGTTCTGGAAACCGTATTTCAGGCAAAAATTCTTGATGCTCCTGATTCGCTCAAAAGCATATTCGTCAGGATAAATCTGGGCTCTTAGGCAGTGATAGAACGGCTTCTCGTCGTAACTATTCATAAATTCCTCTATTTGAGATACGGCTCGACGATTTTTCTCATCTTCGCCAGCTTCCTCCCCATATCGTCGACTAAAGCAAACTGGTCTTTCGCCCTCACGAGATTGTGCTCGGGGTAGGCAATCTTGAAATAGGTATCGCCAGCGAGGAAATCGGATAAGAAACGGATTCCGCATTCATAAGTGAGAACCATCGCCGCCTCTGGGAAAAGGGATATCTCATCTTTCCTAAGGCTATCGCCTGCCCCTTTTAGATACCCTTCGGTGTAAGAGGCGAAATTAGCGAGACTCAGTTTGACTTTGCTTAAGTCTTTTTCATCCTCCTTGGCCTCATTTGCCCCAAAGCGGATGGAGTCGCCATAATCGTATAAAGAGAGACCAGGCATTATCGTGTCGAGATCGATGACGCAGGAAGAGCCGTCAGCGTAGAAAAGGACGTTATTGAGCTTTGTGTCATTGTGCGTCACCCGGATTGGCAACCCCTTATTTTCCAAAGCGGTCGCTAGATATTCATGCTTTTTGGCCCAGTCGATTTGGTCTTTGGCCATCTCTTTTCTTTCGTTATTCGCCTTTTCGATTGCCAAGAGCAAATCCTTATAGCGTTTCTTCGTATCATGGAAGTGGGGGATGACTTCGAAGAGCTTTTCGGTCGGGAAACCCGAAAGATCGCGCTGGAATTTGCCAAAGGCGTAGCCGGAATCCCCGAAGATTTCCGCTCCGGCCGAATTGTAAGAGGTGGTTCCTTCTAGATACAGATAGCATCTAAAGTAATTCCCTTCTTCATCTTTATGGAAACTCTTGCCGGTTTTTGCCTTCACTAGGCTCATGGATTCTTTGCTTGGCTCACCGCCGTTTTTCAAGATCTTCTCCCTCATGAAGGAAAGGACGAGCTCGATATTGCTCATCACCCCTTCGACATTGGGGAAGACCTCATTATTGATGCGTTGAACGATGTAGCGGCTGTTATCGCTGATGGTGACGATGAAGGTATCGTTGATGTGCCCGTTGTGGTTCTCCTCAATCGAGGCGACTTCGCCCTTAAGATCGAAATGGGCGATGGCTTGTAGTAATTGCTCTTTGCTAAGTGGTTTCATAGATACCCGCATTTTATAACAGAAAAACCTATGATGTTCGCTTTGAGCAGAAATAGGGGAATTATGGCGAATTTGCAACAATGTTTATGGTTTTTGCGCATGTCTGCTCAATCTCGCCTCTCCATATATATGGTATATGTAGGCGTGATTTCTTATCCGCGCCCCCTTATTAGTGACCGCTGCGGAATGCAAACATATTAAAAATCGTCAGACAACTTTTGAAATTCACACTTGCCTTGGCAATTTCCCCGCAATGATTAAATTCAATCGCCTTTGAAAGAAAAATAATATGTGAGGAAAGTTACAATGAGGTCAACAGCAACATTTTCTTTCAAAAACAAAAAGGAGATTTTATGAAGAAAAAACATGCGCTTTTGGCTTTAAGTGGGTTCTTTCTATTAGGCCTCACAAGTTGCCAAGTAACGCCAGAACCTGACTCGAGCTCGTCGGAAGCAACAAGCCAGTGCACTCACAACTATGTCGCTCACGAAGAAGTGGCCGCAACATGCGCGAAAGAAGGCACTGAAGCTTATTACAGCTGCTCTCTCTGCAGCGCCATCTTTGACGCCCAGAAGAAAGTTATCACCGCCATCCCGACGATTGCCAAAGACCCGAATAACCACGCAAAAACGCCTTCTTTGACTTATTCAGGCGAATATAAGAAGAGCTATGCCGTTGGCGATACCTTCTCGATGGGCGAAGCCGTTTACAAGATCAAGTGCGATGATTGCGATGGATCGGCCTTAAGCGCTGAACAGACCAAACTCGTTACTTACACCTATCCTACGACTGGTGCCGACAAATTCGTTGTTGGCGACATTGGCGGGAAAGACCTCAAGGTCACGGCAAAATACAGCACCTATTCCATTACTTTTGACGTAACGGTTGGGAAGAGAACGACCACCATAAATGGCGTCGACGACATGAATAAAGACTGCGGCTTCTTGGCGTTTGATACGCTTGAGGGAGCAAGTGCGACGGATGGGAAACTCGTTTACACATTCTCCGATACGAAAGATGGCACTTATTTAAACGCTGCGGCTTTCAATGCTGCCCATCCAGACGGAATGACGGTTGGAAGCGCAGACAAGGAATCGAAAGTATATTACGCGAAGGCCACTGTCGATGCTGGCGATGAATATGAAGCGGCAAGCAAAGACTTCACCATCACCGTAAAGCACTTAAAAGGCGATGCGTGGACGGAGAGCGCTGATAAAAGTAGCGACATCTTCGGTTGCCAAGACAAAAATCCGGTCACATTCAAGAAGACGGTGACCGCTACAAATCAAGATATCCTTTTGAACGATAACGGCACCAACAAATTCGCCATCAGCCTTGAAGGCATTGGAACTTATGCCTCGGTTAAATCCATTAAATACGGAGAATACGATTTAGGAACGAATATCGCTGATCTTGCAATCTCCGATGCGCTCAAAGCGGATAACGCTAACCACGGCAAAGGAACGATTGTCGTTACCGTCCATTCGGATGCTATAAGCGGAGCCCCAGAGACCGATCACGTAGTCAATGTTCCAGTCACCATGATCACAAAGCAGATCGCTTCGGCCGAGGATTTCAAGAGCTACGTGCAGCCAAACGCTGATAAGCGCGTTGTTGAAGGATACTACAAGCAAACCGCGAATGAGATTACGGCTGAGAGGCAATCGACAGCGATGAAGGAATCGTGGACAGTTTCCTGGGATGACCATTTCAATGGCACGTATGACGGAAATGGAAAAACGTTGAAACTCAATTCAAATATTCCGGGCGGAGGAATATTCGGCAATTTGGGCAACGACTCGAAAGAAGTCGGAGCCACAATCAAGAATGTAACGATAATTGATGGATGGCACTCTGACGGCCAAGACGTTGTTTTGTTAGGCAGAGCCATCTCCTACACGACGTTTGAAAATGTGACGTTCACTTTGAACGGGTCTGGCTCTATCAAGAAAGAGCAAAATAGTGGCTGGATTGCCTCCCAACGTATGCAAAACACAACTTACAAAAACTGCAAATTCAACGCCTCTACTTCAGCACTTGGTTCAATTTTCGGAGGTCATTCTAAAAACTTCAAAGACAATACTTTCGAGAATTCCGAACTCAACGTTAAGAGCTATATGTGCTTATGGCATACCGCTGACGCCGCAGCCGACATTGACGCTAACAAGGTCATGACGGCCGAAGGCTTAACGATTAACATCACTCCGGCTGCTTAATACGATAACTATTGCGACTGAAAAGGACCGTTACGAGAATATCGACGGTCCTTTTACTTATGTTTGATGAGATAACGAAATAGAAAAAAGAAAGGGCTATTGCAGGTTTTTCGGCTCTCCAGCCTCGTCCTCTTTGTTCGTTTTCTTTTGTTTGCGGTACTGAGCTGGCGATAAACCATACGCGCTTTTGAACACGGCTGAGAAGTTGGTGGAGGACTTGTAGCCTAAAGCGCTAGAAATCTCATATATCGTCATATCGGAATACAAAAGGAAATTGTGGGCGTTTTGCATTTTGACCTCCGATATATAGTCAATGATGGAGCAGCCCATGTATTTCTGGAATGAGCGAGAGATGTGAGAATGCGAATAGTTGGCGTTATCCATGACATCGGATACGTGCCAAGCCATATTCTCGGATGATTGGATCTTCTTGATGAGATCGAGCAGCCAATCGGGCTTGTTTTCGTCGAAAACGTAATTTTGGCTGATGGCGGCGTTTATGATATCCAATATCAATAAAGAGGTAGGAAGCTCAAGCTTCTTCATCTCGCCGTTCAATCCCTCTTGGATATAGAAACACAAATCCATGATTTTCCTGATCTGATAATCGGCGAGTGAGCAAACAAGGGCCGACTTGCTCATGAAATCGTCATAAAGGCTTTTTGATAAATAAGCGCAAGCCTCTTTCATGTGCTCGATGCTGATTGTGACGAACAAGCAAACGGAATTGGGCTCATTTTGGCTGATGGCGTGATGGTCGATGGGACGAATTAGATATGCATCGCCCTTGTGCATGATTTCTTTTTTGCCATTGAAGTCATGCTGATAGGAACCCTTGGTAACCAAGAAAAACTCCCATACTGTATGTCCGTGATAACCTAAGAAATTGCGATAGCTTTGATGAAAGGTGGCCTTCAAATAAGGACGGAATTCCGAATTGAGCGTAACGCTTCCGTAATTGAAATTGCTCTTATCCATTGTCGTTGCCTCCGCCTAAATGATAGACCTAGCAAAAACATATTAAAATAGAAAGCGAATATATCTTGTAAGCCCTTTTTCAGTCTTAAAAACTATTAAAACTGCTCATTTTACATTTTTAGTGGTCGTCTCATCGTAGATGAGATGGGGAAATATGCGCAAGAGCAGTTGAATGGATTAGCCGTAAGGTCTTTTTCGATAGGTTTGTCTTTTGAAGCAAGCGAGTTTTCCTATAGGAAAGATGAAATCGCATATTGAGCATTGATTAAAAGTAATAGATATATGAGTGAAAAGTAAGTAACCATGTAAGCGCTTTTAGATTATGCTTTAGCCAAGATAAGGGACCGGGTCCCAAATTAAGGGGATTCGGTAAAAAAGGAGCACTATGAAAAAGTACGTATTGCCTATTACTTTATTAAGCTTGGCCCTTGCCTCTTGCAGTGGCGAAGGCTCTTCCGGCGGCTCAGCTTCAAGCATTGACGGCGATGAGCCGATCAATTCTGAAAAAACGCAATTGTATGTGAAAAACTATCAAGGCGGATTTGGCTCGAAATGGCTGTATGAAGCGAAAGCCAAATACGAGACGCTACACGCCGATGATTCGTATGAAACTGGCAAAAAGGGCGTCCAGATTGTCGTCACGAACCAAAAACAGTATCCTACTTCGGCCGATATCAAGAATGACTATAACCAGGTCTATTTCTTCGAGAGCCTCAATTACATCAATTATCAAAAAGACGGCGCTTTTGCGGACATTACCAAATACGTCACTGGCACCAATCCTTATGAGACGGACAAAACGATCGAAAGCAAGATGTTCGACCAAGCCAAGGATTTCTACGGCATACCCGATGAGAGCGGAAACGTTCATTATTACGCCATCCCTCACTACACCGGCTCAGTGGGCATCATCTATAACAAAAAGGTGTTTGATGACAAAGGCTATTATTTCGTGGATGGTTACGAAAGCAAAACAGGTGAAGCCAAATTCATCCTTTCCGATAGCGATACAAAGAGCGCTGGCCCAGATGGCAAAAAAGGAACTTATGACGATGGTTTGCCAGTGACTTATCAAGACTACTACGATTTATGCACCTATATCCGCGGTAGCGGCGATGTCCCGTTCACGCATTTAGGAAAGAACACCTATAACTATCTCACGGAACTTGCGGCCGTCATGGCTTGTCAAGCCGATGGAGCTACGGCTGATCGTGTCTCTTATACGATGGATGGCGAAATCACGGCCGTCAAATTCAACGAGGCGATGACCGATGTCCTTAAAGACGCCGATGGCAACCCGGTGACGGAGAAAGTCACGGTTCATCCAGAGAAAGTCGATGGCAAATACGATGGATATGAGGTTATTAGAAGCGCTGGGAAATACCATGGGATGGATTTCCTTCACACACTTGTCGAACACAGCGATGTGAGCAAAAGCGATAGCTGGCTATATGTCGTGGCCTCTAACGAATCATATGCCCATACCGATGCTCAGAAGAATTTCGTGAATTCGACCTTCAACCGCTTGCCAGGCAAAGCCGGGCGCGACAAAAACTGCCATATTGCGATGCTTATCGATGGCAGCTGGTGGGAAAGTGAGGCCTCGGATGCCGTGAACGCCCTTTCGGAGAGTGAGAAATCGCAGCTCGACTTCGGCTGGATGCCGCTTCCTCGCCCAACTAGCGATAGCGTCTATGACCCAGTCAACCCAGCCACAATTCAGTCGTTTGTCTTCATGAGAAGCGGCTTAAGCGACAATATCTCTGCTCTCGCTGGCGATTTCATCCAATATATGACCACCGATGAGCAGCTACGCAACTTCACCAAAGTGACCAATACGAAGAAGACCTATAACTACACCATCGATGATGAGACATATAACAGTATGTCCAAATTCGGCCAGAGTTATTGGAACTATTCCAAGAATTCGACGATCAATCTTACTTATTCCCGCAATGAGCAATTCAGGAAGACGCTTGGAAACTACTATCTTCCACGCCGTTACTTCACGACTGATCAAATGAGCTTCCCGTATACTGAATTCAAAACAAGCTCTAGCGAAACCGCCGGAACTTATCAGGCGAAAATGTATAAGTATTATCGTGACACTGTTTGGAAGACCATATGAGCCAGCTAAACGCAGCCACCATAAGTAGAAAAAAGAAAACAAGCCGCACCAAGCGGGAGGATCTGCTCTTTCAGCTGATCCTCCTGGCCTGGCCGGTTCTTCAGTTCTCCGTTTTCTATATCTACGTCAATATCAACTCATTCCGCCTTGCCTTCAATTTCGGGGAAAACCTGAATGGAGGGTTCTTCTATTATTTCGAGACGCTGTTTGGCAACGACGGATTCATCAATTTGCTGAAAGCCGCCGGCATCTCTGTCGCTTTGTATTTGGGGACGGCCGTTATCGCTATCCCTTTGGCCCTCTTTTTCGCCTATTACATCTCGCGAAAGTATTTTGGGCATAAATTTTTTAAGTTCTTCCTCTTCCTCCCATCCATCATTTCGGCGATGGTCATGTCGATCATCTTCCTCAATTTCTGCAACTGGGCGATTCCGGAGATGCTATCCGAGATAGGCGTCCTTATGTTCGAGTCGATTACGAGCAAATACAGCGCCTCTTCCTATATTACTTTGGCCGCCTTCTATATCTTCATCAACCTTGGAACGACGACGATGATCTATTCAAATAGGATGAGCGAGCTTCCGGGTGAGTTATATGAAGCCGCGGCTTTAGAGGGCGTGAAACCGTTCCAGGAATTTTGGTATATCGTTCTCCCTTTCACCTATCCGACATTGACGACTTTCATCGTCACTGGCGTAGCGACTATTTTCACGAATCAATACAACCTCTTTACCTTCTATAGTTCGGATTTGGCGAATATGGGCCCCGGCACTATCGGCTACATCATTTATAACAACGTGCAGTCGAGCGCTACAAACGGGGATTATTCCTCTTTCAATTTCCATCAGATGGCGGCGTTAGGCATTGTTTGCACCGTTATCATCATCCCAATCGTATTCGGCCTTAAATACTTATTGGAGCACAAAGGCCCAAGTGAGGACTGACGATATGAAAAGAACGCTTGTTTTTAGTAGAAAAAGCCACCTTGAGAAAAAGAAATGGAGCCCCTTCACCATCATCATTTTGGTGGTGCTTCTCATTTATACCGTTGCTCTTGCCGGTCTACTATATTGGGCTATCATTACCTCTTTCAAATCCGATAACGAGCTCGTTAATGAGGCCAATTACTACAAGTGGCCAATGGAATTCACCTCCCATTACGCTTCGGTTCTGAAGAATTTCACGATGAGCGGGGGCAAAGGCACCCGCTTGAATTTCTGGCAAATTGTCGGGAATACGCTTATTTATGCTTTGGGGAGCGCCTTTTTCAAGACGCTTGTTCCTTGCTTAACGGCCTATGCTTGCGCGCGCTTTGATTTCAAGCCTGGCAAAGTCGTTTATACGGCCGTGCTTGTGGCGATGGTCGTCCCGATCGTCGGAAGCCTTCCAAGCGAATTATCCGTTGCCTATTCCTTCCGAATTGGCGATTACTCGCTTATCGTCAATAACCTCGTCGGCGTATGGATTCTCAAAGCGAACACGCTTGGTCTTTATTTCTTTGTCATGTATGCCTCATTCAAGGCGATGCCTTCGACTTTCTTTGAAGCCGCCCGCATCGATGGGGCCAATAACTGGCAAATCCTCTTCCATATCGCCTTGCCTCTCATCAAAAACATCTTCTTCACTGTCCTTCTCATCAATTTCGTCGAATTCTGGAACGATTATCAGACGCCGATGGTCTATCTCACGGAGAAAGCGACGCTTGGTTACTCTCTCTGGTACAAGTTCTTCAACGATTCGACTTATTCGACTCTCCCCATCATCATGACGACAACGATTCTCGTTTCTTCGCCTGTCGTCATCCTCTTCATCATTTTCAAAGACCGTTTCATGGGTTCTCTTACCGTGGGCGGAATCAAAGGATAAAGGAGCAATTATGAAACTGAAAGTCGTCTCCCTCGGAGCAATCATCCTGGGCTTAGGCCTATCCATTGGGGGAAGAGAGACGCTGCGCGTTGGCTGGAACGAATTCAACGCAAGCGACATCTCTTATGGAACAAGCGCCGCTGCGCCTAGCATGAGCTACAACTATAGTGGCAAAGATTACCCCGCAACTTGCGTCGTTACCCTCCCTAATGGAGAAGAGGTGAGCGGTGATGAACTGTCTTATTCAATGTATGGCGTTTATACATTCACCTATACCGTGAATGTTGATGGCGAAATCCATTCCGTGATCAAGACATACGAAATCCCTTACCCCGAATTCGGGGTCTCGAACGTCGAGAAAAGCTCGATTACTTATTTATCGGCGACCGATGCGAAGCAATATAAGGCGAGCACGCCGGGTGCCCTCATCAAACTCGCATATGGCGACACCGTGACTTTCACCGAACCCATTTCCGTAAGTGAGCTCACGGCGACGAACATGCTTTTGAAAGGATATATCATCCCCTCGATTGAGAGTGCGGCTGATTTCACCCAGCTTGTTGTCACGTTGACTGACATGAATGATCCAAGCATCTACGTCAAAGAGCAATATTATTCGCATGGCCAAACCTCCAGCATCATGGCTAGAAGCAATGCGCAGAGCACTTATGCCGGCATGCATGATGACCAAGGCCTTCACGTAAACGATACCTGGGGAACCTGGAGCGGCGTTTCTTTTGTTGGCGCGAACGCCTATGACAGCTATACGAATACTGAGCCAGACAAAGCCTTTTTCACCATTGGCTACGACAATGCCACAAAGACGGTTTATGGCACGAAATATAGTCGAGGCGAGACGATGGATGGGGCTGTTTTGACGCTTGATTCGCCCTTGCTTTCTTCAGCTTTTGAAGGCTTTAAGAGCGACAAAGTCAAAATGAGCATCAGCTGCGAGGGATATTCTTCTTCGACGGCGAATATCGTTATCACCGATTTCCGCGGAAAAGGCGCAGAGGTTGTCAAAAACAATGTCTTTGAAGACAAAGAAGGACCGGTTATCACTCTTGATGCCGATTCTGATTTCCCTGCTGGCGCCATCGGCTATAGCTATCCTGTCCCCTCAGCCACGGCTTTTGATGAAATCAGCGGAGAGAGCAAAGTCGAAACCAAAGTCATTTATAACTACGCAAACCCTGATTCATCGGTTGATATCGCCATCGTTGACGGGCGCTTCCAAATGGACAAACCAGGCGTTTATAGCATTGTTTATACCGCGAAAGACTATGCCGGCAATATTGGAAAACTCGTGAAATCCGTTTCGGTCATGGAAAAAATAGACGCCCCTGACTTCGATCTGCCAACCCACCAAAGCGAAGCGGCGGTAGGTTCCTATTTAAAGCTTGATGATGCCACCAATTTGCACAATGGATGCGGGGATTTGACCCAAAAAATATACGTCAAGCACGGGGATAGCGAAGAAGAAGTGACTGACGGCGTTCGCCTGCTTGAGATGACCCCTTATACGATAACTTATGAAGTAACCGATATGATCGGCGAAGTCAGCAAAAAGAGCTATACGGTGAATGTCGTCGATGGGAAACTTCCGATTCTTGAAAACGAGATTACGTATCCACGCTATTTAATTTCGAGCGGCGGTTATTACATCCCGGAATCCTATGCCTATTATTACGACTCGAATACGCTGAAGCATGAATACCCGACTATCCAAATCACCGATGCTTCTGGCAGCATAGACTATAAGCCAGGCGAACTATATCGACCAAACATCACTGCCGCAAACGACAAGGTGAAAATCAAAACGGTCTATAACGGCACCGTTTTGCAGGAAGATGAAATCCAAGGCATTCTCCCTTATGGGACGAAAGATAACGCAAACGCCTTGAATCTGAGCAACTACTTCTTGGGCTCTGGCTACGATAAGAGCCTTGAAAAGAACGGCATGCGCATTATCACGGAAGGGGAAACGGCGACGATTGAATTCGCTAACGCCTTAATGACGGCCAATGCGAGCCTCACTTTATCCGATGTTCAATCGATGAAAGCCGGTTCGTCGATCAAAGTAACTTTTATCGATTCGCTTGATAAGAGCAAGGCGATATCAGCCGTTATTTCCTATAGCGGAATAGCGACTTATCTTGAGGTCTCTGGGACGAAGAAGCAGCTCTTCAACAATGATTTCAATACCGCTGCTTCTTCGTATGCATTGATTTACGAAAACGGGAATATCTCCATCGGCGATGTGAGTCTGCCGGTTCTTGCCTATGATGATGGGACTTCATTCGCTGGATTCAGCTCAGAGCGCGTTTACGCCTCAATCTCCATATCGGGCGAAAACGGTTCCTCTTTCTTGTTCGAAAGCGTATCTCAATATGTATTCTCCAGCGATACCATTCGCGACCGTATCGCTCCGGTGATCCAGGCAGGCGATGATCTTGGCGGCACTGAGAAATACGGCAGCATATACACTATCGCCCCTGCTTATTCCTTTGACGTCATCTCGCCTCTTGTGAGCTTCTCGATGAGCGTTACGGCTCCAGACGGCAATCCCGCAAAAGACATCAACGGGGTTGAGTTATCTGATGTCGACCCGCGTCAATCCTACTCATTGGCGCTTGATCAATATGGCGAATACTATTTCACCCTTATTTCTTGTGAGGATAGCGGTTTCGCGACGAAGGCCAATCAAGCGATGGTAACTTATCTAGTCCGTGTATATGACGATAAATGCCCGAATCTTTCCTGGACATCGACTTTGCCAAGCACGGCAAAAGTCGGCGACAGCGTTCGTTTCCCGACCTTCCTCGCTTCAGATGAAGTCACTAGCGATGAGGATTTGATAATCGTCAAATCGATCATCAATCCAAACGGGCGCACGGTGCACTGGTATGACGATAGCTATGATGGCATCGTCTTCAAATACGCCGGCGTCTATACATTCAGAGTCACGGCCTTCGATGAAGCCGGCAACTGCATCAGCATTTCGCAAACCGTGACAGTGGAGGAATAAAACGATGAAATTAAAAGCAAAGCACTTGTTGCTAATGATCTCTTCTCTTACTTTGTCTTCTGTTCTCGCCTCATGTCAATCAGACGATGGCAAGAGCAGTCAGTCTTCCGACTATTCTACGGATACTTCAGTCTCCAAGCCAGTCGAAGACGGCGGCGTGCCGCTGCTTGAAGAAGGGACGCTCCATAAAATCTCGGTCCAAGAGAATAGCCTTCGTAGTTTCATAAAGAAAAGCGGCGATAAATTGTCTAGTGATTACAAAATAATCTACGATGATTCCGATAGCGATGTCGTGACGGCCGCGAATTATTTCTGCTCTCAGATAACGAGCGCCTCAGGATATTCTTTGCCTCTCGTTAAAAAGAGCGAATTTGCCGGCGGCTTGAGCAAAACAAGCAAATACATCGTCATCGGCTGCTACGATTTGTTCATCGAATCCGGCAAGACGATGCCAGAGGATAATCTCGGGATATCTGGATATTACATCAGCAGTTACGGTAATTCCTTGTTCTTCGTGGCGCCCCATAGCGAAGGATACCACATGGGCGTTCTCCGCCTTCTCAATGCCATTTGCGGATTCGATATGATAAGCGAAGACACGATTGTGTTTGAAAACGCCGCTGAGACGCTTCCCGATATCGAAATCATCGAAGCTCCGGATTCGCAGTGGCGCAATTACACGAACTATATCACCGATGCCACCAAATACGGATTGGGCTTTAGCCTCAATTTCGAGATGATGAGGGTCGTCAGGAAAGATGGGAAAACCGGCGCGACGGTCCATAACATCTTCGACTATTTGCCAAAAGACACATATGCAAATTCGAAAAATGCCGATTCATATCACCCAGAATGGTACAGCGAGGATCTCTCTCAGCTCTGTTACACAGCCCATGGCAACCAAGAATCACTGAGCAAGATGGTCGATGCGGTCTATGAAGTTCTCGAAGCCACGGTTGACGCCAACCCAAACGCCTCTATTTGCTCTTTCACTCAAGCCGATATAAGCACATCTTGCACCTGCGAGGCTTGCCTTGCGCAAAAAGCAAAGGATGGTGCTGTCTCTGGTGCCCTCATCAGATTCGCCAACAAGCTCGATGATAAACTTCAAGAGCATTTAAAAGAGGAAGCCGAGAAAAACAAAACGGAGAAGAGAACTGTATATGTTTGCTTCTTCTCCTATCATGCCTCTTTTGAACCGCCGACAACCTCAGTTGAAGAAGATCCTACCTTGAAATGCAATGATGACGTGATGGTCTTCACCGCCCCGATTTATGCCAATTACACAAAATCATTCTATGAGGACGTGAACTCCCGTTATGCCACGAACATCATTGATTGGAGCAAATACACCAAGAACATCATGGCTTGGGTTTATGAAACCGATTATCACCATTATATGTATCCGTATAACACCTACTCGTCGATGATGGAGACGTATCGCTTCCTTAAGCAATATGGGGCTTATGCCATTTATAACGAAGGCCAGCGTGCTTCCAATAACGTCACGTGCTTTGGGAAACTCAAGGAATATCTCGATGCGAAAGCGCAGATTGACGTCAACGCCTCATATACTGAATGCACGAACAAATTCTTTGAGAATTATTTCGATGATGCCGCTCCTATCATGCGCAATTACTATGAAGAGATGAGGGCTAGAGAGACCTATCTTGAAGACCACGAAGAACTATATGGCTTAGGCGGAGGTGTGTATCAAGAAATCGGCTCTGATCCCGCTTATTGGCCAAAACAATTGCTTTTGCGCTGGTTGGACCAGATGAACGAAGCCGAGAAAGCGATCGCCCATTATAAGACCAGCGAGCCAATCAAATACGCAAGACTCCATAAGCATATTCTTATCGAGACCCTTTTCCCTCGCTACGCCTTATGCGACCTCCATGCTGACACCTATTCGAATAGTGAGATAACCGCTCTCCGCAAAGCTTTCAAAGCCGATGGGGATTCCCTGGGTCTGATTGAGCATATGGAACACCACTACATTACTGAGAAATACGAAGAGTGGGGCATCAATTAAGGAGCAAATAGATGAAAAAACAATTAGCGATCTTCATGCTTGGCGTTTGCTCGCTTGGCATGCTCACATCATGCGTGAATGATAATCCATCCTCTTCCTCATCTTCGCAAACGCAAACGAAAACGGATTCACTTTACCTTACTCTATACGCAAAAAGTGCCTATTCGCCTGACCTTAGCGGAGATTTTGAGGCTAAATCAAGCGATGAGTCGATGCTCGATTACAAAGATGGATATGTGCTCACTTATGGCAAAGAAGGTAATGGGACCATCACCTTTTCGTCCAAAGCCGCCATTGTCGTGCTCTCTGTCTATATCGAAAAAGACGCAACCTTGCCTTCTTTCTCTTTGCTCCATAATGAGATTTCCGTCTATAAAAACGCCACATACGAATTACCATTCACTCTTTCTTATGGAGAAAGCGATGTCACCTCTTATTTGGAAAAGGTGAACGTCGTTAAAGAGACGGGGGAGGAGGTTGCTACCATAACCCGAAACGGTTCTAACCTATCGATTGTGGGAAAAGCGACGGGAAGGGCAACCTACACCATCTCGGCGGAATTCCTAGGCTATAACGTCTCAAAGCAACTCATCGTCAATACGAAAGAAGACAGCTCCTTCTTTGTTTATGGCGAAAGGATGAACTATGACGATGAAGGGCCGAAGTACGCCATCAAAATGTACGGCTATTCATCCAATCCATTGGTTTTGTCAAACGACTTAAAGGCAAGTTACAACGGCAAGGCCGTAGAATATTCATCTCTAAAAATAGAGGTCCAAAGCAATGATTTTCTTTCTTTGGATAGCAAAGGAAAGGTCTCTCTTTCCAAAGCTGGCTCAACCACGCTCACGGTGAGCTATGAAGGGAAGAGCGTTACGATTCGCCTTTCGGCGTATAAAGAAATCGTAAATAACTATTCTCTCGAGCTTCCCGATCATAATTTCTCTTTGGAAAAAGAGGTTACAATTGATAAGAATTCCAATAGTAGAACCTTCTCCGATTCAGATTCAGCCGTTTATAAATCCATTTCGATACCAGAAAGCTATGGCGATTTCACAAGCGTCGATTCCTTATTGGTGGATGGAATGAAAATCACCGCAAAAGAAGCCTCTTATTTGACATATGAGGCCGATAAAAGAACCATGAATATTGATTCGAGGCTCTTTGACGCTTCTTATTACGGCGTCAAATCAGTGACGGCGATTTTGGAAAGCCCTGAATATCTGGTTGAATTCAATTTCGATCTTCTTTTCATTACAAAAACGATTACGACTTTCGCTGATTTCGGTAAATATATCGCGCAAGCTTTCCATACCGACGTGATCATCGGATATTATGTTCTTGGGAACGATATCGACGCAAAAGGCGCTTATTCTGCTGGAAGCTGGACAACGAGCGGGTGGAATTTCTCGGCCGGTTTCCGCGGTACGCTTGACGGGAATGGCCACGCAATCAAAAACATGAAAGCGAGCGAATACGGAATCAGCGGCATCATTGGCGAAGGGGCTATTATCGAGAATATCGACTTCAAGGACGTCACTTATTTATCTCAAGGTAGCAATGGCCAGCAATACGCCTTGTTTGCTAGAGGCATGAAAGGTGCGAGTTTGCGTAACATAAGCATTACGCTCAGCGCCGATTCCAAAACCGATGTTGGAGAGGCTGGCGCTGGCAAATCGATGGGCTTTTTCACCATCGAGAAAGCGGAAGGATGCAGTTTTGAGCATGTTAAAGTCGATGCTACCGGTTTCGATATGCTGACCCTGGTCGGAAAACAAGCGAGCAATACCGTCTATAGCGATTGCGAGCTTATTTGCAAAAGCCTAAAATTCGTTTATGGCGGAGTTGCGATTTCCGATGTGACCGGCATTAAGCTGACTAATGCTTGATTTATATGCAGATAGTCCTTTCTGAATTAATAGTCAAATACCAAAACAAAAACAAAAGGGAAACGGTTGCCGTCAATAAGGCGAGCGCCGTTTTCCCTTCTTCCTCCTTCAATGTCGTTTTAGGGCCGTCGGGGTGCGGGAAAAGCACCCTTTTGAAGGCTATCGCCGGCTCTATTGATTATGATGGCGATATCTTTTTCGATGGCGTCGATAGAAGAGATATTTCCCAAGGCAAAGCTTCTTTGTCTTACGTCCCTCAAGAAATACATCTCTATCCTTTTTATACCTTATTCGACAACATCGCTTTCCCACTCAAGCTGAGGAAGACGCCGCGTGATGAGATGCTCAAGAAAGTCAGGGAAATCGCGGAAGAGCTCGATATCGCCGTCTGCTTGAACGTCAGGCCAAAGTTTTGCTCGGAAGGGCAAAGGCAAAGGGCCATGCTTGCCCGCGAGCTCGTCAATAAGCCGAAAGTCGCTCTTTTCGATGAGCCGCTTTCTTCTCTTGATCCTATTACCAAAAAAGACATTTGCTCGTTATTGAAGAAATATCAAAAAGAGCATGGCATGAGCGTAATTTACGTCACCCATTCCTTCAATGAGTCGATGCTTCTCGCTGATAAGCTGTTTTTGATGGAAAACGGCGAATTCACGGCAATCGATACGCCGATGCATCTCCTCAATCAAGGGAACTCTTTCTTGAAGAAAATGGAAGAAAGCGAGGAGATGGAGGTCCGCTCATGAAGAAAAGCAGAAGCACTGATTTTTCTTGCAGCGAATTGCCTCAGACGAGGAAGGACCAGTATTTTTTCCTGCTCCGCAACCAATATTGGAATTTGCTCAAAATCGGGTTTGTCGCTTTCTTGTTTTTCATTCCTTACATCTTTATTTACGTGGTGAAGGACATACTGAATCTCGAATTTTTGAATTTGCTCAATGCCGGCTCGCTCGAAGAAGGGGAATACCATACTTATTTCCTCATCAACACGGTTGCGGCGAATATCTTGGCCTATTTGCTTTTGCCGGTTTTGATTATCGGCATATCTGGCCTAAACCGTCTTTTCCGCCTTTTGGTGGAGGGCGAGCCTATCGTCTTCAAGGAGGATTTCGCCTTTGGCGTCAAGCAGAATTACGGAAGGACGCTCCAAGGCGCCTTGCTTTTCGGTTTCATTCTCCTTTTGCATCAGTGCCTTATCAGCTATTTTCAAAGCCCGATCATCATTGCCCCTTCTTTTCTCTTCATCTTCCTATTGATTGTGCCCATTTCCTTCATCTATTTGGTCTATTCATCATATTATGATGACAGGTTCATAACGAACTTGGGCAATTCGATTAGGCTTTATGCGCCGAGGTGGTGGCAAATATTGTTGCTCGGTGGGGTCGCGATTATCGCTTTTTATGGCCTTGAATCAATACCTATTTACCATTTGAAAGCCATCATTTCGACCTTAACGATATTTCTCGGCTTTCCTTTATTCGGCTTATCGTTCCATGAAGTCGCCATAAGTGACTTCGACGTTTCGATCAACCAATACCAATTCCCGGAGAGGACAGGTCTAGGTTTGTATAAGGCACCATCAAAAGCGAGGGAGAGAGATTTATGAAACTGAACAGAGAAGAATATCTCGACAAAGTTCGCGCTTGCTTCATCGGCAAGAATATCGGCGGTACCATTGGCGGCCCCACCGAAGGGCAACGGGCGATTTTGAACGTTCAGGGATTTGTTACCCCGAAAGGCGAGCCGCTCCCTAATGACGACTTGGACCTCCAGCTCATTTGGCTTCGCGCCCTCGAGATGCAAGGCCCAGCCCATATCAACAGCGAGATTCTCGGCGAATATTGGCTCAATTTCATCCCACCATCCTGGGGAGAATACGGAATCGCGAAAGCCAACATGAAGCAAGGGCTCAATCCCGAGATTGCCGGCAGCAGCGGCGTCAATATCTGGAGCCATTCCAACGGCGCTTGGATCAGGAGCGAGATTTGGGCTTGCACAAACCCCGTCATGGTCGATCAAGCCGTCAGATATTCCTATCATGACGCTTTGGTGGATCACGGGATTGGGGAAGGCACCTCCGCCGCGGCTTTCTTGACGGCGATAGAAAGCGCCGCCTTTGCGATAAAAGACATTAGGCAGATCATTCAAATCGGCTTGGCAAAAATCGATGCGGATAGCCGTTTAGCCAAAAGCGTGAATGAAGTAATAAGGCTTCATGATGAAGGCAAAAGCTGGGTTGAGACGCGTAACGCCATCGTCAAGATGAACGAGGATATCGCCGATGGCTGGTTCCAAGCGCCAAGCAACGTAGCTTTCGTGCTCATTGGCTTATTGTATGGCGAAGGCGATTTCAAAAAATCCTTGCTCACCGCCGTCAATTGCGGCGATGACACCGACTGCACGGGGGCAAGCGTCGGGGCGATACTCGGCATTATCAATGGATGTGCAGGCTTACCAGAAGATTGGGTCCAATATATCGGTAGCCGCATTGTGACTTGCTCAATCAATATGGGCACTTCTTCCAGAATCCCGACGAATATCGACGATTTAGTGCGCCGCGTTGGCAAAATGGCCGAGATTTGCGCCTATTTTAACGGGAATGCGATGTATTCCCCGACCCTAAAAGGGGTTGATGTTGAATTCGTCGACGCTAAGACTGAGCTTGAACCGAATCTGTTTTCCTTGCTCACTCGCTCGTGGGGAGAGAACAACGAGCAAGACGATATCCGCGCTTTGCGCTTGACGCTCCGAAAAGACACCTTTGCCGTCCATTTGGGCGCGATTACCGCCGTAATCCGCTACGAAAACGGGATTGGCATCAAAGCCAATGAGAAAAAGAGCATCGGAGTCACTTTCGTCAATAATGTGAAGGCATATGGCAATGAGCCGCTGACTGCGAAAGTCAAATTGCACTTACCTCCCGACTTCGAGGCGCTTGAAAGCGCGGCCGATGTGGCGGTGCCTTGCTGGACTGCCCTCACCCCGATGGCTCATAGCGAGGAAATAACCTTCTCCTTCTTGGTGAAGCAGATTCACGATACGAAAGAGACGGCGGTGCTTGAGATTGAAGTGCCAGAGCACGGGAAAACGCATTACGTCAACGTGGCGTTCATGAAGCGTCAGTGAGGAGAGCCTATGAAAAAAGAGATTTTGCGGATGGCGGTGGTCGGATTCGGTCATCGCGGATACGATTTGACCACTTGCATCTTGATGAAACAGAAAGACGTCGAGATCGTTTCGCTCAGCGATGTATACCTCGATCGCGCCGGAAAGGTCGCCGACTTAATCGAGAAAGAAGGCAAAAAGCGGCCGTTTACGAGCGATGACTATAAAAAGGCTTTGGACGTGGAGGGGCTAGATGCCGTTTTGGTTTCCTCTTCCTGGGAAAGCCATCTCGAAATCGCGATTTACGCCTTAAGGAAGCATATCGCCGTGGCGATGGAAGTAGGCCGCGCCTATTCCTTGGAGCAGCTTTGGGAGCTTGTCCGCGCGGAAGAAGAAACCGGCACGCCGTTCATGCTTATGGAGAATTGCTGCTTCGATAAAGAAGAGCTTTTGGCCACCCATATGGCCCGCTTAGGGTATTTTGGCGAAATCGTCCACTGCGAAGGCGCCTACGCCCACGATTTGCGGAAAGAGATTTCCGATGGTCATATCACGAAGCACTACCGCTTAAGGAACTATCAATTCGGCAATTGCGACAATTACCCAACCCATGAGATTGGGCCAATCGCGAAACTTCTCGATATCAATAGAGGTAACCGTTTCGTGAGCCTAGTCGCCGTATCATCAAAAGCCGCAGGGCTCCATGAATACGTTTCCCAACACAAAGACATTTACCCTGAGCTCCAAGAAGCCAAATGGAATCAAGGAGACGTCGTCTCCTCAATCATCAAATGCGCGAATGGAGAGACCATCTCCATCAAACTCGAGACGACTTTGCCGCGCTTCTATAACCGCGCTTTCGCCGTGAGGGGAACGAAAGGCTTTTACGAGGCCGCCACAAATCTCGTATATTTGGACTCGGATGAAAAAGACCCTCCTCGGACTTACGAGAGCTACGCCAAATTGATCAATAACGGCGAAAAATACAAGCAATTCCTGCCTCAAATGTGGCAGAACATCACCGAAGAACAGCTTAAAGCGGGGCACGGCGGCATGGATTACATGGAATTCCGCTCTTTCATCGACCACGTGAAAAATGGCGAAGAACCGGTCATCGATGTTTACGATACCGCTAGCTGGATGGCTATTGCGGTCTTAAGCGAAGAATCGATCCAAAAAGGCGGAGCGCCAGTGTCCTTCCCTGATTTCACCAACGGGAAATGGATGAGCAGGGCTCGCTTAGACGTTATCGATTTCGATAAGGATTAGCCGATGGACAACATCTACTTCAAACTGCTGCAGAAATGGTGCGACGGGCTTTTGTCTCATCAAATCGTCAGAGATGACGAAGCCTTTAAAGGCGGCTTTCTCTGCCCCTCCTGCAAGATGATCCACGGAAGGAGCCCGGACGCCATTTACCCTCTAGGCGTGCTTTATAAAATCACGAAAGACGAGAAATACCTTGAAGCCCTTAAGATGGTTTTCGAGTATGGCAAGCAATTGGAGTGCCTAGACGGCTCTTTCTACAATGACGCCCAAGCCGCATGGCCCTATACGACCGTCTTCCAGGAAATCGCGATCTTAGAAAGCCTCAATTCCTTCGGGGATTTGCTTGATTCTTCCTTTAAGGGCGAAATGGTTGCTAGAGCTATGCGGATGGCCGCCTGGCTATACGACAATCTTGATGAGAAATCGCGCCCGAACATCAATTACTGCGCCACCAATTCCTTGGCCCTTCAACTTGCTGGGCGGTATTTCAACGAAGAGAGATACTTGAGGAAATCGCGCTCCCTTTTCTCCTATGCCTTGAACCATTTTTCCGAAAACGGCCTATTTTATGGCGAATCGAAGAACCATGACGAGAGAAGCGCGAAAGGGTGTTTGTCGATCGATATGGGCTACGCCTTGGAAGAATCGATTCCGTCTTTAGTGAAATGCGCCTTCATTTTGAACGATAGGAAGGCCAAGCAGTTCTTGAAGGCCAAGCTCCTTGAAAACGCCTGGTTCATTTTGCCTGACGGGGGTTTAGACAATAGCTTCGGCGTGCGCAACAACAAGTGGACTTATTACGGCTCAAGGACGAGCGATGGCTTATCCCCAGCCTATCTCCTTTTTGCTCCAGAAGAGCCGCTTTTCCAGGAAATCGCTTATCGCAACACCGCTTTGCTTGATAGATGCAGCGACGGCGGGCTTCTTTTCGGTGGCCCTGATTATGCTTTAGAAGGGGAATATCCTTGCCTTCACCATACCTTCGAGCACGCCAACGCGATTGCTTTCGACGTGGAGACGATTGATGAAAAATACCTAAAATCATCGGGCATGAAACTGCCATCGGAAAATGAATTCCGTTCATATTACCCAGAGCTTGATTTATATCGCCTTAGGGTTGGCGATTACACGCTTGATGTCTCAGGATACGATTTCAATATCCCTTTCTCGGGCCATGCTGGGGGAGGGAGCATCACGATGCTATACGGCCCCAAAGGCCCGATGATCATGGGTTCAGTCCTTGATTATCTACCTTTGGCGGAGCCGACCAACCAACAGCTTCCGAAAAACCCATCATCCCATCGTTCATTGCTCCCTAGATTGGAGAAAAACGGGCATTATTCCTGCTACTACAGCAAGGATGTTATCACGAAGAGAAACGAAGGGGGGAAAGCTATTTTCACCATTATCGGGGGTTTATCGACCCGCAAAGGGGAATGCTTGGAAGAGAAACCGACCTTTATTTACGAAATAAGCAAAGAAGGGCTCCATATCCGCATTAAGGCAAGCCAAGATGCCAAATTCGTTTTGCCGCTCATCAATGGGAAAACCGATATAGAAAGCGGGACGCTCCTCAGTAGCGATGATATCTTCTTTTTGACGGGCGGCTTCAAAGCCAAGGAATACGTCGTTGCGCCTAGCGAAAACGGGGATATCGCCATTTTCGTGCGTTAACGCCTATTTGCTTACCTATTTGCTTTGATTCGCTTCTAGGTCGTTTATCATCAACAAAACCAAGAAATTCCAGCTCTGGAAGCCTGGGTTGCGTAAACCCATTCCGGTCTCTGAATCGTAGTATTCGGAGAATTCGCCTTGCTTTTCCAGGTCTTTTCCTAATAAGCAGATGGTTTTTTCCGCCAGTTCTTTCGCTAAAGCGATATAGCCGTAATTCTTTAAGCCCATATAGGCAAAATAATTGGCGTTGATCCAGATGGGTCCGCTCCAGCAGGAAGGGTTGCCCGAGGAGATATTCCTGAACATTTTCTCCTCTTTCGAGACGCTTCTGATGCCGAAATCGCTATAAAGTGTTTTTGGGTTGGAGTAATGTTCTTCAACGACTTTTTTCGCTTCTTCCTTGCTTGCGATCTTGCACCATAGCGGCAATATGCCAGCCCATGTTTCGATTCTCATAGGCAAGGAGTGGTACTGCCTTGGGGCTCCGCTTTGGAGCCACTCATTCGGATCGACTTTGCGAAGGGAGATATCGGCACTATAGAAGAAACCGTCCCTTTCATCGTATAGCTCAGCCCTGATCGCTTCCGCTAAAGCGGTGGCTTTCTCTTTGTATTCCTTTTCTTCGTCAGTCAAAGACAACATGCGCGCCAAAGCGGTCATGGCCTGGTATTCCATTTGCATCAAGGAATTGAGATAGATGGTGGCCGTAGAGCATTTAGGGCGATAAAAAGCCGTTGGGTCATTATCGAAACCGAGCCCCAAATCGTCGATTGGGAAAAATAAACCCGTTTCCTCGTCTTTTTGATGCTTCTCGTAATAAGCGAGGAATTGGCATAGCTTTGGATAATCGCCCCTTATCCATTCAGCGTCTTTGTAGTGCTTTGATATCTCATAAGCGTGAATGGCTAAGCAAGGCTTATGCATATTGGTGAATGTCTCTGGCTTCAGATCGAAAAGCCAAGATGGGCTATCCTGCACCAAAATCGGGATTCTTCCTTCTTCATCTTGCGCGTCCAAGAAATTCAGAACGCAGCCTTTTTCATAAGCCTCGATTGAGGGATCATCGATGCTTAAAAGGGCTAAGCCGGTAAGCCATGAATCCCAATCCCAGAGCTGATGCTTATAAGAGGCGCCCGGGACCAAAAACGGGTGTTTCAGATTGCCGATCGGTTCCCGAAAGTTTTTGCGATAATTGCTTAAAATGTAGCCTTTGATCTCGTTGACGTATTTTTCGATTTCTTGATTCATCAGAAAACCCTTCATCTCTTTAAGCATATTCTAAAAAGAAAGATGGCAAGAACAAGCGCGAGGGCTTTTTTGCCTAGAATATGGCTAATTTTAAGAGGATAGGCCCATCGCTCATCGCTACTCTTTTTGCTTATATCAGCGATACGAGAAATCATCATGGCTTTTTACTGGCGGTGATTATTAAAAAGTTTGCAAAAAGCCAACCAAATAAACGCGGTTTTCGTGAATAAAAAAGAAAAACACGGCGTTATTGCGCCGATTTCATTGCCTTGCTATTTGTGCTTAAAATGATAAACTGAATGAAGTTTGTCGGAGGACGGGTAATCGCAATTACCTCGTTAGATGAGACACTAAGTGCGCTTAGCTAGGGAGGTAATTTATGGCTTTTGCCCGCGTTAAATTAGAAGAGCATCTTACATCGAAGAAGATCTTTTTGGCTGTTATAGCCCCTATCTGCATGGTCGTCTTTACCTCTTTTTACAGCATGGTGGACGGCATCTTCCTCTCCAATGTCGTTGGGACGAATGCTTTCAGCGGCGTCAATCTCATTTGGCCTTTCTGCATGGTTTTGGGGAGCGTTGGCTTTATGCTTGGCACGGGCGGGGGCGCCCTTGTCAGCAAATCGCTTGGGGAAAAGAACGAAGCAAAAGCCAACAAGGATTTCTCCCTTGTCGTGTATGCCACAATCGCTTTTGGCTTGCTTTTGGCCATCGTTGGCTATTTCTCCGTCGAGCCTTTCGTCCGCTTCATGGCGAGTTTATCCTCCTCTGATGCTGAAGAAGCCGTTGATTATGCGATAAGGTATGGGAGATTGCTCATGCTCGGCGTGCCGATGTATATGCTTCAAAACGTTTTCCAGTCCTTCTTCACGACGGCTGAAAAACCGTTGACTGGCTTTATCTTCGTTGCGGGTGCGGGGATTTCCAACATTCTTTTGGACGCTTTATTCATCGTTTTGCTTCATATGGAAGTGGAAGGGGCGGCCATTTCCACTTTGGTCGGCTATTTCATCGGCGGCGTACTCCCTATTTTCTATTTCATCTTCAAGAAGGATATCCATATCCATTTGGGGAAAACTAAAATCAACTGGCTGACCTTAGGCAAGGCTTCCTCGAATGGCTCAAGCGAATTCGTCTCAAATATCGCCTCAAGCGTCGTTTCGATGTGCTATAACGCTCAGCTTCTGATTTACGCTGGCCCAAAAGGTGTTTCGGCTTACGGTATCATCATGTATGTCTCTTTTGCCTTTATGGCCGTTTTTATGGGCTACTCTTTGGGACTTGCCCCCTTCATTGGTTATCAATATGGCGCCCAAAACCACGATGAGCTTCAAAATATCCTCAAGAAGTCGCTTATCGCCATCGGCATTATGGGCCTTTGCATGTTTGCTTTATCGGAAGGCGTTGGCCCTTATTTCTGCAAAGCCTTCGCTAGACACGATGATGAGTTATTGGCTTTAGCGACCCGCTCCATCCACATCTATTCCTTTGTCTTCTTGACCGCTGGCTTTTCGATTTTCGGCTCAAGCTTCTTCACCTCTCTCAATAACGGTTTGGTCTCCGCCATCATCTCACTCGTGCGCACTTTCGTTTTCGAGCTGGCCTGCATTTTCCTTTTCCCGCCCCTTCTTGGGCTTGATGGGATTTGGGCGGCTGGGCCTTTCGCCGAGATAGGCTCGACCGCGATGACGGTATTCTTCTTCATCAAAGAGCGGAAGAGATACCATTATTGGTGATTCTTTCCCTTTTCAGCGATTTTGGTTATCGGTGTTTTAAGCCTTGAGAAGTAGTACAATAGCGGCACTTCATTTCCTAAGGAGTTAAACAGATGAAAGGTATTATTCTTGGGGGCGGAAACGGTTCACGCCTATACCCGCTTACCTTATCCACGAACAAATTATTGATTCCGCTTTATGACAAACCGATGGTCTATTACCCTCTTGCCACCCTTATGCAGGCTGGTATCAAGGAGGTGATGATCATTTCGAATAACCGCGACCTCGATCGCTTCAAAATGGTTTTCGGCGATGGATCGAGACTCGGCATGAACATCACCTATGGCGTCCAAGAGGTACCAACCGGCATCGTCAGCGCTTTTCTCATTGGCGAGGATTTCATCAAAGACGAGGAATGCGCGCTTATCCTGGGTGATAATCTTTTCTATGGGCCAGGCATGGAAAAAGGCTTAATGGAGGCTAGTGAGCTTGCGAAAAAAGGCGAAGCCACTTTATTCGGCTACAAGGTGAATGACCCCGAGAGATTCGGGGTTGTGGAATTGGACAAAGAGAACAGGGCTATCTCAATCGAAGAGAAACCGAAGAACCCAAAATCGAACATTGCCGTCACAGGGCTTTATTTCTATCCGAACGATGTCGTGAGCAAAGCGAAAGAAGTGAAACCAAGCTGGCGCGGCGAATACGAAATCACCGATTTGAACAACCTATACCTTCAAGAGAACAGAGTGAGAGTAGTCACTCTTGAAGGCAAAGACGAGTGGTTTGACGCCGGCACCTTCTCTTCGCTTCTTGAGGCTAGCGAGCGCATCAAAAAAGCGGAAGATGATGGGCTTCCGGTTGCCTATATTGAGCAAATAGCCTATGAAAAAGGATGGATCAACAAAGAGCAGCTTGAAGAAGCCGGCGAATCCATGAAGAAGAATTCGTATGGCGAGTATTTGCTCTCGCTTCTTAGATAAAAAATGGAAAAGAACATCCTCGCGCTTGATTTGGGGAAGGGGTCCCTTGGAATGGCTATCTCTCGGAGCGGGATGCTTTCAACGCCCTTAGAGAACCTGCGTTTTAAGGCGACCGAATACGAAGAAGCCATCAAAGGCATCAAACGCGTATTGGAAAGAGAGAAAGTAGAGCATTTCGTGATCGGCTATCCTCTGTTTCCGAGCGGAGACCCTTGCGAGATGACGCCGATCGTGGAATCTTTTATCACGCGCTTGAACGCGGAATTCCCTGCGATACCCGTAAGCAAAGTCGATGAGCGCAATAGCACGGTGGAAGCCGCGGCGATGTTCCATAGCTCTGGCGAAAGCAGCAAAAAGCAAAAGCACCATATCGATTCGGGGGCGGCCATGATTATCTTGGAACGCTACTTGACGAGCATCGGGCAGATGTAACAACGATGGAACAGGCGAAAATCAACTATTACAAGATATCGCTCAAGACGATGGAGAATATAAAAGAAGGCGAAAGGCCTGCCCTTTTGCTCCATTCTTGCTGCGGGCCTTGCGCTTGCTGGCCTCTTCTTTTCCTTTCGAAGAAATTCAATGTGACGATCTTTTTCAATAACAGCAACATTTATCCTTCTAGCGAATATTATCGTCGGCTGGAGGAGCTGAAGAAGCTTCTTTTCTTTATTGAGAGAGACTATGACTACAAAATCGGGCTCGTCGTGACCCCGTATGAGAATGACGAATACAACAAAGACCTAGCCCCCTGCAAAGACGATCCTGAAGGCGGAAGAAGATGCAGACTATGCTACGAGAAACGCATGAAAGAAGCTTATGATTACGCCGAAGAAAACGGGTTCCCTTATTTTTGCACGGTCATGAGCATCTCCAGGCAAAAAGACAGCCAAGTCATGAATGAAATCGGGAAAAAGCTCGAGTTAGAGCACCACAAAACCAAATATTTCTATAGCGATTTCAAAAAAGCCAACGGCATCCTTTTGGGCAAGGAATTGCGCCTGAAGTATGGACTATATAACCAAAATTACTGCGGCTGCGTCTATAGTTACAAGAAGCGACTAGCTTATGATAAACAGAAAGCAATAGAAGAAGCGAAAAACAAATAACCTCGCAAAAACGCCGTTAAATTTTAGAAATCGCTATTTCAAGATAAACCTGGGATATTAACAAATGGCTTGTTTTCGGCTTTGCTCTTCTTATTGAAGGCAAGAGGGGGAGTAGAAAGGTATACTTATAGTGGAGGTATTCTCGATGAGAAACGAAAATACGATCGAAGAAAAAGGGCCGATCACCGATTCCTTGCTAACGAAGATGGACGCTTATTGGCGGGCCGCCAATTATTTAAGCGCCGCCCAACTTTATTTGCTGGATAACCCGTTATTGAAAAGGCCGCTGCAAAACGAAGACATCAAAAAGAAAATAGTGGGTCACTGGGGCACGGTCCCGGGGCAAAATTTCGTTTATGTCCACTGCAATAGGGTCATTAAGCGGTACGATCTAGACATGATTCTATTGAGCGGGCCGGGACACGGTGGCAACTTCTTGATCGCCAACGATTATCTTGAAGGCACTTATAGCGAGGTTTACCCGAATATCAGCGAAGACGAAGCTGGCCTCAAAAAACTATTCAAACAGTTCTCCTTCCCAGGCGGTGTTCCTTCTCACTGCGCCCCTGAAACCCCTGGGTCGATAAATGAAGGCGGGGAGCTAGGCTATAGCATCGCCCACGCTTTCGGCGCGGTATTCGATAATCCTGGTTTGATCGCCACGGTCGTGGTAGGAGACGGGGAAGCCGAAACCGGGCCTTTGGCCACTTCTTGGCAAAGCAACAAGTTCCTCAACCCAATCACTGATGGGGCGGTTCTTCCGATTCTCCATCTGAACGGGTATAAAATCGCCAATCCGACGATTCTTAGCCGCATCCCGCACGAGGAGCTTGAAAGCTATTTGCGCGGCATGGGTTGGAAGCCGTATTTCGTCGAAGGCGACGATCCGAAGAAAATGCATCGCCTTATGGCTGAGACGATGGATAAAGTCATAGAGAATATCCTCCCCATCCAAAAGCATGCGCGTGAAAGCGGCGACGCGACGCGTCCTATTTGGCCAATGATCGTTTTGCGCACGCCAAAAGGCTGGACGGGGCCGAAAGTAGTGGACAATAAGCCCGTCGAAGGGTCTTTCCGCGCCCATCAAGTGCCTCTAGCGATGGATAAGCCTGAGCATTTATCGCAACTTGAAAGCTGGTTGCGCAGCTATCATCCAGAAGAGTTATTCTCTAGCGATGGGAAACTCATTCCCGAACTCAAAGAGCTCGCCCCGAAAGGCGATTCAAGGATGGGCAGCAACCCTCACGCCAATGGCGGGAAATTGCTCCGCGATTTGAGGATGCCGGATTTCCGCGACTATGCCTTCGATATCGGGAAACACGGTTCTAAAGACGGGCAAGATATGACTGAGTTAGGAAAATTCATCCGCGATGTCATCAAACTTAACCAAGATTCGCGCAACTTCCGCGTGTTTGGGCCAGATGAGACTCTCTCCAATCGCCTCAATTCCGTTTTCGAGGCCACTGACCGCCAGTTTGACGCCACGCGTATCGACACCGATGAATTCCTCTCTAGCGATGGCCGTGTCATCGATTCAATGCTTTCTGAGCACTTATGCGAGGGGTGGCTAGAAGGATATTTGCTGACCGGACGCCATGGTTTCTTTGCCTCCTACGAAGCCTTTATCAGGATCATCGATTCGATGGTCGCTCAGCATGCCAAATGGCTCAAGGTCTGCAATCAGCTCCCGTGGCGCGAGGAAATCGCTTCCCTCAACCTCATTTTGTCGAGCAACGTCTGGCAACAAGACCACAACGGCTTTACGCACCAAGACCCGGGCTTCATGGATCATATCGCCAATAAGAAAGCCGACGTCGTGCGCCTATATTTGCCACCGGACGCCAATTGCTTATTGTCGACGATGGACCACTGCTTAAAGACGAAGAATTACGTAAACGTCATCGTCGCGAGCAAGCATCCGCGCCCACAGTGGCTCAGCATGGATGAAGCAATCAGGCATTGCACCGAAGGCGTCTCCATCTGGAACTGGGCGAGCAATGATCAGGGCGAGGAGCCGGATGTCGTTATCGCTTGCGCGGGCGAGACCCCGACTTTAGAGGCTCTTGCCGCCACTCAGATCATCAATGAGGAACTGCCGTTTTTGAAAATCCGCTTCATTAACGTCGTCGACCTCTTCCGCCTGCAGCCTAATAGCCTCCACCCACATGGATTATCCAATGAGCAGTACGATATGCTCTTCACGAAAGACAAGCCGATTATCTTCAATTTCCATGGCTATCCGACTTTGATCCATGAACTCACTTATAGCAGGAACAACCAGAATATCTCCGTCCATGGCTATCGCGAGGAAGGGACGATAACCACCCCATTCGATATGCGCGTGCAAAACGAAATCGACCGTTATCACTTGGTGCAGGATATCCTCCTTCACCTGCCTAGCCTCGGGAATAAAGGGAGTTACCTCTATCAAAAGATGGCTGACAAACTCGTCGAGCATAAGCAATACATTCACAATGTTGGCTTGGATATGCCGGAAATCGCTAACTGGAAGTGGAAGAAATAACTGTCTTATCACGCAAGAACCACCGAAGGCGCGGTGGTTCTTTTGCGTTTTGCCCCAAGGGTGAAGAATGACCAAAAGTTGATATGAATGACCAAAACATATGATAAATGACCAAAGGTTTGTTAAAATGTTCTGGGAGGCAGATAAAGATGAGCAATCCATTCAATCCCACGTTCGGTGAACTCCCGAAGTCACAGCTTTCCCGCGAAAAAGATTTTGAAACGATAAAGAAAGCTTTTGGTGATCCTAACCCCGAATCGAAGATATATATAATTTCCGGACCTAGAGGGAGCGGCAAAACCGTTCTCCTTACAGCCTTGAGCAAATCCTTCGAGAAAGAAGGCTATATCATTGCGGATTTGAATCACCTGTTTGGCGATTTGCATGAACAGTTCGCCGCGCAGCTTTACGAAAAAGGGAAACTTAAAAAACTCTTTCTTCAGCCAGAATTCCCCTTTTCTTTCAAAGGGATCGGCTTCTCGATAAAAGGGGATGAGGAAATTTCGAACGTATCAACTTTGCTTGATACGATGCTTAGCTATTTAACCAAAAAAGGCAAAAGGGTTTTGATCCTTATCGATGATGTATCCTCAAATGACAATCTGCGGGCTTTTGTTTACAGCTATCAGCAGCTCATTCGTAGAGGATACGACGTGTTTTTCCTCATGAGCGGTCTTTACGAAAACGTGTCTGAGCTAGAAAGGCATAAAAGCCTGTCCTTTTTGTTGCGCGCGCCTAAATTGATTTTGGGGCCATTGAGTCTATACGACATCGTTTTTTCCTATAAAAACATCCTCAATCTCAATGACGAAGATGCGATAAAATTCGCTAAAATGACGAAGGGATATGCTTATGGGTATCAGCTTGTTGGCTCCTTGGTGTACAAAAACGGGAAGGAAGCCGACATACTCGAGGAATATGACAACAAATTGATCAAAAACTCCTATCTATTGACTTGGGAAAGCTTGACGGCCAGGGAGAAGCAATTTCTTTCTTCGCTTACAAAAAGCTCATCCCAAAAAGAGATATGCGAATTGCTGAAAATGAGCAACGGCAATCTTCAAACATACAAAAGGCGGCTTATCGATAAAGGAATAATCGTCGCAAAGGGAAGAGGGGAAATCGACTTTGCCCTTCCGCGTTTCAAAGAGTTCGTCCAATTCGAGAACAAATTAGGCGATTAAAAGTCTCCGCTTTTATAATCGACAAAAATATAGAATTCTATAAAAAAGTAGATTATTGAACAAAAGGGAGCCATCGCGTTAGAATGTAATCGACAAAAATATAGAATTCTATAAAAAAGGAGATTAGATGATTAAGCGAGATTATTATTTGAACAAGCTAATCAAAGCAAAGCAAAACGGTTATCCAAAAGTGATAACCGGAATAAGGCGTTGCGGAAAATCTTATCTGCTCAAAAACGTTTATCGCGATTATTTGATCTCCCACGGGGTAAAAGATGAGCAAATCATCGTTCTTGATTTAGACGATGCCGGAAACAGCCGATATTGCACCCCTTTAGCGTTATACGATTATCTTAAAGAAAAGACCAAGGATAAGAATGTCTTTTATTATGTTTTCGTCGACGAAATCCAAATGGTTGCCAAAATAATCAATCCCGCTTTCACCGAAGGTAAAATAGTCCCAGCCAAAGAGGGAGACGAAAACGTTATTTCTTTCGTCGAGACGGTGTTAGGCATTTCCAGATTGGATAATGTGGATTTATATGTGACCGGAAGCAATTCAAAGATGCTATCGAAAGATGTGGTTACCCAGTTCCGCGACAAAGCAACCAATATTTATTTGCACCCCCTTTCATTCAAAGAATATTATGAATATGCAGGAGGGGACAAATATGCGGCTTTCGACCAATATGGGCGATACGGCGGCATGCCCGCTGCCGTTTTAAAGGAAACCGATTACGAAAAGGAAGAGTACCTAAAGGGTCTATTTGATACTACCTATATCAGAGACATCATCGAGCATAATCATTTCAGAAAAAGCGAAGCCTTGGATGAAATATGCAATATTATCAGTTTTTACGACGGCACCCTCTTAAACACGCAAAGAATATCCAATATTTTCGAAAGCCGGAAGCATGAGAGAATCTGCAAAGAGAGCGTCGAGGCCTATTTGGACGCTTTTGAAGACGCTTATTTGATCAGCCAAGCCGAGCGCTACGACGTAAAGGGAGGCAATTCGATCGGGGCCACGAGAAAATATTATTTCACCGATGTTGGATTAAGGAACGCAAGAGTCGGCTTTTCTTCCTTAGACAAGGGGCAACTCCTTGAAAACATCGTTTATAACGAATTGATCTACAGGGGTTACAACGTAAAGGTCGGTTCCTTTAATCAGGTTGAGAAAGACAAAAGCGGCAAAAGCGTCCTAAAGACATACGAAATCGACTTTCTGGCTTCGAAAGGCATCGATTATTTCTATTTGCAAGTCGCCGACAACGTCGATTACCACTCTACCCAAGAAAGAGAAATCGCCCCATTTAAATTCATCAGCGACTCCTATAGAAAAATCGTGTTGGTAAATACCCCGACGCCCCCAATGAGACTTGAAAAAGGAATCGTTGCCTTTAATGCGGTGGATTTTCTGCTCAATTTGTAAAATAAATATTCCCTTTGACAAGAAGGATTTTAGATTTGACCAGGAAATTGTATTTGACGTTCTGAGCGCGGAAACGGTACGGATTCGCCAATTTCCAGAGGATCATGGATTGCCGCCTATCAAACACATTGAGTGTGGTTTTTGGCCGTTTTTCGTGATTTATAAATAATCCATATGGGAGCCAGCATAATGAGCATGTTTTTCTAAAATCTCAGCAAAAAGCGCGCGAATTAAATGATTTTCAAAACATCATCCAAACGAGGAATCGAAGCAAAAGCCCCTTTCTTTTGGACGCTCAAGCTTGCGGCGGCGCTCGCTATAAGAAGCGCTTTTTCTTCGCTATAGCCGCTTGCTAAACAGGCAACGTAATATCCAGCGTAAGTATCGCCAGCCCCAACTGTGTCAACGACATCAGCTTTGAATGACTGGGTTTCGATCATGCTGTCCTTCTTGAATAACGTCGATCCTTTTTTGCCTCGAGTCATCAAAACGTTTTTGGCGCCATAAGACAATAGAGCCTTCGCGGCTTCCGTTGGCTCCTCAAGGCCAGATAAGGCGCATGCCTCCATCTCATTGACCAAAAGCGTATCGATGTAGCGATAAAGCTCTTTAGGGATATCCCCCAAAGGCGAAGGGTTATAGAAGATGCGCTTGCTTTCGCCGTAGTTCCTCAAAATCCATTCATTGGAAGAAAAAGGCATTTCGTTCTGCATCAAAACGAAAGAGGACTTCTCGAACAAATCATCGTGCCCGGAAAGGAAATCGACGTCTAGAAGAGCGTTTGCCCCCGAGTCGACGATAACCTCGTTCTCGCCGTCACTCTCGTTGAGGATTATGGCTTTTCCGGTTGAGCGGAAACAAGCCTCTTTGAAATAAAGGCTCATGTATTCTTTTCGCAAGGCTTCTTCTATTTTTCTCCCGTCTTCATCGTCGCCGACCGACGTTATGAAGGCGACATCCCCTTGCGCTCTTGCACTTGCGACGGCTTGATTGAGCCCTTTTCCGCCAAGGGAAGAAACGGATGGTGAGACGGTATGTGCGCTTTCCCCTCCTTTAGGCAAAGAGGAAAGATAGTAATTGACGTCAATGTTGCTTGCTCCGACGACCAAGATCTTATCCATGCCTTTAATTATGCGTGTGCGTCGATCAATAGTCATCCGAGTTTCTTTTTTTCATGAGCCTTTCGCTTAATTCGGAAGCGCATTTTGCAGATGATTCCGCTGAAAGCCGTTTCATGGCTTTTTATAGTGGGAAAATAATTAAACTTTGTGCACGATGCACAATAATTCAATAATATTCGATGAGGACTAGGACTTTTTCGCATCAAATTTTAAATTTTGGGAAAAAATGCCGATTCATCGAAGAAAAATGCGAAAAATGCTTTGACGGTCCTTACGCGCGGGGGTATAGTCTCTAACGCTGGCGCTTGCGCGGAAGTGCGATGTTGCTGACACACCCATGTACGTTGTCATCGTGTGGCAACCGCTGATGGGGGAGGTCAGGGAACTCGCATGGAGCAAGCAGCTAGAAGCCTGAAGAAAGAAATAGGAGGAAAATTCATGGCGAAAGAAAAAGTCATACGCGTCCGTTTACAAGCCTATGACCATGCTCTTCTCGATCAAAGCGTCGAAAAGATCATCAATGTGGCAAAAGCCACGGGCGCCAGTGTGAAGGGTCCAATCCCTCTTCCCACTGAGAAGCAGGTGTACACGATTCTCCGCGCTACCTTCAAGTACAAGGATAGCCGCGAGCAATTCGAGATTCGCACCCACAAGAGATTGATCGATATCGTGAAACCCCAAAAGGAAACGGTCGAGGCGTTACGCAAATTAGACCTTCCAAGCGGAGTCGACATCGACATCAAGTTATAAGGAGGATCCAATCATGAAAGCCATCATCGGAAGAAAAATGGGCATGACTGAGGTCTTCGCCTCTGACGGAACGATGTATCCAGTCACCGTCATCGAAGTGCTTCCAAATGTCGTCATCCGGAAGAAAACAATCGAGAAGGACGGCTATGAAGCTGTCCAAGTCGGCTACGAAGACAAAGTCGAGAAACGCTGCAACAAAGCTGAGCTCGGCGAATTCAAGAAAGCCGGCGTCAGCCCAAAAGCCCATCTATATGAGCTCAAAGGCGATGAAATCTATGCCAAAAACGTTGGCGAGACGATTGATGCAAGCATCTTCGCAAATGGCGAAGTAGTCGACGTCATCGGCACCAGCAAAGGCCATGGTTACAGCGGTACCGTCAAGAAATACGGTCACCACATCGGTCCGAAAGGACACGGAAGCGGCTACCACCGCGGAATCGGCTCCCTTGCCAATAACGGTCGTGACAACAACCGTGTCATCCCAGGCAAGAAGATGTCCGGACATTGGGGCAACGAAAGCGCGACGATCCTCAGCGTGACCGTCGTCGAGAGCAACGCCGACAAGAACTACATCCTTGTCAAAGGCGGTGTCCCAGGCGCCAAAAAGAGCATCGTCATGCTCCGCAGCGCCGCTCTCACGCAATTCGGAAAACCAGAAGTGAAACCGCTCGTCGATCTCACTCCTGCCACTGAAACGAAAGGAGAATAACGAATATGGCAAAGAACATCGAATACCCAGTCGTTAATCTCTCTGGCGAGAAGGTCGGGACCGTCACTCTCTCTAGCGAAGTGTTCGGAATCACCGATGCCAATGAGCAAGTCGTCCATGATGCGGTCGTGACGCAAAACGCCAATGCCCGCCAAGCTACCGCCAAAACCAAGAAACGCCACGAAGTGAGCGGCGGCGGAAAGAAACCATGGAGACAAAAAGGAACCGGGCGCGCCCGTGCGGGCAGCAGCCGTTCGCCAATCTGGGTCGGCGGCGGAAAAGTCTTCGGTCCTGACGGAAACCAAAACTACAAGCTTGCCCAAAATAAGCAAGCCCACGCCCTTGCGATGAAGACAGTCCTCTCACAGAAAGTGAACAAAGGCCTCATCATCGTCGACAAAATGGAAACCGGCAAGGTCTCCAGCAAGGAATTCGCCCTCGCCCTCAAGGCCATCAAAGCCGAAGGCAAGAGCGTCGTGGTCGCGGAAGTTAACAGCGAGAATCTCGTCTTAAGCGCCCGCAACCTCGAGAAAGTCGTCTTAAGACCTCTTGGGAATGTCTCAGTGAGCGATGTCCTCAACTGCGACAATCTCATCGTCTCGAAAGATGCGATCGCCTACATCGAAGGAGGACTCAAGTAATGGCAGAAGAAAAGAAAGTCGAAGCGGCCGTCGAAGAGAAAGCCGCCAAGAAAGCCACGAAGAAAGCCTCGGCTAAGAAAGCGGAGAAAGTCGAAGAGAAGAAAGTCGTCTTCGCCTCCCCAATCGCTCATGACTACGAAGTCATCCTTGAGCCAGTCATCACCGAGAAGAGCATGGCCCTCATGCAAAATCAGAACAAGGTGACCCTCAAAGTCAGCGACAAAGCCAACAAAATCGAGATCAAAGACAGCTTCCAGCGCTTATACCAAGCTGCGGTCGAAGAAATCAAGATCGTCAATGTCTTAGGCAAGAAAAAGAGCCGCGGCGGACGTTACCAAGGCAGCGTCCCTGGCTATAAGAAGGCCGTCATCACTCTCAAGAAGGGTGCTGCGATCGACCTCTTCAAAGAGTAAGGAATCACCCTCGCGTATATATAAATAAGGATTACGCGTAAAGCATCCACTATAGGAGAAAAATAATGGCAATCAAAACTTATCGCCCTTATACCAAGAGCCGCCGCGCGATGACGACCCTTAGCTATGAAGGCATCACCAAAGCCACTCCTGAAAAATCGTTACTCGCCACCAAAAAGCATTCCGGTGGCCGCAACAATCAAGGAGTCATCACCTGCCGCCATATCGGCGGAGGCAACAAAAATCGCTACAGAATCATCGACTTCCGTCGCAATAAAGACGACATCGTCGCCACTGTCAAAGCGATTGAATACGACCCAAACCGTACCGCCTTCATCGCCCTTGTCTCGTATAAGGACGGCGAAAAGCGCTATATCATCCTCCCAGCCGGGTTAAAGGTTGGGGATGAAATCGTCAGCGGCAAAGCCACTGACATCAAAGTCGGCAACAGCTTAGAGCTTGCCAATATCCCAGACGGAACCTTGGTCCACAACCTCGAGCTCCAGCCAGGGAAAGGCGGACAGCTCTGCCGCAGCGCCGGCTCAAGCGCCCAGGTTCTCGGAAGCGATGGTAATTACGTCATCGTCCGCTTGGCCTCAGGCGAAGTCAGGAAGCTTCTCAAAAACTGCCGCGCCACTATCGGCGTGGTCGGGAATGAAGACCATAACCTCGTGAACATCGGCAAAGCCGGAAAGACCCGTCATATGGGCGTTCGCCCAACTGTCCGCGGCTTCGCGATGAACCCATGCGATCACCCTCATGGCGGTGGTGAAGGCAAGTGCCCTGTCGGACGCGATGCCCCACGCACTCCTTGGGGAAAGAAGTGCCAAGGCGTGAAGACCCGCAAGGTCAAGAAAGCCAGCAGCCGCCTCATCGTGAGACGCAGGAATGCCTAATGAAAGGAGATAGACACAATGTCACGTTCTAGCAAAAAAGGACCATTCGTGGACGAATACCTTCTCAAGAAAGTTGAAGCCCTCCAAAAGTCCGGCAAGAAAGAGATCATCAAGACTTGGTCTCGCCGCTCGACGATCTATCCAGCCTTCGTTGAGCAGACCTTCGCCGTCTATAACGGCAAAGAGCACATCACCGTCTATGTCACCGAAGACATGGTCGGCCACAAACTCGGCGAATTCGCGCCGACCCGCAACTTCCCAGGCCATCATGGTAATAACCTCAATGATCAAGCCTCGAAGGGCAAGTAATAAGGAGTAAGCAAAATGGCAGAAGAAACAAAGAAACCAGCTGCGAAGAAAGCTGCTCCAAAAGCCGCTAAAAAGGCAGCCGAGAAAAAGACTGAAAAAGTCGAAAAGGCCGCTCCAAAGGCCAAGAAAGCCGTGAAGGCCGAGAAAGTCGAAGAGAAGAAAGAGACCAAAGTCGAAGAGGTCAAAAAAACCCCTGTGACCGAAGCCGTCTGCTTCGCTCGCGATGTCAGGGTCACCCCACGCAAAGTCCGCTACGTAGCTGACTTCGTCCGCGGGATGGACGTCGATGAGGCCTTAGCTTACCTCAAGCACCTCAATAAAGCCGCCGCGATGCCTTTATACAAAGCCATCAAGAGCGCCGCGGCCAACGCCACCAACAACTTCGGCATGGACGAAGACAAACTCTACGTCGCCGAAATCCAAGCTAGCGATGGCGTGAAGATGAAACGCTTCACCCCAAGAGCCAAAGGCAGCGCTAGCCCGATCATCAAACGCATGTCCAACATCCGCGTTGTGGTGAAAATGAAATAAGGAAGGAGAAGACAATGGGACAAAAAGTTAACGCCGTCGGATTACGTATCGGTATCAACCGCGGCTGGCAATCCTCTTGGTTCGCCTCCAAAAAAGAGTATGGCCCCTTCCTTTGGGAAGATATCGCCATCCGCGATTATCTCGAGCCAAAGCTCAAGGAAGCCATGTCGAGCCACATCGACATCGGCCGTGTGAAAACCGACAAAGGGCACAATGTCATCGTCACTTGCTTCGTCGCTCGCCCAGGCGTAGTGCTCGGACAAGATGGCGCGACCATCAATGCCATTCGCAAAGAGCTTGCGAAAATCGTCAAAACCGGAACCCTTACCCTCAACGTCGTCGAAGTGAAGAACCCTGATCTCGATGCGACGCTCATCGGCAAGTGGATCGCAAGCGAGCTCGAGAATCGCCAAAGCTTCCGCAGCACCCAGAAAAAAGCGCTTCAACGCATGCGCAAAGCCGGTGCCATCGGCTGCCGCACCCAGTGCCAAGGTCGTTTAGGCGGAGCCGAAATCGCCCGCCGCGAAGGCTACAAAGAGGGCGTTGTACCTCTTGAGACGCTCCGTGCCGATATTGATTTCGCCCATGTTGATGCCGCCACTAGCTATGGCCGTATCGGCGTGAAGGTGTGGATCTGCAGAAGCGCCAACAAAGCCGAGAAAGACGAAAAGAAAGAAGGAGGCGCAAACAATGCTTCAGCCAAAGCGCGTTAAATATCGCCGCCCACATGGTCTTAGATATGAAGGCCACGCCAAAGGCGGAACCAACGTTGACTTCGGGGAATACGGTTTGCAAGCCCAAGAAGGTTGCTACCTCACCGATCGTCAAATCGAATCTGCCCGTATCGTCTTAGCGCGATACACCGATAGAGCTGGCAAAATCTGGATCCGCGTGTTCCCGCAACTCGCGAAAACCAAAAAGCCGGCCGAAGTCCGTATGGGATCCGGCAAAGGCTCCCCAGAAGGATGGGTCGCTGTCGTCAAGAAGGGAAAAATCCTCTTCGAGATCGGCGGAATCAACCCAACCATCATGCAAGAAGCCCTCAGAATGGCCTCATATAAGCTCCCGATCGAATGCAAAGTCGTGAAGAGAACCAAGGCCTTAAGCGAGGCTGACCTCGAGAAGATGGAAGAGGCCCACGCTTCCTCAGTCGAAGCTTTGGCTGAAGAAGAAGCCGCCGAGAAAGTCACCGTGAGCGACACTGGCAATGATGAAGCGCCAGCTGCCACTGACGAAGCGAAAGGAGAATAGCGATGCAAGTCAAAGATTTCCGCAAAATGGACGCGAAAGAGCTTGATGAGAAAATCGCCTCTCTCCGCGCCGAGCTCTTCGAACTCCGCCGCAAAAAGGCCGTTGGCCAATTAGAGCACGGGGAAGAAGTGCGCAACGTCCGCAAGGACATCGCCAAAGCCGAAACCGTCAAACGCGAGCGTGAGCTCCAGATCGGCAAGGCTGGCAAATAAAGGAGGATATGACCATGGAAAGAAATTCTAGAAGCACGTTCCAAGGCGTTGTTACCTCGAATAATAACGACAAGACGATCTGCGTCACGGTCTCTACCAAACGTAACGATCCTCTTTATAACAAACGTGTCGGGTATAGCAAAAAATTCTATGCCCACGACGAAAAGAACGCGGCCAAGGTCGGCGACACCGTCACCATCATGGCTTGCCGTCCATACAGCAAAACCAAACGTTTCCGCTTGGTGAGCATCGATAAGCTCGCCGTTGGAAGCGCTGATGAAGCCACGATCGCCGAAGAGAAGCTCGAGGCGAGCGAGGGCAGCGCCGAGGCCATTGCCCCGAAAGCGGAAGAGAAGGAGGAAAAGTAACCTATGATTCAAAACGAAACGAATCTCGTGGTTGCCGATAACTCCGGTGCCAAAAGCGTTCGTGTGTTCCGTCAAAACGGCGGCGCGAGAATGAAAGTCTCCACTCTTGGCGACGTCGTCACTTGCGCAGTCAAAGACGCGATCCCGAACGGCAAAATCAAGAAAGGGCAGGTCGTCAAAGGCGTCATCGTGCGCGTCAAGCGCGCGGTCATCCGCAAAGACGGCAGCTCCATCAGCTTCGACGACAATGCGGTTGTCCTCATCGATAACGACGGCAACCCACTCGGAACCCGTGTCTTCGGGCCAGTCGCTCGTGAGCTCCGCGACGCAGGGTATATGAAAATCGTCTCCCTTGCGATCGAAGTTCTATAAGGAGAGCAATCATGAATATCAAAAAAGGTGATAAAGTCATCGTTCTCTCAGGTGACGACAAAGGCAAGACCGGTTTAGTCCAACGCGTCTATCCGAAGCTCAACAAAGTCGTCGTCGAAGGCGTGAATGTGCACAAAAAGCACAAAAAACCGAATCAACAGACAACCGAAGGCAGCATTCTCGAGATTTATGTCCCGATCGATGCTTCCAAAGTCGCTCTCATCGATCCGAAAACCAAAAAAGCCACCCGTGTCCACTCCAAAGTGGTCGATGGCAAGAAAATCCGCGTAGGAAGCTCGGGCACTAGCCTCGAGCAAAAGTAATAGGAGGAATTAGTCATGGCAGAAGAAACAAAGAAAACAGCCGCATCTAAGGCCCCTAAGAAAGCAGCCGCCCCAAAGAAAGCCGCTGCTCCGAAAGCGGAAAAAGCTACCGCTCCGAAAGCGGAAAAAGCCGTTGCCCCCAAGAAAGCAGCCGCTCCCGCCAAAGACATCAACCGTCTTGAGGCGAAATACAAAAACGAAGTCGTGCCAGCCCTCGTCAAAGAGTTCGGCTACTCGACCGTCATGCAAGCTCCGAAATTCGAGAAAATCGTCATCAACATCGGCGTCGGCGACGCAACGCAAAACGCCAAAGCGCTTGATGATGCTCTCTCTGAGCTAGCGACTATCTCTGGCCAACACCCAGTGAGCACCCACGCGAAGAAATCCATCGCGACCTTCAAACTCCGCAAAGGACAGGCCATTGGCTGCAAAGTCACTCTCCGCGGAAAGAGAATGTACGAATTCTTCGATAAACTCGTGAGCATCTCTCTCCCACGCGTCCGCGACTTCCGCGGCGTGAGCAAGAATGCCTTCGACGGCCACGGCAACTACACCCTCGGCGTCAAAGAACAGCTCATCTTCCCGGAAATCGATTACGATAAGGTCAGCAAGATCCGTGGCATGGACATTGTCATCGTCACGACCGCCCATAGCGACAAAGAAGCCTACGAGCTCCTCAATCTCATGGGTATGCCGTTCCGCAAATAAGGAGTGCAAAGATGGCTAAGAAAAGTTTAGTTGTGAAGGCCTCGCGCCCACAGAAATTCAGCACCCGCGAATATACGCGCTGCAAAAGATGCGGACGTCCGCATGGCGTTATCCGCAAATTCGGGCTTTGCCGCATTTGCCTCCGCGAGCTCGCCTACAAAGGCGAAATCCCAGGCATGAAGAAAGCCTCTTGGTAAACAAAGGAGATCACTAACATGAACGCAGATCCAATCGCCGACATGCTCACCCGTATCCGTAACGCCAATGCGTTGCGCTATGAGAGTGTCTCCATGCCGAATAGCAAAATGAAAGAGCAAATCGCGAACATCCTCAAGAAAGAGGGCTATGTGAGCGAAGTGTCCGTTGAAGGCGAAGGTGTCAAAAAGACCCTCACCATCACCCTTAAATACGGCGCCAATGGCGAACGCGTCATCTCGGGGTTAAAGAGAATCAGCAAACCTGGGCTCCGGGTCAATGTTGAAGCCGACAAGCTCCCAAGAGTTCTCTCGGGACTTGGCATCGCCATCATCTCGACGAGCCAAGGACTCCTCACCGATAAAGAGGCCAGAAAAGCCAAAATCGGCGGCGAAGTTCTCTGCTACGTCTATTAATAAGGAGAATATCAATGAGTAGAATCGGATTTAAACCCGTCGCTCTTCCCGCCGGTGTGGAAGCCCACATCGAAGACGGGTATGTCATCGTGAAAGGCCCGAAAGGCGAAGTAAACGTCCACATCCCTGCGGACGTGAGCGTCTCTCTGGCCGATGGCAATTTCACCTTCAGCGCCAAAGGAGAGCCAACCCCTTCCCAAGGCACTGCCGCCGCCCTTATCACCAACGCCTGCAAAGGCGTGAGCGAAGGCTTCAAGAAAGAGCTTGAGCTCAATGGTACGGGTTATCGCGCTTCCATCGTGAACGGCAACGTCAAAATGTTCTTGGGCTATAGCCACGACATCGTGGTCGCCCCAATCGGCAAATACACCAAGATCGTTTGCCCAGACGAAACCCATATCACCGTCGAAGGATGCGATAAGCAAGAAGTCGGACAGACCGCTGCCCTAATCTACGACAGCCACCGTCCAGACGTCTACGGCCAAAAGGGCGTCCATTACAAGGGACAGCACCTTATTAAGAAAGTCGGCAAGCGCGCTGCCGCTAGCTCGAAGAAATAAGGAGGACATAAGCAATGATCGAAAAAGAATCACGCAATAGCGTCCGTGAGCGTAGACATGCTCGCGTTCGCGCGAAGGTCAAAGGCACAGCTTCTATGCCTCGCCTCGTTGTCTTCCGCAGCAACAAGAACATCGAAGCCCAAATCATCGATGACGTCAAAGGCGTCACCCTCGCTTCGAGCAGCTCGAGCGCTCTCAAGCTCGCCAATGGCGGCAATATCGAAGCCGCGAAAACGGTGGGCGCTGATCTAGCGAAGAAAGCTAAAGCCAAGAAGATCTCGAAAGTGGTCTTCGACCGTGGCGGCTATGAATATCACGGCCGCGTCGCCGCCTTAGCGGATGCCGCTAGAGAAGGAGGGCTCCTCTTCTAAGGAGTAACGAACAATGGAAGAAAACAAAGTTACCGCATCTACCGAAGCTGCAAACAAAGACAATGCGAATGCTGCCCGCCGCACGGGCAACCCGCAATATGAGCCTCATAATTCCGTCAGCGCTTCCCGTCCTGGCGACCGCAAATACGGCGACCGCAAGGGCCGTCCGAGCGAGCGTCGCGGCGGACGCGGCGGATTCCGTCGCCCGATTGATGATGAATACACCGATAGAGTAGTCAACATCAACCGCATCTCCCGCACTGAGCAAGGCGGAAAGCACATGCGTTTCGATGCCCTCGTCGTCGTTGGCGATGGCAAAGGAAGATATGGCTTTGCCCTTCGTAAATCCGGTGAAGTGCCCGATGCCATCAAAAAGGCGCTCACGGCTGCCAAAAAAGACATCCATCGCGTCAAGATCGTGAAAGGCACCATCGCTCACGAAGTCAAAGGCGAATTCGCCGACACCACCGTCTTCCTCAAACCAGCTCCGGCTGGCACGGGAATCGTCGCTGGCGGCGCAGTCCGGGCCATCGTCGAGCTCTGCGGCATCAAAAACGTCACGAGCAAAGTCTATGGCTCCCGCACCCCAATCAACGTCATCCGCGCCACAAGCGCAGCCCTTCTCTCGCTCAAGGAATACGACAAAGTTATGGTTCTCCGTGGCTTAAAGACCCCAGAGGAAATCAAAGCTGCCCGTAGCCAAAAAGCGGTGGCGAAGGCGGAAGGAGACAAATAATGGCTACTTCATTAAGCGATATCAAAGTAGTGGAAGGCTCGAAATTCGAGCACTTCCGCAAAGGCCAAGGCCGCGGAACCGGAAACGGGAAAACCGCCGGCAAGGGCCAAAAAGGGCAAGGTGCCCACGCCCATACGAAGAAAAACGGCTTCGAGGGCGGACAGATGCCAATCAACCGCCGCATCCCGAAGTTCGGCTTCAAGAACATCTCCCGCAAGGAATTTGCGGTCGTGAATGTCTCGAAACTCAATTCCTTCAATGATGGGGACACCGTCACAATCGAAGCCCTCATTGAAAAAGGTATTGTCAAAAAGACGCTCTCTGGGGTTAAAATTCTAGGCAATGGCGAGCTTAGCAAAAAGCTCACCGTCGTCGCTGACGCTTTCTCGGCTTCCGCAAAGGCAGCCATTGAAGCGAAAGGCGGAAAGGCTGAGGTAACGAAATAATGAAAAAGTTCGTCTCGATCTTTAAGAACAAAGACATCGTCAATCGTATTTTCTTCACGATTATGGTGCTCTTCGTCATCCGGATCGGGGCGGCTATTCATGTCCCGGGCGTCGATCCTTCCTCGATGGAGGATATGATCAATAGCGGCTCAGCTCTTGCGATCATGGACCTACTCGGCGGAGGCGCGTTAAGCAACTTCTCCGTGTTCGCTCTCGGGGTCAGCCCGTATATTACCGCCCAGATTATCGTTGAACTTCTTTCCAAAGACGTTCTTCCGGCTCTCACCGAACTATCGAAGCAAGGTGAGTATGGGCGTAAGAAAAAGGAACAAGCCACGCGTTATTTGACTCTTCTCCTCGGCGCTGTCCAAGGATACGGGATCATCAAGACGATGGAAAACAGTTCCTACATCTCGATCACGCTCGAAACGAATTTCTGGACTTATGCTTATATCGTCACCGTTCTTTTAGCGGGAGCGATGCTTACGATGTGGCTCGGCGACCAAATCACCGAAAAAGGTCTAGGAAACGGAATTTCCGTCATCATCTTCGCAGGGTGCGTAAGAAGCTTGCCAACCCAAATCTCCACCGCCTGGAGCAAATGGATCGTGGATAATACGAGCCGCAGCTCTGGCGAGATGATCAGAGGCAGCTTCCAATTCGCTCTCTACATCATCGTTATGATTCTCATCACGGCCTTCGTCGTGTTCATTGAGTTATCAAGGCGCAAGATCCCAGTCCAGCACGCCAATAAAGGCGGCGGGCAAAGCATGGCGCGCGCTTCCTTCTTGCCAATCAAGATCAATAGCGCAGGCGTTATCCCTGTCATCTTCGCTTCGAGCTTAATGGCCGCCCCAAGCGTCATCGCGAGTTTCATCTCCTCCGACGCCGCGAATGCCGAATGGCTGAAGATCTTCAATTACAACGAGACCTTCAGAATGCCTTGGTTCAATGACACGCACTGGAATATGGACTGGGGGCTTGTGATATATCTAGCTCTCATAATCCTCTTCACTTTCTTCTATTCGGAGATGCAAATCGATCCGGAGAAGCTTGCGGACAACTTCCAGAAATCAGGGGCTTATATCCCTGGCGTGAGGCCTGGCAAAGAAACCGAACGTTATGTCAGCAAGGTCTTGAACCGCATTACCTTCATCGGGGCATTCGCTCTAGCGGGTATCGCGGCCTTGCCGATTATCCTAACCTTAACCGATGTCTTTGATGGCGATACTACTTTGGCTATCGGCGGCACAGGGTTAATCATCATCGTCGGCGTGGCGCTTGAAATCAACGCCCAGATCGACGGCCTATTAGCGGGCAAAAGCTACGACGCAGTCAAGGAGATCTAATAATCTATGCTCAATATCATTCTCATGGGCCCGCCTGGCGCGGGAAAAGGCACGCACGCCAAATGGATGGAAAATGATTTTCATCTTCCCCACATTTCGACGGGCGACATGTTCCGCGAAGCGATGGCTTCTGGGAGTGAGCTTGGCAACACTGTGAAAGAGATCATAAATCGCGGGGACCTCGTGAGCGACGAGCTCACTTGCGCCCTCGTGAAAGATCGTCTCTCCCGCGATGACTGCAAAAACGGTTACCTTCTTGATGGTTTCCCCCGCACCTTGGCGCAAGCGGAAGCCTTGAAGAAGATGGGCAATGAAATCGGCCGCGAGCCGAATCTTGCCATCAATATCTCTTGTCCAGACGATATCTTGATAAAAAGAGTCACCACACGGAGGGTTTGCCCGAAGTGCGGCGCTTCCTTCAACGTTATCACGATGAAACCGAAGGTTGATGGGGTCTGCGATTATTGCGGCGCCTCGCTCATCCAAAGAAAAGACGATAACGAAGAATCCTTCAAGGTCCGTTTGGATAACTACTACAAGAGCACGGCCCCTCTTCTTGATTATTACAAGAAAGAAGGCTTGCTCATTGACTTCGATGGCACCATCGAAGCCGGACAACTCAAAGAGGAAATCAGCAACTTCCTCGCTAGCAAATGATCATCATCAAATCACCACGGGAAATCGCGCTCATGCGCGAGGCGGGGCACCTACTCAGCGATGTCTTCGATGCCATTGGGCCGATGTGCGTTCCAGGCACCTCCACCCAGGAAATCAACGACAGAGCCGAAGAAGTGATGAAGCTAGGCGGCGGAGAGAGCGCGGAGAAAGGCTATTACGGCTATCCTGGCGCCATCTGCGCTTCGGTCAACGAAGTGCTGCTGCACGGCATCCCAAGCCCGAAAAAAATACTGAAAGACGGCGATATCATAAGCCTTGATATCGTGGTGCGCAAAAACGGCTACTGCGCCGACGCGTGCCGAAGCTATCTTGTCGGTATTTGCCCAGAGCATCTAAGCACCTTGCTCAAGGTGACGGAAGAAAGCTTCTGGAACGCGGTGAGATTAGTGAAGCCTGGAATACATCTAGGCGATGTCTCTCATGCGATTGAAGCCACCGTGAAAGCCCATGGCTACAGCGTTCCACGCGAATTCACGGGACACGGAATCGGCAAAGAGATGCATGAAGACCCCTTTATCCCGGATTATGGAACGCCGGGAACGGGGGATATCCTTCGCGAAGGCATGACCTTAGCCATCGAGCCGATGGTTATGGAAGGAAAACCGCATCTAAGGACACTTGGAGACGGTTGGACGACCGTGACGAAAGACGGCAAATACAGCGCTCATTACGAAAATACCATCGTAGTGACGAAAGACGGCTATGAAGTGCTGACGATGAAGGAAGAAAGGAGATAACGTTTGGCTAAAGAAGAGTGTTTGGAAATGGAAGCGACGGTGTTGGAGTGCTTACCCAACGCCAACTTCAAGGTGAAACTCGCCAATGGAGCGGTGGTCCAAGCCTGCGTTTCGGGCAAAATCCGGATGCATTACATCCGCATTCTCCCCGGCGATCGGGTTACCGTGCAGTTCTCGCCTTATGATTTAACACGCGGGCGCATTACGTTCCGATTCAAGAACTGAAACTGAACAAGGAGTAACACATTATGAAAGTGAGACCAAGCGTCAAACCGATCTGCGATAAGTGCAAGATCATCCGCCGGCACGGCGTCGTTATGTGCATCTGCCCAAATCCGAAGCATAAGCAAAGACAGGGCTAAAGGAAAGGAAACTAGCTAAATATGGCACGTATTGTCGGGGTTGATGTCCCCAATGAGAAACGCGTCGTCATCTCCCTTACCTATATCTACGGTATCGGCGATACGACCGCGAAAAAAATCTGCGAAGCCGCTGGTGTGAATGAAGACATCCGCGTCAAAAACCTCACCGATGAGCAATTGACCGCTCTCCGTAGCGAGGTCGCCAAATACAAGACCGAAGGCGATTTGCGCCGCGAAGTGGCGATGAATATCAAACGCCTCCAGGAAATCGGCTGCTACCGCGGACTCCGCCACAAGCGCGGACTCCCAGTGCGCGGACAACGCACCAAAACCAATGCGCGTACCCGCAAAGGAAAGCGCAAGACGATCGCTAACAAGAAAGAAGCGACTAAATAAGGAAAGGAGTAGGTAAACATTATGGCAGACACTAAAAAAGGCGCCAGAAAGAGCACCTCGGCCCGCAAGAAGAAAGTGAAGCGCAACTTCACCCGCGGCGTCGCCCACATCCATTCCACCTTCAATAACACCATCGTCACGATCTCTGACGTCCAAGGCAATGTCATCGCTTGGAGCAGCGCTGGCGCTCTCGGCTACAAAGGCGCCAAAAAGAGCACCCCATTCGCCGCTCAGCTTGCCGCCCAGACCGCTGGTAAAAGCGCCTTCGACCAAGGCTTGCGCCAAATCGACGTCGATGTGAAGGGCCCAGGCCCAGGCAGAGAAAGCGCCGTCCGCGCCTTAGGCACGGTTGGTCTCCAGATTCTCTCCATCACCGATACCACCCCAATCCCTCATAACGGTTGCCGTCCTCCAAAACGCCCAAGAGGCTAGTTGAGGAGGGGCTAACCCCTTGAGTAGATACGTATCAGTCATTTATAGGAGGCACAATTAATAATGGCTAACACCAATAGCGAAATCGCCGCCGAAGAGATCCGCTTGCCGGATCCATTCCAACCATTCAGCATCAAAGTCGATATCAATGACGAAGCCGAGCATTATTCCCGCTTTGTCGTTTCACCCCTTGAGCGCGGATTCGGCACCACCTTAGGCAATGCCCTCCGCCGCGTTCTTCTTAGCGCTCTCCCCGGCGCATCCGTCTTCGCCCTTGAAATCGAAGGCGTCCGCCATGAATTCAGCGCGATTGAAGGCGTTGAGGAAGATGTCACCGCGATTGTCTTGAATCTCAAAGACCTCGTTCTCAAAATCGATGACAACAGCGATGAGCCAAAGCGCTTGAACGTCGACTTCAAAGGCCCTGGCGTCTTAAAAGGAAGCGACTTGGAGCTCCCAGCGATGGTCTCTGTCGTCAACCCCGATTTAGAGATCGCCCACCTCAATGAGCATGGTCACATCAAGATGACGGTCTATGCTTCAAAAGGCAGAGGATATCTCACGGGCGAGGCCAACAAAATCGAGCACAAGATCAATCAGATCGGCGTCATCCCGACCGATAGCAACTATAGCCCGGTCGTGAAAGTCGCCTATGCCGTTGAGCCAACCCGCGTTGAGCACGACAGCAGCTTCGACGAATTGACCCTCGAAGTCACCACCAATGGTTCCATCAAACCTTACGAAGCGGTGGCTATGGCTTCCCAGCTTCTCGTCGCCCACTTCGGCGAATTCACAAAGCTTGATGAAGTCGTCAAGAACTACAAACTCGTCAAAGAGGAAGTTCATAGCGAAGAGAACAAATACCAAGACATGATGATCGAAGAACTCGATTTGTCGGTCCGCAGCAACAACTGCCTCAAGCGCGCTGGCATCAGCACCGTCTTAGAGCTCACCCAAAAGAGCGAAGACGAAATGATGAAAGTCCGCAACTTAGGCAAGAAGTCGCTGAAAGAAGTGAAAGAGAAGCTCGCTTCCATCGGGCTTCACTTCCGCGATAGCGTAGGAGAATAATTATGGCAGCACAAGGTAGAAAGAACGTGCATGGCAAAACCGGCGTTCGCTTCAAAGCGGCTTATACCCCTTCGAAGAACAAAGCCATGCTCAGAGACGTCGTGAGCGCCCTTATCGTCCACGGCGAAGTCAAAGTCACTAGCGGCGTCACCGCCGATCTCGTTTCTTTGGCCGATAAAATGGTCACCCTCGCCAAAAAAGGCGACTTGGCGGCCCGCAGAGAAGCCGCGAAAGTATTGCGCAACGGCATTTGCGATGACAAAGGCGTGAATGCTCTCAGCAAGCTCTTCGCCGAAATCGGCCCAAAATACAAAGATCGTAATGGCGGCTACACCCAAGTTTACAAGCTTGGCAGACGCAAAGGCGATAACGCCGAAGTCGAACTGGTGAGATTCGTCGCCTAATTGACTTATAAGCCCTCCTAAACGAGGGCTTTTCCTTTGTTATTATCGATGAATATGCTAAAATCGGTTCATTCGAATAGGAGGTAAATAAATGGTATTTCTATCTACAGGCGGCATCGTCGGCATCGTCATTGGCGTAGTCGTGGCCATAATCATTATTTCCATCATCGCATGGTGGATTTCCACGGCTAATAGGCTTCGCCGCGAAATCGTCAAAATCGACGAGGCTTCTAGCGGCATTGATGTCGCTCTCACAAAGCGCTTCGATCTTTTGACAAAGACGGTCGCCACCGTCAAAGGTTACGCCAAGCATGAGAGCGAGACGCTCAGCAAAGTCACGGAGATGCGCCGTCCCTCGAGCAACGCTCCGATGAAAGAGAAGAGCCAATTCTCGGAGGCTGTCTCCAAAGCCTTTGACAGCATCAACGTTGTCGCTGAGGCTTACCCGGAACTCAAAGCCAACACCAATTTCCTTGGCTTGCAGAACCAAATCGCCGAGGTCGAAGAGCAGCTTCAGGCTTCTAGACGCGTCTACAATAGCAACGTGAGCACCTTCAACCAGGAGATTGTCGTCTTCCCGACGAACATCGTCGCTCGCCACTATCATTTCGAGAAACGCGATTTCTTCGAGGCGGAAGAGGCCAAACGCCAAGACGTGAAGATCGAATTCTAATCCGTGATAACGCTAGGCCTCGTTTGAGGCCTTTTCTTTTCTAGGGAGCAAGCTTATGGCAAATGAAATCAATAAACTATACGAAGACTTCGAAAAAGTAAGGAAGCAGAAGGTAAAACTCTTCATCTCTTTCGCCATCTTCGGCCTCATTCTCGTGATTATGGGCGTCTTGTTTTTGCTTGATGTCTTTCAAATCGAGATCGGTGAAACCGCCTATATCGGCATTTGCCTTTTCATCGCCGGCATGATTTTCTTCACGATTGGCGGATTAGCCAAGGCAAGCTTCTCCAAATACGTCCGCAACAACAGCGAGAAGGCGGTGCGCGATCATTTGTTCCCCAATGCTGTGCTTAAGCCAGACGAGGGCTTTGATTTATCGGTTATCATGGCCCCGGGCTTTTTTGCTAGGCCTGACCGCTACAAGGGCAGCGAATTCATGGCTGGGGCATATAAAGGGGTAAGCTTTGATAAGGCCGCCTATGACCTCCAGAAAGAGCATACGACTACCGATTCGAAGGGCAATACCTCCACAACTTACGTCACTTACGCCAAAGGTACTCTCTACCGCTTCCATTTCGCGCGTTCTTTCGAAACGGTGAAAGTCATCGAGAAGCAAGGAGCCATTGCTTTCGGGCTCATCAGCAAAGGGTTAGAGACGGTGGAAACGGAATACATTCTTTTCAACCGCAAATTCAAGGTTCTTTCAAATGACAAAACGACGGCTTTTTATCTATTAACCCCGCAAATCCAAGAGCAAATCATGGATTTAGAGAAACGCTACAAGGGCAGTTTCTATCTTTGCTATATGGGAAATGACCTTTATGTGGCCGTCAATGATAACGGGGAAACGGCGAAAGTGCCCCTTTTCAAGGAAGTAAGCGAAGAGACGATGAGACCGATCAAGGAATTCTACGGGGCCCCAGCCGTCTTTATCGATGCCCTTTCTCTTGATAGCAACAAATTCAAAGAGAACGCCGGGGCTTCTCCAAGCGTAAACGGATAGTTTCTTTTCTTCCCCCTCTCCTTTAAAATCACTTTAAGGAGTCTTTTTATGGTGGATTTGGATGAACTCACGAAATTGCTTTTGGATAAGCCAACGGAGAAAGTTTATTACGGGAGAAAGAGTGGAAAGCTGACTCTTAATGCGATGGAGCTTCTTGCCGGAGAAGGCTCTAAAGATATCTGCATTATCTTTGATGTCGATGGGTGCTGGAAGATGGCGCGGAAATCGTTCCGCGAAAAGCATATAGCCGCTTTTCCTAACGCTCCTTCATCTTATTCTTATAAAAAATGGAAAGAGATAATCGACAAAGAGGATTTATCGAAAGAATGGTACCACGAATTGCGTTCGGCTCTTGCTCTTCCCGTCACTAAATTTTGCGAGCACCTTTCAATTCCTGAAGTTGAAGCCAGCGACTGGCTATATCGGCAAATACGAAACGAGCTCATAACGCTTGAAAAGCACCATTTTGAAAGAAAATACAGCGATCAGGTTCTTTTTAGCGTCCTGCTCGATTACGAAGTCGTTACCTTTTCCATCCTTGGGAACGCTGGGCAAACTTTCGGGATCGGCTTTTATCCAGATGATCCATATGGCGATGTTTATTGGCTCGTCGAGAACGCCGATTATATGTCGGTAGATAAACTCACGATGAATTCCTTGATCCACACCCTCTCCTTTTACTTTGAGAAGGATGCGGTTGGAGGCGATATCAACAATCCATATGGCAAAAGCGGCCATTATACATCTTTGTACATCTCTAGAGGCGATATGCTTAACTGCTATCTCCCCAAATCGATTGCCGTCAGGGCTTTATCTTTTTTGGAGGCCGTAAACGCCTATCTCCCTGCTTTCGATGCTAAAGAAGGAAACAAGATTGAGGACGATCATTTCTACGATGTGATGCTTTCCAAAGACAAATTCAGCATCTTCGATAAGGATTTGAGCGTTGTCGATCCGAATATGAACCCTTTTGCGACAATGGCATTGAGGCCGTTTGATAGGCCTGAGCTGGATTTCGACAAAGAAAAATCCTTTTCCGCCACCTTAAGCGTCTTGCCACAGTGCTTCAACGATACCTCCGATCCTGAACGCATTGGCTATTTTTGCTATGTGGCGGCCCTTTGCGACAACGAAACGGAAGAAGTTGTGGCTCACTTCCTCGGCTCAGGCAAGGACCATCAGGGCTTAGACGAGCTTGCCGAAGGGCTTCTCGATAAGCTGAAAGGGATGAAGGTAGCCAAGAAAATTTACGTAAACAGCTTCATCGATGAATATTTCTTCAAGATGCTTTTCGCTCCATATATCGACAAGAAGAAGATGAGGCTCATCGTCACATCGAAAGATTTGCCAACCGATAGAGCCATGAGCATGTTCATAAAAATGTTTGAGCAAGGCAACTTCAAGAAAAAAAGAGAAGCGAAGAATAACGCCTAAAAAGGCAAATCGGCGTAATATGCGCTTTCCCTCTTTTTGCGAAAACGTTTTTGCTTTTCCCTATCCCCCTCTATATAATTGCCCAAATGATTGATTTGCACATCCATCTAGATGGATCCCTCTCCAGGGAAGAGGTGATCGAATTGGCCGAGATGTCAGGGCTAGATATCGAAGAAGCCAAAAGCGCCCCTTTGAGCATCGATTCCTCATGCCAAACGCTTAATGAATATATCGAATGCTGCGTATATCCGACTAAAGTCATGCAGACGAAAGAAACCATCGAAGAAGCCGTTTATATGCTTTCTTCGCGTCTAGCGAAATCAGGCTTGCTCTATTTTGAGATTCGCTTTGGCCCGCAGCTCCACATCCATCGCGGACTTAGGCAAGAAGAAGTCGTCTCTTCCGCCATCAAGGGCTTAAGAAGAGCCGAAAAAGAGTATGGCATCTTATGCCAGCTTATCTTATGCGCCATTCGCGGAGATCATAACGAAGAAGAGAATTTCGAAACCATCGAAGTAGCCAGAAAATATTACGGAAAAGGCGTTTGCGGAGTCGATTTGGCGGGGGCTGAGGCCATTTACCGCACTGGCATTTTCGCGCCCGTTTTCCTTAAAGCCAAAGAATACGGCTTGCCTATCACGATCCATGCAGGGGAAGTTGGCGGCCCTGAGTCAGTGAACGAAGCCATCAACATGGGAGCTAGCAGAATCGGGCATGGCGTTCGCGCCGTTTTCGATGAGGGGTTATTGTCTTATTGCGCAAACCATGATATTGCCTTTGAGCTTTGCCCGACTAGCGAAGTCGATACCCATGCCATCTCTTCGTATGACTCTTTGCCAATTTACGAATTTTTGTCTAAAGGAATCAAAGTCAATATCAACACCGATGATATGACCATCTCCAATATAACGCTGAAGAAGGAATTCGAAAAACTCCAAAAAACCTTTCAATTTCCGTATGAAATTATCGAAAAGTTATATATGAACGCCGTTGATATGGCTTTCTTAGACGAAGAAAATAAGAAGATTTTGCGTAGTAAAATAAAGAAATCGCTGCAAAATAAAGCGATTATTTAAAAGCTGATTTATTTATGTTAGGAGAGAATTTATGATCAAAATGACGGTAAAGGATTTCGGGACGATTACGCTCGAAATGGATTATGAGGCAGCGAAAAACACCGCCGCGAATTTCGTGGAGCTCGCCAGAAGCGGCTTTTACGACGGCCTTGTCTTTCACCGCATCATCAAAGGATTCATGATCCAAGGCGGTGGGTATAACGAAGAAGGCAAGGAGAAGGACCTCGACTATTCCATCCATGGCGATTTTGCGAGCAATGGCACCGATAACCCCTTGAAGCATTCTCG
>CAVKAR010000002.1:0-102268 GCA_963654425.1 Lachnospiraceae bacterium
TTAAGCATGGAAAATTTCTTATCAATGAAGTTGACTTAATCTATATAGTTGTCTCGCACGCGATCATTATCTGGTTGATTTTCTTCATTTTCTTACCCTAAGGCCATTTTATCACCTTGGTCGCAGTTTAGTTCATCTTATTAACAGCGTTGAGTTTGCTGCCATATGGCTGCTTTGATTGCCTTCTTCAATCGACAAAACCCCAAGTCTTTGATTTTTGTCGACTAGAAACGGCGGATTTTGCCTTTTTTCGGCTTTTCTATTCGATTTTTTTCAAAGACTTTGACTTTTGTCGATTAGAGAGTTGCTGGTTAGGTTAAGCTCGAAGCTTATTGATGGCCTCTACAATCATCGCCTCAACATCTTCAAGTTCGCCATTAATGCTGCCTTTGAAGTATTCCAATGTCGTATCAACGCATGCGCTTGAAATAAAAACCGTTTGCATTGCTCTTGTTTTTGAGTCGGTGGAGAAGCCAAAGGCTGGGTTATCCAGCTTCTGAGACATCAGTTTTTTGATTTTTGTGATGAAATAATGCAGATCTGTCGCATTGGCCAGGATTTTATACTCCTCTTCGTTTTCCTTTAGAAACATCATCATGATGGAGATATAGTGCTCAAGTGGGATCGATTCGTTTTTTTCGGCTTCTTCAAGAGTCGAGGAGAATTCCTCTATCATCTCATTCTCGATGCTTTTGACCAATTCATTCAAATCGGCATAGTGGTAATAGAAGGTCGGCTTTGTGATATCGGCCTTTTTCACGATTTCCGTTACTGTTATCCTGCTCAAGTTTTTCTTTTCGGCCATTAGTTCAGTAAAGGCTTTCCTGATCCACTTCTCGGTACGGGTTGCGTTTTTGTATGTTTTCATAATTTCTCCTAACCTTTTAAGCGATATAGTAAGAATTCTTTCTAAGCTATATTTTCAGTAAAACCTCGTGTTTATCGAACTTATTATAATCCAGTCGCATTAGTTTTCAAACGCTAGTAAGAAATCTAATAAAAGTAATGAGGTGTATCTTATGGAAGAAGGAAAAAAGAAGAAATTCAGTCTCAAGAAAATAATCACGTTGTGTTTTTTCGCTTTGGCGGCGGTCTTCTCTTGCGTGTTCGCAACCAAAGTGGCCATCAACTACAACTTGTCTGATTATCTTGACGATTCAACGGAAACGAAAATCGCCCTCAAGATCAATAACGATGAATTTGGGCCGACTGGCAATGTCCAAGTCATGGCGGAAAACGTCGACGAGGGCAAAGCCGAGGAGATTTACTACATCCTGAAAGACATCGAACACGTAACCAATGTGAATTTTGATAAATACGACACCAATTACTATAAAGATGGGAACGCCCTCTATATTGTGCTCATCGATGGCGATGATTATTCGGATAACGCCAAAAGCGTTGTCGCCGATATCAAAGCCGCATTGTCAGATTACGGGAAGATCGATTACGCCGGCGCAGCCGTCGAAAAGCAAAATCTACAGAAATCCATAACAAACGAGATGGTCTATATTCTGATTGTCTCCATCTGTTTAGTGGCCGGAATCCTGCTTATAACGTCCGAATCGTGGGTTGAGCCGATAATCATTCTCGCTTGCTGCGGGGTGGCTGTGCTCCTCAATCGGGGAACAAACATCTTCTTCGGAAGCATTTCCTATATCACGAATTCGATATCGGCGATCCTTCAGCTCGCCTTATCCATCGATTACAGCATCGTTTTGCTGCATGAGTATCGGACGAAAAAAGAAATATATCTCGATAACGATAAGGCGATGAAAGAGAGCATAAAATCGGTCATCAGGCCGATATCGGCTTCTTCTCTTACCACTATCGCGGGGTTGCTCGCGCTCCTATTCATGTCTTTCCATATCGGCTTCGATATCGGAATCGTCTTGATCAAGGGAATCGTCATATCCGCTTTTACTTCTTTGACTCTTCTCCCCGTCATGATCCTTCTTTGCGACAGCCTTCTAAGCAAAACGAAAAAGAAGGTACTTTGCCCAAGCGGCAAACCATTCGCGGATTTATCCATCAAGGGAAACAAAGTGATCTTCCCTTTGGCTTTGGTGCTCGTTTCCGTTTGCGGATATCTCCAGACGAAAACGCCATACACCTTCACTGACTCAAAAGCCGAAAACAGCGAAATCGCGGAAGTTTTCGGAAACAACAACAGCGTTGTGGTCCTATATAAAAATGTAGAAGATGCCTCGGAAAAAGAAGATGCTTTGGCAAGCCGCATCAAAGAATATCAAAATAGTGACGGCGAAAGCGTTTTGACTAGCTATACATCTTATAGCAATACCGTCGAAGTGCTCTACGACATGAGGAAAGCGGCTCAGAAAATCGAAACGGATGAAAATGAGGCCTCTCTTCTCATGAACATGTATGCCTTATATAAAGATCCGACGATCGCAAAACTGACTTTCTCGGATTTCCTTTATTACGTGGATGAGCTTTTCGAAAACGATGCCGACGCCTTGGAATTTGCCGATGAATCGAGCAAACGGCTAGTGGGCGACATCATCAAAGTTGACGGCATCCTCTCTTCAGATTTGTCGGATGAGGAGTTCTATGCATCCGTCTCCTCTTTCGACGATACGGAGATTTCGCTTTTCTCCATCAAGCAGATTTACGGTTTGTATTTCTATGATGAGAAGGAACGTTCGGTTGATTTTCAGACGATGCTGAATTTCATGATTTTGTGCGCAAGCGAAGAGAACATGAAATCTTTCTTCGACGAAGAAAAAACAAATCAGCTTCTTTCCTTGAAAGAGGGCATCGCCCAGTTCCTTTCGCAAATGGATCAAGAGCTCAGCCAAGAGCAGCTAGAAGGCTACATGTATTCAAATTACGGCGTTCTTCTCTCAAATGAAGAGCTCGCGATGATATACGCTGGTTACTACTATTCGCTTGGGCAAGAAGAAAAAGAGACGATCCCTTTCCTCCCTTTGATGAATTTCTTGATCAAATCAAACTTAATAACCGATGAAACGGCGATGCAGACCATAAGCGGCTTCAACTCTCTATATGAGACGATAAATTCATCATACGATTACGAATCGTTCATACCAGTCTTATCAAAAGTCGCTTCTTCTTTGACAGGCAGCGCAGTCAGCATCGATATCTCAACTGAGGCAATAGAGCAAATCTACATCGCTTATTTCCGCGAAGTCACAGGCGAGGAATACGAAAAAATCAACGGCAAAACCCTCCTCAATTATCTTCTTTCCGTCTCGAATGATAATGAAATAGTGTCAGGAGAGCTTTCAGAAGAAACGAAGAACAAAGCTCAGGATATGCTTACGATCGGCGAATATCTGAGCGATGAAACGCCATATACGTACAAAGAGATGTTCTCTAGACTCAAGAGTCTGCAAAACGAAATGCTCAGCGTAAGCGTATCCGAGGGAATAAGTGAAGACAAAATAAGCGGTCCCTATATAAAATACCTTCAGTCGCTTGGAAAAGATGTCGCCTCGATAAAGGCGTGCGATTTGCTTGATTTCGTAAAGAGCAACATGGATAGCAACGTTTTGCTGAAAGAAAAGATAGACGATGCCAAACGCGAAAAAATAAACGAAGCGGAGAGCGATATCGAGAAAGCGAACGACCTTTTGAAAGGCAAGGAATATTCAAGAATGCTTCTATCCATCAATCTTCCGAATGGAGGCGAAGAAACAACGAAATTCGTCAAATATCTAAAGGATACCGTGAAGGATATCTTTGGCGAAGAAGCTCACGTCACTGGGGAGATAATCTCCACTTACGACCTAGAGAAATCCTTCGCTCACGATAACCTCTTCATCACGATATTCACGATCGTTTCGATCTTCGTGATCGTTATGCTGACGTTCAGATCGATATCGCTGCCAACCATTTTAGTCGCCATCATTCAAGGGGCAGTATTCATCACGATGTCGACGCAATTATTAAGCAGCGGCGTCTTCTTCATGAGCTATATCGTGGTCACGTGCATCTTGATGGGGGCGACCATCGATTACGGAATCCTCATGTCGAACAACTATATCGAGAACAGAAGGTCGATGGATAAAAAAGAATCTCTTCAAAAAGCTGTCCAAGCGGCAATGCCAACGATCTTCACCTCTGGCTTGATTCTAGTTATCTGCGGATTCGTTATCGCTCTTATCTCATCCCAGTCATCGATTTCCACGGTCGGACTCCTTATCGGCATCGGAGGAATTTCCTCCATTGCGATGATCCTGCTCGTCTTGCCATCGACTTTGTATTTGCTTGACGGATTCCTCATGAAATTGACGATGAAGAAGAAGCCTTCGAACGAGTAGAGCTTACAACGCTATACGAAACTTTTCGTGGCTTATAATTCGAATTTGTTTCACGTAGCGCAAGCCTAAGATCGCCTGCGAACCGTTCGTTTTACAAGAAGCGGCCAGTTTATCTCAATGTGCCAAAGTCATATCAAACGATAGAAAACAAGGCGATGACACTTTGTAGGCCACCAAAGCAATAACACTTACCTTTCTCGTTTGGGCCAAAAAAGCAAAACCGTATTTATGCCGCTTTGAAAATCAGTGTAGCGATAGCTTCGTTGGCGTCAACCCGTTATTGAAGGAATAGGCGAAGCGATTGAATCACTAACCACATTTGTTTGGGAATATGTCAGGCAATTAGAAGCGCTACTAATACGCGTTTAAGAATTTTGCGCTTTTATCATCTAATAACGAAATGAGATACGCCTAAACTTGGCGTTTTGTCTATCAAAACGCGTTCTAAAGCAAGGAAGAGCGCCTTTTTATCGCGGTAAAGAAAGCGTGCCAATCAGAAAACGTTTTCACCTTAGTCTGATATGGCATTTTTCTTTTAGAAAATGCGCAATTTCGCTTTTTTTGCCCTCGTCTTCGTAATAGGCGATTAAAACTTTCTTGTAATCGTCCACGAGTTCGGCGGGGATGAGGATCAATCCAGCGGCATTTTTAATCAATACGTGGTTGGCGAATATAACCGCCGTTCTTTTGTTGCCATCCAAGAAGAGCTGTTTCTTTTTGATGTATAGCAAGGCGTCTATAGCTTTATCTAACGCTTGCTCCCCCGAATTAACTATTTCGTATAGCTCTTCTTTCACTTTATCCTTGAATGGAAGAGGAGGGGCGTAAGTCGATCCGCCGATTGTTACGGGCACGTTTCTCAAAACTCCCGTAGTATAGCTCAGCCCCTCTTCCACGATTGCGTTGATTTCAGAGGCAATCGCATAATTGGATGGATATTCAATGACGCCTCGCGAAAGTATGAATTCCCAAGCGTGTTTCAAATTGATGATCTTTTGCGCATCTTCAGCCGACATCTTGCTTACGATGCCCCCGCTCACTAACGCCTCGGTGTCAGAATATGTTGTTGCCACGCCCTCTAGCATTGCTTGCTTGTAAACGGAATCGACAAGGTTCCTTCTCGCTAAATCAATATTCAAAGAAACGTCTTCGTCTATTGTTTCTTTGACATGATTTTCTTTTTGCAGTTCTTTCTTTATTTCTCTTAAGCGTTTTTTGTATGCTCTCGCCGTGTTGTTGTTCTCTAAAATTACGTTATATAGATCCGCTGAATATTCCCCAATGTATTTGCTTCTCAATTTTCCGTTTTCTCGCAAATGGACGTATATAAATCTCTTGTTGTTGCTAACTCTGACTTCGATGGAACCGTAAATCATTTTTTCTAGCCTAATCTCGATTAAATTCTTTTCTTGTAACAATTTTGCGATTTCCATAAGAACACCATGTGAAACATTTATATGAGTATTATATGCATTTGTTTCACATATGCAAAAAATGGTATGCGAGCTTTTGAGCGTGCGTTAGCGGTCTTATGCGGCAAAGGAGTGACGCAAACAGTTAATGTGGCCGGTATCTAAATATGTCTACCACCGATATTTCTTTCAATAATGCTCATCGAATGGCGCATGAATTAAAATAAACGTCATCGCAGACTATAACAAAATATGTCTCGCTATGACATGCCGCCCTCAATCAACGACTGTGACGTTTTCTTAATGACGGGCATCCGGACTTCGGGTTATTTATATCGTGTAGGGACAATTCGATGAGAAGGATGGCTGCCGCTAATATCATTCAAGGGCTCAAAGACGACGATGCCGCTATCTTTCTAAGAGCGCCAATCGATTTGAGTTCGTCTGAGTTCTTTTTTGATTCGCGGTCATAACAAACTTAGGCGTTTTTAAAGGTGGCCAAAGGCTTTGAAAATAGCAAAAGCCCAAGCTTTGCGGCCTGGGCTTTGGATGTCTTTACCAGCAATCGTGGAAGGTTATCGGTCCAGTCTTCTGATAGAGATCCATATATGGGTAGTGATAGTAGACGGCATTAGCGACGGTATGCATGCAGTCGGACATATAGGTGCTTTGGTAGGAACCGTCGAGCTGGACGTTATACTCATTTTTCACGCCGAAGCAGATGTAGTAATTCTTGTCGTTTGCCCTTAGTTCCGTGTGATCGACCGCGCCATACCAAGTATGATAGCTAGCGACGGAGAAGGCGTTGGTTCTCTTGAAGTTGCCATAGTTGTCGTAATAAGCGATTGAGTAATCTTTATCGTCATGCATGAAGCCATGTTTATCGACGTACATGTTGCCGGCGAATAATCCAGACGCTTTGTTATAGATGTCTTGGTTCTTGCACCAGAAGCCGGCGGCAGTCAAGTAGTCTTTGATCGTATAAGACGAGGTGCAGTAGTCCCCGCTGAAGGAGCGGAAGTCCTCAGAGACAGCTTGGACGATATCGAGATTGGGCTGGTAGGTATAGGTGACTTGAAGATTGCCTTGCTTGCCTGCATCGTTTTTATAGGCGAGTATCAATCCTTGTCTTGAATCACCATACGCTTTGTCATCAAGATCGTAAGTCAATGTGGCAAGGCGGGTGCTGTAGTATTTATTGGTGGCGATGTATTTGTTCATCCCCGTTCTTTCATAGTCGTAGCGGATGTAATCGATTTCCTTGAGTTTGGCGGCGAATAAGGCGTTGAGCTCATTAACCGCGGCAGCCATATCATTCATCATGAGCTCATACGTCCTTCTCATGCCTTCGCCTACTTCCTGGGCTTTGTAGTAGATTTGGAACTTCGCCAAATCCGAGAGGAGTATCAAGGCACTGTCGATGTAAGCGATGAAGTTCTTGACGTTTTTGTAATATTGCATCGTCCATTTGTCGCAGAGACCGATTGTGTGATCGTAATAGTAGAAGATATTCTTCATCGAATCGGTGGTGTTTGGCTCCAAGGCCTTTCTAGCGAGGGTGGTGACGTAAGTGGCGAAGGGCGAAGCATCGATTATCAAATCCTTGACCCCGTCATCATAAACCCTGCGGCGCTCTTTCTCGCACTCTTCTTCCGAGATTGTCTCGTCGCATTCAATATTGGAAAGATAAGATAAGCTTCCGGTCACGTAATTGACGTATTTCCAGTTGGCTTCTTGGAAGAGGTCGAGTACCTTCGTCAAAATGTCTTCGGAGTGGTACTGCTCTTGTTTGGCGGCAATGGCGTCGACTTTCTTTTCGATGATGTTGAGCTGAGTCTGCATCCTCTCAAGGGTTTTCGTCGTGGCATCCCTCAAGTCGAGGCCGCATTCCTTCAAAAGGTTCAAGGCAATGCATTTAGCGTAAACGGAGATGCCGCCCGTTATGGCCTCACCGCCTTTGGAAATGATGAGGGAGATAAATTGATCGACCAAGGATTGGTCCGTCGGTTCTTCCGAGAGCCTGGCTTTCCCTTCTTCGGTGAAGCGAGCCATATGAACCGTTTCTTGGGCAATTATCGGATCGATAGATGAAGAGGCCGTTTCTGTATTTCCGCATCCAACGGCTCCTAAAGCGGAAGCACTGAGCAAGATGGAGAGCAATGATTTCTTAAGTTTCATGATTGAACCTCCTCAAGAGTTACATTTTAATTATCTTTGTATCTCTTGTGACCATATAGTAACACATTTTTTACTTTTGTATCAACTATTTTTATTAAAGTTACATTTTGTTGTTTTTAGCACCACTTTCATTACGCGTGTGCGCGTACTAAAAAAGGAAAAGACCCGCTTTCGAAGGTTCTTAATGCGAAAAAAGAAAGGGGACCGCTACGCCGTGACCAAAATTGAGCGAAGTCGCTTTTTTCAGTAAAAGAGATGTCAAAAGTCTACCAAAGCTCCGATGCAAAAGGTCATCTCATCCATGTGCAGCCTTCATTGACTCGTGTTTTTAGATGGCGAATCAGATATATTCGATAGGCAAAGAATATAGATTATCTCTAAGCTTCAATTTGTACTTTCCTAAACAAATAATGGCACCAGGGCCGCGTTTTTTGTCTATATCCTTATCTAACAAGGGGAAAGCTCCGGCATCGTTTGCTTTCGGATTTGATTTCTTTTTGATTTCAATTGGGTATAGAGTTCCGTTTTCTTCGATAATCAAATCAATCTCACTTTCTTCATATTCGATTAGTTCGGTTTCAAATTCATTTATTTTTCTCTTCTTTTCTTTGTCTTTGCCTTTATAAAAATAAATGTATTTCGTGTAATCTTTGCCGGAATTGATAAAAGTTTTTATTATTTCGTTTACGACAAACGTTTCAAATATATGTCCGGCAAAAGCGCCGTTTTTCAACGTATCCGGAGTTAACCACGATGTGAGAAAGGCGGCTAATCCAGTATCTCTAAAAAACAGTTTTGGAGTTTTTATCGCTCTATTTAGGTGCGAGTTGCAATAAGGTTGCAGCAAATATATTATGTCGGTCTTTTGCAAAATGCCGATCCACAGTTTTATCGTGTCGGCGCTTACTCCAACGTCACTTGCGATATTTGTATAGTCGAGAATCTGCCCAGTCCTGGCGGCGGTGGAAACCAAAAACTTATAGAATGTATGGTAATCCTTTATTTTTGTGATTTTATACACGTCCCTTTCAATATACGTCCTAGCATAATCCTGGTAAAATTCTTCCCAATCCTTTTCTGGGTGATCATGAAGTTCTGGGTATGAACCTCGATGGATTATCGGCCAAATATCGTCTATTTCTTTTAATTCTTTCTCTCTAGCCAGAATATATTGTTCATTAGGCAAAAATCTTTCGTTAAAAGAGATTCCGTATATTTCTCTCAAAGAGAGGCCTGCCAGCTCAATAATGCCAACCATGCCCGATAGAGAATCAGATAGCCCCTCCATCAACGACCACTTTTGAGAGCCAGAAAAAACGTAATTGCCATATCCATCGATATTGTCTAGCACATCTTTGATGGATCCCAGTAGTTGCGGGCATTCTTGAACTTCATCGATAAAAAGAGGCCTGTCAAAACTTTCAATAAATCCTTGAGGATCATCAATGGCGGCAGAAAGAAGGTTAGGGTTTTTGAGATTGATGCGTTTAATCGTGGGAAATATCTCTTTAGACATCCTCGTTTTGCCAACTTGTCTTGCGCCGGTAATGGCGACAGTTTTGTAAGAGTTGTATTTTTTGATGAACGTTGACTCGATCGCTCTTTTGATATAAGCCATAAGTATTCTCCTTCTGACTATTTCCGAATGCAATTCGATTTTAGCCAAAAAATATTTTCGATTCAACCAAAGTCCTTCAAAAGCTTGAACCCGTGGTATGAAAGCAATGGGCAATTAATTAAATGATGTATGATAAAGTCGCGAACTTCGTCGAACTGCCTAACTATCGTGGGCTCCATTTCCTTGATGCTTTAAGAAGACATATCGGCGTCAGGATGGCTCTTTGATGCCGTTATAGCGATACATCGTCTAAAGCGAAGATGCGATGCTTATATGCTCTTTGAAAGGTTACGGGGATTCAGAAGAAGGGTGAAATGCAAAATTGGCAATGCCATGATGATGGCTGCCATATTTAGTCCCGGAGCATATTGATCGGAACGACGTATATCCCGTCGTCTCGTTTGTAGCAAGGGCCGTATGCGGTCAAGATCATCATGAAACTTGGGGATGGATTATCGCTCTTCTCAATTATTTTGTTTTTCAGCAAATTCAATTTATTCGCGCCATATTCAACGAGTTCATTGCCACCCAATTTGATTTCGACAGCCCCCCATTTTCCATTGCTAAGATGGATAACGGCGTCGCACTCTAATCCCGCATTATCCCTATAGTGTTTGACTACGCCGCCTAGGACACTGGAATATATTCGAAGATCTCTCACCGCAAGATCTTCAAAGAAAAAACCAAACGATTTTATGTCGTTCAATAAATCGCTCGGGGAGATTTGCAACGACTGGCAAGCGATGGACGGATCAAGGAAGTGCCTCGTCGGAGTAGAAACGATAGATGTCTTAGATCTGATATTGGGGTTCCATGCCTCCAAATCCTCAATGATGTATAAATCCCTCAAAGCCTCCGAGTATTCGGCGAATGTTTTCTGATCCATTGTTCTCTCGTTGGACTGTTTTACGTCGTCTATAATGCATTTCGATGAAGCTTCCGTTGAAATGTTCCTAGCATAGCTTCTGATGATCATTCTAAGAATTTCAGGTTTCTTCTTTCTGAAGCTCTCATTCTCGCTGTCTTCGAAAGTGAATAGTCCGTCGTAATAGTTTTTCGTAATGTCCAAAGCCACTTCTTTTTCGCCCATAAGGGAAAGAGGCCATCCACCGCGGCATATCAAAAAAGCAGCCTCTTTCAATGTGAAATTATCGTTAGCGGAGGCAATGTCGAAATTCTCGTTTTCAAAAAGCTCACGAAGCGAGACCTCGCCCGTCGATTCCAAAGACTCAAACAGCGATAGCGTTCTCATCGGTATGGTGACGATTCTTCCCGCTCCATCATGCAAAATATCCGATTTGTCAGCGGGGGTCGAACTTCCAGTGAGAATGTACTTGCCAAATCGATAATCGAGATCAAGATCTTCCTTTATATAATTCCAAGTATCCGGAACCTTCTGCCACTCATCAATCATATGAGGGGCTTCTCCAGATAAAGCAATTCGAGGGTTCATTCTTGTTGTCGTCACAACATTCTTTGTGTTGATTCGATAAATGCTTTTGGCAAACAAGGAGCATGTTGTGGTTTTTCCGCAGAATTTGGGCCCAGCCACTAAAACGGCGCCAGAAGAGCTCATCTTCCTTTCGATTGTTTTTTCAATGTAACGCTTAAAGTATTTCCTCATGATTTTCACCGACATCATATTAACAAAATAAGGTTATTTAAACAATTTACTCCTATGATTTTCAGTCTTTCATTCCTATGATTTTCAATTCAATTGCTGTCAGAAGCTTTAATAAACACGCCTAAAACGATTTTTAAAGGACTGGATTTCCTTTTGAAGTGATTATCTTCTCAATCTAAGCAGTGAAAAACACTCAATGGGATGGTCTGCTCTGCCCTCTTCTCTAGGCACACGTTTCGTCTTTTCGAACACGAATGCCTATAGAATTGGCCAAACAAGAGCGTTTTGATTAATTTTGCCCCATTTTTCGTTGCAGCAACACAACAACCTCCACATGCATCTTTATCGATTTCTTGAACCTCGTTTATCAGTTGCGTGCGATCCAGCGGTTTTATTTTCTCAAGGTTAGAGGAACCTCATAACTTTAAGAAGCGGTCGGCACCGCTTAATTTGAAGGCGTCTTTGGTTTTTAGGATGAATTTTAGTCTAATTGGATCTTTTTCGTTTCCTTCGATTATCTTTTCGTGGATAGAGTCGAAGACGAACTTGCCAAAGTAATCTAACGGTCCTGCGTTTTTATGTTGCGCCCCATGTTGGCCTATAGTCCTATTTAAGGCCCAACTTCAGGAGCGCAGTACATTTCCTAGCTATTTTTCTAAGCTTTCCATTAGAAGAAAGTCTTTTAATTTTATGTGCTTTACGTTACTTGTAGAGTAGTCAATATCATCATTGGTTATTAATATTTTAGTATCTACCTGATTAAGACCATTAAAAGCAGACATTTCACGTTGATATGCTTTATCCTCAGCAACACTATATGCTACTTGAATAAAGTATCTATAATTTCCTTTTTCAGCAAGAAAATCGATTTCCCTGCCGTTATTGTCATAAACGCTTAGTTTATATCCCATGTATATAAGCTCATTATATACAATATTTTCAAGGTGGTGTGTCAAGTCGTATCTGTTATCAACACATCTTATTGAATTTAATGCCACATCGCAATTATACAGTTTGTGGCTATTTTCTAACAACTTTTTTGCTTTCTTGGAATATCGGTCAGCTTGATCGATTATATATGCTTCATTGAGGTAGTATATCCACTTTTGAACAGTATTACTGCTGCATTGATTGTTTTTTTCTTTCATATAGTCGGCTATAGCATTAGCTGAGTATATCTTTGAATTTGATATTAAGGCAAAACTAGCAACTTTACGGAATTCGCTCGATTTTTGAATTTTATATCTGTTTATGATGTCATTTTCAACGATGGTTTTATCAAGGTCATTGAGATATATTCTAAGTTCCTCTTCTCCTTGAAATTCGAGTCTTTTAGGGAATCCACCCCATATAAGATAATCCGATATGGATATTTCTCTCCCAAGTTCTTTTGCATATTCAAGAATTTCTTTATAAATAAATGGACGTATTCTAAACGCAACATATCTTCCGGACAGTTCTTTTGTAAATTCTTTTGAAAGCAGTTTTGAATTTGATCCGGTAATGAATACAGAGCAGTCACGAAGCCTTAACGTTTTGCAGGCGTGCTGCCAGCCATCTATTTCCTGCACTTCATCAAGAAATACGTAGCAGTAGTTGCCTTTTCTCTTTTCCTCTATGTATGCAACGATATCTTGCCACTTCTGAATTTGCTCTGTGACGATGCGGTCCTCAAAATTTAAATAGATGATATTATCTGATTTTTCTGCAATTTCAGATCTGATTTGTTTCAATATTTCGGACTTGCCGCATCTTCTGACGCCGGTGATGATTTTGATGAGGTCGCTGTTATAGAAACTTCTGATTGGGGCGATATATTTTTCACGTTTAATCATAATATGCTCCTTAATTCTAATTACTATTGAGAATTTTACCGTGATAAGGAAAATTTCTCAATGATGCTCAATAAGAAACCAAGCAAAGAAAAGCTCTCAACAAGAATCAGAATAAAACGGTTTGATTAACGGATGCCTTTGAATACTCGCAGCGAGGTTCTAACACATTGATTTCAAACCTTTTCTCGTTATTTAATTCTGTGCCTTAGACAGCACATTGTCGTCTCAACATGCGTCTTCATCGATTTCTTGAACCTCGTTTATCGGTTGTGTTCCATCTAATGGTTTCGTTTTCTCAAGATGTGAGGAATCTCCTAGCTTTAAGAAGTAGCCTGCGCTACCGAATTCGAAGACATCTTTGGTTTTTAGGATGAATAAAATGGATTTTCTTCACCACCAACAATTATCTTTGCGCAGATAGAGTCGAATACTGAATTATTCAAAATCTAAAGATGCCATTAAAATGGCAAAAAGAATAAACAAGTATACTTTAAGGTATATTATCTAGCAATAAAAACCACTGTATGATAACTTATACGCAGTATTGGTGGTGGTGTCATGAAATATTACAAAGAATTGTCTAACTACATTACTTTTTCTCTTGATGATGCTAGGAATATTATTGGAAATCTTCCTGCTACAAAAAAGTATCTTCGTGAAATGGTGCGATCAGGATACGTAAATCAAATAAGAAAAAATTTATACACTTGCTATGATTTTGCGTTATATCAAGATTGCGCAAATCGATTCCAGATTGGATCTAGCATCAACAAGAATTCTTATATCTCATATCATAGCGCATTTGAGTTTTATGGTTTTTACAATCAGATGTTTCATGAGATCCAAGTATCGTCAAATAAAAGGTTTTCGCCTTTTGAATACGATGGCTATTCATATAAGTCCTATATAAACGATATCAACATACAAATTGACACTATTCAAGGAGTTAAGGTTACTTCTATTGAACGTACTATTGTTGATTCAATAAATATGTTAGGAAAAATTATGGATATTGAAGAATTTGTCAAATGTCTTGATTTAGTTCATCTTGTTGATGAAAAGAAAATTCTTGAAATTCTAAATTCTTACAATAAAGAAATTCTATATCGCAAAGTAGGATTTATTCTTTCTTTTTACAAGAACGAGTTAAAACTAAGCGATTCTCTCTTCGATATATGTCTATCTAAAGGGGTTGTGTCTAATCGAGGATCGCTGGTAAATAGAGACAAAGACAATCTTGTGTTTGATCATAAGTGGGGTCTTTATGTCTACCCAAATTTAAGAGGCATAAATGATAAAGGCGGGAATTTAGATGTTTAAATAAACCATCCAACGCCTGAGCATGCTCCAGCCGTAATGATTTCAGTAAGGCAAAGCACCGACAACGCTGGAATCAAAACCCAAAAAATACACTTCATAAAGAAGGGAGACAAAAAATGGAAATTTTAAACTTAACAATCTCTGAAAAAGGAATCGAGTTATTGACGAATCTTATCGGTCATGAATTCCTTTCAATGAAACACGAAAAAAGGAATGGCGGCAATATCGTCTTTGAGAAAATCGAAATATCCTCGTCAAGTGGACGTTATTTAATCGATAATCGCGCTGATTGGTTCGATGATTATTTCTCTGGACCGGAAGACATGCTGTTCCTGGATTTTATTGAATTGAACGAAGGTGACAATCCTTTCAAGACGTGGCCTGAGGATGCAACGGAAACGCAATTCATCAACGAGAGAATAGAAGATATTCTTATCATCCAAGATGATGGCGATGTCTATAAAGGCGATGTTTATTGTCAGCACATCAAATCCTCGGAAGGAATCATATTCGTCACCGACAAAGCGCAATATGGGTTCTTCAAGGATACCATGTGGCTTGATGAACACGTTGTTATTATCAAGGACAAAGGCAACGCTCTAAGCAAAGCAGAAAGCCTTAAAGAGCACTATGACATCTTCGGATATCCATTCAATGGCAAATGCAAACGATCACTCATCTCTTTGAAAGATGGGACGATAAAAGAGATTGATTCCGTTGAAGAGGTTGGCGAAATCGTGAAAGAAGAAGAACGATAAATGCAACGTAGGCGGTCGCAAAACGGCCGCCTTTTAACAACATTTAGTTGCTTATCGCTATCTTCACCTTGATGAAGTTCTCTTGGACTTTCGCCCTTTTCTTATCGCCTTGCGGTTTAAAAACAATATGGGCCCAATAATGGGCGGAGCTATCGATGAAGGCATAATTGACTTATTTTCAGCAACATTTGAAACCTCGAGTTTATTCTTTAAGCAGAAAATAGAAAAACCCCATATGTCTACCATCTACATATGTCTCCTGATTTTTCGGCTGTTTTTTGAAGCTTCGGGCTAAATCTCGCCCAATTTCCAAAAAACCATAACCATCGGCATTTTTCGTATATCCCCCTATACGAGATGGTTTTTTGACATTTCGCTGTTTTGTCGAAAGCAGGTGTTTTTGATGGTTTTTTGAAGAGAGACAAAATTCCTGAAAATCCCGTATTTATCGCATTATTTGCGACTTAGTAACACCACCGTTTCAACATGTGCTGTCTGCGGAAACATATCAACTGGTTGTATCTTTTTGATATCGTAAGACTGGCTTAAATAAGCTGCGTCTCTTGCTAAAGAAGAGGGGTCACAGGAAATATAAACGATGCGAGATGGCTTGAATGCTAAAACGGCTTTTAAGAATTTTTCGTCGCTCCCTTTTCGTGGAGGGTCCATAAAGAGAACATCGATCTTTTCTCCATCTCGTTTCATCTTATATATAAAGGAGGAAGCATCGTCAGCGTAGGCAAAGAAGTTGGGGATTTTATTGTATTTCGCGTTTTCTTTTGCGTCTCTTACAGCCTCTGGCACTATTTCAACGGAAATGACTTTTTTCACGTCTTTTGCGGCAATTAAGCCAATGGTGCCAATTCCGGAATAGGCATCGAAAACAACGTCAGTTTTGCTAAGAGAGGCGAATTCCATGGCAGTTTTGTAGAGAATTTCTGTCATTATGGGATTTGTCTGATAAAAGGATTTTGCGGAGATTCTGAAATGAACGCCGCATAAGGAGTCTTGAATGTAACCTAATCCATGCAAAACCCTTGTCTTTTCCCCTAAAACCACGGATGTGTGACGTGAATTTATGTTCTGGACGACCGTTGTGATTTCTGGTCTCTCTTGTAGCAAAGCCTTCACGAAATTGCTGCGGCTAGGAAAAGAATCGACGGAGGTAACGAGGACCACCATAATCTCAGGATAGTAATGAGAGGTCTTGATGAGGATATGGCGCATGATGCCGTAGCCACTATCTTCTTCATAAGGAGCGATATGGAAGCTTTTCATCAGTTTCCTGATGGAAGACAGTATTTTGGTGGCTCTTTCATCTTCAATCAAACAGCGCTCAATCGGCACGATGACGTGGGTCCCTTCTTTGTAGAATCCGGAATAGATGTTGCCTTTTTCGTCTTGCCCTAAAAGCGGTTGTATCTTGTTCCTGTAGCAAGTCGGATTATCCATGCCTAAAGTTGGAAGCGGATTCACATCCATATGGGCTATTTTGCGAAACTGCTCCTTTACCTTGTTTTGCTTATAGAGGAGCTGGGCTGAGTAGGCATAATCTTGAAATTGGCAGCCGCCGCACTGATAAAAATAAGGACAGCGCACTTCCTCGCGATCTTGTGATTTATTCGCTAAGCGTTTCACATGCCCGAAAAGCTGGCCGTTTCTCCGATAATCAATTTCTATATCCCCTACTTCCCCTGGATAAATGTCGGTGACGAAAATAACGTCTTTGCCGCTTTTGAATACGCCTTTGCCTTCATATGAGAGGTCGACGCATTCGCCGGTGACTACTTGCTTATGAAACGCGCTTTTTCTCATTAAGCGGCCGCCTTTTCTTTCGGCGCGGCCATAAGGGATTTGATGTATTCGACTTCTTTTGCTTCGTCTAGACGCGGGAAGAGCTGCTCGCCTTTATTCACTTTCGTGCCGGAAATCACGCCGAATTTCTTCATCGATTCGTAATTCCTCAAATCGGACGGAACGCCTAGTTGGTCGAATATTTTCTCTGATTTGCTGACCAAAATCGGCGAGAGGAGCATTCCAGAAATATAGATGACGTTTGCCAAATGGTTCATGCAGCTAGCGAGTTCTTTCTTTTTGCTTTCGTCTTTCGCTAGAGCCCAGGGGGCGCTATCTTGGATGTATTTGTTGGCTTTCGAGACAAGATCCATGACGCTTGCGTAAGCTTCGGTTACTTTCAGATCGTCCGATAAAACCTCATACGATTCGATGGTTTTAAGAGCTGCTTCATGGAGGTCTTTGTCTAATTCGGTAACATCGCCTTCATATGCAGGGACAGAGCCGGCGAAATACTTTTCGATCATCGATACGGTTCTATTGAGAAGGTTCCCGAGGCTATTGGCCAAATCGACGTTGATGGCTTCGACGAAATCCTCGGGCGTGAATTTGCCATCGAGCCCGAATATGACGTTTCTCACCAAGAAATAACGAACGGCGTCGACGCCGTATCTTTCAACGAGCGGTTCCACGTAGACGACGTTGCCTTTGCTCTTGCTCATTTTCCCATCTTTCATCATGAGCAGCCCATGCACGAAGACACGATTCGGCTCACGTAGATTGAGGGCTTTTAGAAACATCGGCCAGTAAATCGTATGGAATCGGGTGATGTCGGCCCCAATGACGTGAACGATTTCCGTATCGGGATCGTTCCAGAAGTTCTGGAATTTGCTATCGTCATCCTGGAGATAGCCTAAAGCGGTGATGTAATTGGTGAGCGCATCGAGCCAGACATATACAACGTGGTTTTCGCTCCCTAAAACCGGGATACCCCAAGTAAAGGTGGTGCGCGATACGCATAAATCGGTAAGGCCTGGCTTAATGAAATTATTGACCATCTCGGCTTTTCTTCCGATCGGCGTGATGAATTTGGGGTCGGCATCATAATAAGCGAGCAAGTCGTCGACGTATTTGGAACATTTGAAGAAATACGCCGGTTCCTCTTTTTTCTCGACCGGCCTCCCGCATTCAGGGCATAGATGCTTTTCGCCAACCTGCGTTTCCGTCCAGTATGATTCTTCATGAACGCAATACCAGCCGCTGTAGCTTGATAAATAAACATCATTGTTTTCCTGCATTTTTTGGAAAATCTTCTGAACGGTCAAATAATGACGTGGTTCGCTCGTTCTGATGAAATCATCGTTGGAGATTTGAAGGAGCGACCAAAGCGCGGTGAATGTTTTGGCGACCTCATCCACGAATTCCTGCGGGGTTATGCCTTTGCTCTCAGCGTTCTTTTGGATTTTTTCGCCGTGCTCATCTAAGCCGGTTAAGAAATATGTCTCAAACCCCCTCATCCTTTTGCCTCTTGCGATGATGTCGCAAAGAGTCGTGCAGTAAGCGTGGCCCAAATGGGGTCTGGCACTCGGATAATAAATAGGGGTCGTGATATAGAATTTTTTGCTCATGTTTCGCTCCAAAAAGAAAGCCGCGATAAACGCGGCTACATTCTATCATTATTTTTTTCTTATTTGCTTTCGGCTTTGCTTTGAGCGGCTTTGGCAAGTTTCTTGTTGAACTTGTCAACGCGGCCATCGGCTGCCACGAAGCGCTGTTTGCCAGTGTAGAATGGATGGCAGTTCGAGCAGGTATCGACTTTGATTTCCTTCAAGGTCGAGCCGGTTTTGAATGTGGCTCCGCAGCTAACGCAGGTCACGGTGCATTCATGGTACTCTGGGTGAATGTCTTTCTTCATGTGTTTACTCCTTTCGCCGTACGGTCAATTGCCGCACAGAGAGATACGCGCAATATGATACGAAAAAGGGTTGGAGGTTGCAAATGGTTTTTAAGGTCCTGCGAGAGCGCGTAAGCCTATTGAGCGATATCTATTTTTCTTCCCTTTTTTCGCCGTCAATCGGCATAACCGGGTTTTCCGTTTTCTTCAAGCTTATAAGCATAAACGCGGAATAGGCGATTTCGATCCCGCTGAAAGAGAGCAAAGCGATCGCGGAAACCGTTAAAGGCAAGGAATCGTCGCGCTTGCCCAAAACGAAAAGCAGGATACTGAGAGTGAGGACAAGCAAAAAGAAGATCGTATTGAAACAAGCATAGATAAGCGTTTCCGTCTTCTCCTCCCTTTTGAGGAAGCAGCTCTGCGACAAAGTGGCCACAACAATCGAAAAAGAAGAATAAAGAAGCGGAAGGAAAACGCGCTTGCCCAAAAAATCGAGCGTCAAAGACGAGAAATCGCTGATAGAGCGGAGGCTCATCGCGGCAATGAAGAAAAAATAAACGAAAAGGGTGCTTGCCACGTAAAAGAGAAAATAATGCAGTATTTTTCTTAAAGACGTCATTTTGTTTCCTCGTGATGCAGCTCAAGCAAATCGTTCACGCGCACAAGCATCGCCATCGGGGCATTGACTTTCATGCACTGCTGCATATCGAAATCCATCCCTGGGTGCATATGGATCGGAATCATGTGCTTCGCTTTCATCGTGATGGCGGCTTTCGAGGCCTCTAGTGGCGACATTGTGTAAAACCCGTCGATCGGAAGCAAGGCATAATCGATGTTTTCTTTTTCTAATTCCTTCATCTCAGGGATGAAATCGGTATCACCGGCATGGTAGATTTTTACGCCGTTAACCGTCAATAGATAGCCAACGCATTCGCTTTTGCTGTGGTGAGAATTGTAGGCTGGCACGGCTTTGATATGAACGCCGCACGCATCGAATTCGTGATAGACGCCATCCACTAAGGCGTCGGAAGAGCGGATAACGATGGTCCTAGGGCCCATATTGATGAGATGAATGGCGTTGTGATCATAATGCTCGTGGGTGATGAGCACTAAATCAGCCGGCGTTTTATACCCCTCTCCGGCATATGGGTCTATAAAGATATTCTTGCCTTCATCAGTCGTGATCCTGACCGATGCATGACCTTGATAAAACAGTTTTGGCATAGCGTCCCTCTTTCTCGCTTAAATATAGCACGTTTCGCCTTTTTTCATCTTTCAATTATTGAAAGTGAAAGATGGATAAAGGTGTGCTAATGTAGGCAATTGGTTAGGAGGAAACCACATATGATATCCAAAAAAGTGGCGCTCGAAGTCCTAAACGAATGCTTGTCAACCGGCGGAGATTACGCCGAAATCTATCTTGAAAGAACCATTACCAACAATATCTCGTTGGAAAACGGCAAAGTCGAAGGAGTGACAAACAACAACAGCTTCGGCGTCGGAATAAGAATTTTGAAAGAGGTGAGGAGCGTTTATGGCTATACGAGCGATTTGAGCTCGAAAAGCCTGCTCGATCTCGCCCACAGCCTTGCGGCTTCTTTCAGCGGCGAAAGAGCCATCACCGTCACATCGATAAAAAACGAGAGAGTCAAAACCATCAACAAAATCGATGATCACCTGCTCGATGTTCCATCAAGCGAGAAAGTCGCATATCTCAAAGAATGCTACAAAGCCACGAAGGGCGATGACTCGCGCATCGTGCGCGTCATCAATGGCTTCTCTAGCACTTATCGCACTTTCGAAATATATAACGCCGAAAGCGAGACTGCGCATCACTACTCAAACACCGAGGAAAGAGGAAGGATGAGCGTTGTCGCCGTTGCAATGGAAAACGGCCAAATCGAAACGTATTTCTCAGGCCCAGGCAGATGCGCTGGCTGGAATTGGTTCAAAAACGAGCTCGATTATAAAGGCGTCTGCGCTGACGCTCACAAAAAAGCCATCATGCTCTTATCGGCAAAAGAATGCCCAAGCGGACGTTTCCCCGTCGTCATCAAAAACGGCTGGGGCGGCGTTGTTTTCCATGAGGCTTGCGGGCATAGCCTTGAAGCAGCGGCTACCGCTAAGCACCTTTCCGTCTTCTCCGATTCAATCGGCCAGCAAATCGCTTCTCCTATCGTGAGCGCCTACGATGATGGAACGATGCCTAACGAATGGGGGTCGAACAACATCGACAGCGAAGGCCACAAGACGCAAAAGAACGAGCTAATCAAAGACGGCATCTGCGTCGGCTTCATGATCGATAAGCTGAATGGGCGTCGCTTGGGGATGGAGGCCAACGGAACAAGCCGTCGGCAAAGCTATCGATATGAGCCGGTCTCCAGAATGAGCAACACCTATATTGCCGCTGGCAAAGACGATCCAGAAGATATCATCAAAGATACCAAATTGGGCATTTATGTTTATAACTTTGGAGGCGGAAGCGTCGAGCCAACGACTGGCGAATTCAACTTCAGCGCGAGCGAAGCCTACATTATAAGAGACGGGGAAATCGCCGAGATGGTCAAAGGATGCACTTTGATCGGAAGCGGGAAAGAGGTTCTTATGAACATCGACCGCGTCGGGAATGACGTGGCTCTTGGGCAAGGGATGTGCGGCGCTTCAAGCGGCATGGTCCCGGTCAATGTGGGACAGCCGACCATTCGCATCAAGGAAATCACTGTCGGCGGCAGAGGAGGAAAACTCAAATGAACATCAAGAAATTCTTTGAACTCGCAAAAGCTGAAGGCTTAGAGGCCGCCCAGCTTCAGATATCCAAAAGCAAATCGACATCGGTCTCTCTCTTTCATCATGAAATCGACAATTATTCCATCAATTCCTCGCAAAGCATCATGGCCTGCGGCGTTTATAAGGGCAAATTCGGAAGCTGCCGCACCGAGGAGTTTGGCAAAGATACGTTCTCTTTCTTGATCAAAGGAATCAAGGACGGGGCCTCTCTCAACGAAAAGGACGAGAAAGCCGAGATTTTCGTCGGAAGCGAAAAATACCACAAGAAAAACGTGTATTCAGAGGCCTTGTCGCTGGCGCCGATTGAAGAAAAAATAGCTTTGATCAAAGATGTCGAAAACCGGTTGTTCGCCTTCGATAAGCGCATCAACGATGTTTCGGAAGTCGTCTATAACGAAAGCGAAGTCAGCAGTGAATTCTATAATTCGTATGGCCTTAAGCTGAAGCAGAAATCAAATTACTTCTACATTTACGCAGGAGTTGTCGCCAAAGTCGGAGAGGAAGTCAAAACCGGTTTCGATCTCGTGTTCGGGAACGACTTAAAGACATTCGACACCGAAGCGTTTGTGAATGGCGTGGCCAAAAAAGCGTTGGCGAAATTCGGTGGCGAGCCGATTGAAAGCGGCAAATACCCAACGGTCCTCGCTAACGACATCTTCGGTGATTTGATCAACTACTTCTTATCAAGCGCTTCGGCTGAAGAAGTTCAAAAACAGAGTTCCTTCTTGATTGGTAAATTAGGGGAGAAAGTGACTTCGAAAAAACTCACCATTTCTGAAAAACCACTGCAAAAGAACATCTTCTTCTCCTATTTCGATGATGAAGGCGTCGCCGCGAAAAACAAAGACATTGTCAAAAACGGCGTCCTTATGACTTACTTCCACAACCGCGAAACCGCGAAAAAAGCCGGATGCGAATCGACCGGCAACGGTCAGTGGCAAGGCGGGAAAATCGGCGTTGGCTATAGCAATATCGTCGTCAAAGGCGGAAAGAAGAGCTTCGATGAAATGATTGCGCCCGTCAAAAAAGGCGTCTATATCACCGAGATTGCCGGCTTAGGCACAGGCATGAATGCCCAAAGCGGCGATTTCTCTTGCCAAGCCCAAGGCTTCATGATTGAGGACGGGAGATTAACCAAGCCTCTTAATCTCATCACTTTGAGTGGCAACTTGCTGAAGATGCTCAATAACATCAAAACGCTAGACAACAACATCGTTCTTCGCATCAATTCGATAGCTTGCGGCGATGTGTTGATCAGCAAGATGTCGATTGGCGGCAAATAGCTACTCGCAATCAAAAGGGCCGGGAAACCACCAAACCCGTTAGGGATTTCTCCAGAAATAAAAAGGCGTAGCCACATCCAGGGAATTACCCGTTTGTGCCTACGCTTTTTTGCTTTGACATCACAATCTTGTCGTTGCCATTTGCTTCCGTGACTTTCTCTCATAATTTTGTTGCTTCTCGTAGTTTCAATATGTTTTTACGAGAATGGTTATTTTAGCAGCACATAATATGTGCTCTTGCCTTGCCCGTATTTTTTGACTTTCCCCTTCTTTATCAAGGCCGCGATTGCTTTTTCGACAGCGCTGAGGGAAATTGTCGGGCAAAGCTCGGCAACATCGGATTTCGTAAGTTTTCCAATCTTGATTTCGAATGCGCTTTCGACAAGTTCGGTTGCCGATTTTTTCTTGCTGACAAGACTCAGCCTCTCCTCAAAATCGTTATATGCGGACAGAATCGTCATGAGTATGAATTTTATGAAGGGGGCCGGATCGTCTTTTCCCTCATGCCAATTGATCTGACTGTCGTACAATGCATCATAGTACAAATCCTTATATTTGGCGATTTTGCTTTCGAGCGATATGTATTTTCCGACAAAGTATCCAGAGTGATATAAAAGCAAGGTCGTCAGCAATCTGCTCATTCTGCCGTTGCCGTCACGGAAGGGGTGAATGCAAAGAAAATCATGTATGAAAATAGGTATTAGCAAAAGTGCGTCCACGCTTCCATCTTCTATCGCCTCGTTGAATGTTTTGCAAAGATTCTCTATCGCCATTGGCGTTTCAAAAGGGTTGAGCGGCATAAACAAAACGGTTTTGTTTCCGTTTTCGTCTATGGCGGAAATCTCATTCTGCGAGTTCTTGAAGCATCCGCCGAAATTCGCCTCGGTATTGTGAGAGAACAATATCTTATGAAGCTGCAGAATATAGTTTGAGGTTATCGGGATGTACTCAAAGCTCTCATGAATAGTGGCAAGCGCATCACGATATCCAGCGATTTCTTTTTCGTTTCGGTTTCTCGGCGTAGTCTTTTGCAAAACCAATTGCTTTAGCCTTGTTTCGGTTGTCGCGATGCCCTCAAGCACATTGCTGGCTTCCGTACTTTGGATTTTTGCGATTTCAACGAGTCTATCAAGCTCTAATTGCTTCTGAGAGAGATACAGCTCTTGTCGGCCTTTCATCTCGTGAATCTTAGTAAGATACTCGATGATCGCGTTATCCCATCTACAGTTTGCAAGTTTTTTATAATCGAATTCTCTCATGCCTAACTCTTTTCTCGTAAATTGTAGCACTTTTTACGAGAAACATTAACGAATTACGAGAATAAGATCGATAAATTTTGCAAAAAATCTTATATAAACAAAGCACATCAGGAATCGAATACCCATTCATCCGTTCTTTGATTTCGTATTGCATTGCCTAATCCATCACCGCGGCAACAGCCCGTCTATCTTCTCCGTCGACTTTGGCTTGTCCGTTTTGATATTTCCGGCCAAGTCTATTTGAACGCCGCATTGTTCGTTTTGGCGTTTCTAAAATAAGCCTCGGCGAACGCTCCGGCCTTTTTGTTGTTCTAGAAAAAGAAAACCGTTCTAATAACTCTTGGCGTTATTCGTCTTTCTTCGTTTCAGCGGCGGTGACGACTGCCTCTTCGCTAATTTCTTGCTTAGGGGCGGCATCTTTTGTTTCTTCTTTTTTGACCGAATAGCCATAATCGCTCAAATCCCAATCAGGATGGGCGATAAGAACTTTCTCGACTGCCAACTTAAGAAGCTTCTTCTCCACTGCTTTCTTCTCTTTCGGGAGTTTTCTGAAAGCATCGTGCGTCTTATTCAAAGCGGCTTCGGTTTCGCCAATCGATTCCTCGACGAGGCCATTGGCAAGGACATAAGCGCGAACAGAAGGCGCGTTTGATAAAGAGGCTATGTGCTTTTTCACATCAAGCGGCAAAGCTATAAAATACTTTTTGGCTTCTTCCAAAGGCAAAGTATCAAGAATAATTGCCACTTTTTGCGCCTCAGCGTAACGGAAAACCGGCGCTGATACTTTCTTTTCGCAGGCAATGGTTTTCTCCACGATATCCAAAGCCGCTTTGTAATCGCCTTTATCTAGATAATCATAAAGAGTGATGTCGTTGACTGAGGCGGTGAAGTCGGTGACTTCATCATAGACCGGCGTTTCGCCTTTTGGCAAACCCCTTGCAAGCTTATCTTCGGCTGAAAGCATTTCGTTATAAGCCACTACATTGGTTTTGCTATTGAGGATCGTGATCAAATAACCATCGTTCTTTGAATCGAGGGCGGCAGGGAAGATGTCATAAACAAGCACCATGCCGGCCACCGTCAAAACGACCTCGCTTGACGCTTTTAGCCAATAATAGGAAGTATCCCCGTTCTTGATGAAAGAAGAAGCAAGAACTAGCATCGCTACGCAAATCACTATCTCTATAAAGAGGAATAGCAGGCCCATGTAGATGATCGGCCGCGGATTGCTCTTTTTCGTATCGAGCGGAGAAACGATGGTTTCGCCCGTCAATCCGTCGTAATTCCCGGCATAGAATTTCTTCTTCCCGTCTTTCTTTTTCTTCACGCCCAAGCCAAGGCAAACCCAACCTACGACTTCGTATTTCCCGATTTTCGCGCCCAAAAGATGGCCGAGCTCGAGAATAAGACTCGTTAAGACGATGCCTATCAAAATCGCAAGAAGTACCAAAATGTAGGGGCTGATCGTTAGATATGTCGAGCCGGCGCTGAAATCAGGCCGCAATACAAAAAAGCCTACGCATACGGCGATCGCCAGCATCAGCAAATAGGCCACATACCCCATCGTGTCATTCTTTTTCATAAAAAACTCCTTTCGCGAAGGCAATTAAAATAAATGGTATTAACTGCTTTCGAATCTAGTGGCTGCGGGCAAAGACCAACCACACGTGTGCCTCCCTTACTCGCTAGATCGACTAAAGCCGAGATGTCATTTTCATTCAACCCGAGTTCCTCAAAAGTCGTAGGAAGACCGATTGACTTATAGAAATCCTTCATGGATTCGATGCCTATTATAGCCGCTTTCTCGTCATCTTCATCACTAATATTGAATAAGTAACGAGCTAATCTAGCGAATTTTACCTTGGCTAAAGGGTAGACATAACGCGCCCACCCTAAATAGACGACGGCGATCCCAGCTCCGTGCGTGATGCTTTGTTTGTAGCCAGAAAGAGCGTGTTCTAAAGGGTGAACGACAAAGATTGATTTTTTGCCGATGCTGGTGAGACCATCGTGCGCCAAAGAACTAAAAAGCATGAGGGCGGCTCTTGCGTTGTAATCGGTTGGGTTTTCGTAGGCTGCTTTGCCAGCCTCCATGACCTTCTTCACTAGAGCTAGGGCCCAATCGTCAGAAAGCTGATATGGCCCTGATTCATTGAAGTAGCGCTCAATGCTATGCATCATCATATCGGCGATTCCGCAAGCGGTTTGGAATGGTGATACAGAATAAGTTAGTTCCGGGTTTTCGATAACGAATAAAGGCCTCACGATATCGGAATTGAACCCTTGTTTGATTTTAGATTCATTATCTTGGATAACACAGGAATTGCTGCTCTCGCTCCCGGCTGAAGCGATAGTCAAAATAACGCCAACGGGCAAACTCTTCTTCGGCGTGGCGATTTTCAAGTTGAAGTCAAAAGGATCGCCATCGTAATAGTATCCGACGCCGATTGATTTAGCGGTGTCGATAACGCTGCCTCCGCCAAGAGCCAAAACGCAGTCTACTTTTGAATTTCGCGCAATTTCCACTCCTTTTAAAGGGTAATCACAAGTCGGATTTGCTGGTATATTGCCTAATTCAACGTGAAAAACGGAATTTTCATCAAGGTTTTGAATGGTTTTTGCTAATAGGCCGCTTTTTATGACGCTACTTTTGCCGTAAACCAGCAAAACCCTTGAAAAACCATATTCTTTCAAGATATGCCCAATCTCATTTTCTTTGTCTTTCCCGAAAATGATGCGCGTTGGTGAGCGAAAATCGAAATCGATCATTTTTTGCTCTCCTCCTTGCTCAACTCTTTTAAGGCTGGCAAAAGAATCGTTGAAGTGTTGCCTATGAACTTACGCATCGCTTTTTCAAACCGGCCAGGCGTGACGCTGACGTTTTTGAAATAGTATCCAAATTCATCAGAGACGATGCGGGATAAGCGGCGGGATAAAGTGCGATAACCGCTTTTCGTCAATTCCTCATCGCCGGTTTTGCCGAAAATGGAAATAACCTGCGTCGCCACTTTGCTATAAATGAAATCGTCGACTAGTTCGCTCGCGGCGCTGTTATAGGAGCTACGAAGAAAAACGAAATTTGCTTTGCAATACTGCAAAACGGAAAGAAGGACGGAATTAACGTCCTTGCATCGGGAAAGGCCTTCAACTTCCTCGTTCAAAAATATCGCCGCCAATAGATCATAAATATCTTGGTAATGGTAATAAAAAGTCTGACGATGGCAGTGGCATGCCTCGCATAAGGAGGTGACGTTTATTTCGCTCAACGGTTTGCTGAGCATCATCTCTTTGAGGGTTCTTTTGAATTTGGCTTCAGTCGTCATTGTTTTAACTTGGCGTATTCCTTGGCGATTAGAGCGCCGAGAACGGCATTATTTATAACCAGGTCGATGTTGGTCTCAAGCGATTTGCCGTCCGTCATTTCCACGATGCGCTTAAGCAAGAACGGCGTTACGTCTTTGCCAGTGATTCCTTTTTCTTCAGCTTCTTTGACGGCGAGAGCAACAATCGAATCGATATAGTCGTGCGGCAAGGCCTGCTCTTTGGGGCAAGGATTGGAAATCAAGATGCCACCAGTCAAACCAAAATCGCGTTTGGCTTTGATGATGCTCGCCGCTTCATATGGCGAAGAGAAAGCGTAATCGGCTTTATATCCAGAATCTACTGAATAGAAGTTTGCGAAGTCCTCTTCTTTATATGATAAAACGGTGACGCCTTGGCTTTCTAACACTTCGAGGGTCTTTGCGATGTCAAGGATTGCCTTTGCGCCAGCGCAAATAACGGTTACAGGCTCGCTTGCAAGCTCATAAAGGTCGCGCGAAACGTCAAATGTTGTTTCAGCGCCGCGATGCACTCCACCTATTCCGCCCGTCACGAAAACTTCGATGCCGGCTTTTTTGGCCATTAGGATTGTTCCGCTGACCGTTGTTGCCCCCCATCCTTTTTTGGCAATGACTATCGGGAAATCGCGTTTGGAGACTTTGGCGATGCCTTTCTTTTTCCCGAATTGCTCAACCTCTTCGGCACTCATGCCAATGATTGGCTCGCCTTCGATAATGCCCATCGTAGCAGGTATGGCACCGTTATCGCGGATGGTTTTTTCGACAAGCAAAGCCGTTTCGACATTCTTCGGATATGGCATGCCATGCGAAATAATGGTGCTTTCCAGCGCAACGACCGGTTTTCCTTCTTTAAGGGCTTTCTCTACTTCTGGGTTGATTTTCATGTTATCTGCCTTCTTTCTTTTTGAGTATCGATAAGTGGGTAATGTTCTTTCTGATTAGCCAATCGATAAAGAAATACAAGGCCGTCAAAAAGACAATCTGCCCAAAAACAAACAAACCAAGATATGGATTCAAAAGACCGTAATCGAGGTCGAGCAAGAAACTTGAGGTTCCAGCATCGTTCACTTTCCCCGGAGCGATAAAATCGAGCAAGAAGAAAGCGGTGCCGGCAGCGAGCAAGAAGAAGAAAATCGAGGTCCGGTATTTGTCTAAAGGCAAGGAAATGCGGAAGAGAATCGGATAACTCATAATGGTAAAGGCAATCGTTGAGCAGGCAATGGCGGCTCGATACGACATGAATTCAGGATTTATGGCATATGCGCCAAAACAGAAAGCCACGCACAATATCTCCATTAGGCCCGAAGGCAAGGCGGCAGCCAAAACGTTTTTCATGAAGGACCCTGATAGGCGTTCGTTTGATGGCTGGAGGGCCAAGAAGAATCCACCAGCTCCGATAGTGCATAGTTCCCAAACGAAGAGGTTTGTCGTTGAGAAGGGGTAACCGCCTTTTCCGCACCAGCTGAGAATGAGGAAGACAAAAGAAACGACGACGGCGAAAACCGTTTTGCCTAAAAAGAGCGAGGCGCTTCTTTGGAGATTATTGATGACTCTCCTTCCTTCACCTACCACATCCGGCAATTTGGAGAAATCGTTATCCATGCTGACGATGTGGGCGACATTGCGCGCTGCGCTTGACCCGCTCGCCATCGCAATCGAGCAATCGGCTTTTTTCAAAGCGATGATATCATTGACCCCGTCTCCCGTCATGGCTACTTTGTGGCCTTTTTCTTGGAGAGCTTCGACGATGAGTGCTTTTTGCTCTGGCTTCACGCGGCCAAAAACACTATGGGTTTCCACCAAAGAAGGAATATCTTCGTCTTTGACATTGTCCATCGAAACATAATCGGAGGCGTTTTCGACGCCAACAATCTCGGCGATGTGGGCAACAGTAAGGGCGTTATCGCCGCTTATTATCTTGACCTGAACGCCGTTTTTCTTGAACCATTCGATATTCGCTTTGGCGTCTTCTTTGATGTGATCGGTGAACGAAATCAAAGCGATTAGGCGGTTTTTATCGGGGATTTTACCATCAATTATCTTTTTGTCGTTATGATAGAGAGCAATCACGCGAAGGCCTTGAGAGGAAAGAGAGCCAATCAGCGCTTCGGCTTTCTCGTCTTTTACTTTTTCGATAAAGCCATACGCCCCCATGATGAAGGTGCCTTCCTCTTCAAATGTGGCAGCGCTATATTTGTATTCGGAATCAAACGGTATAGAGGCGATTGAACGATAAGGGGCTTCGGTGAAGAAAGAGGAAATCGCCTTCGCGGTTCCGTTTTCGTCTTTGGTCGCTTTCGTAAGCGAGGCTAATATTTTCCCAATGGTGGCCTCATCGTAGTTTTCGTCCAACGAATGAACTTTATCCACAACAACCGTCCCATCGGTCAAGGTGCCGGTTTTATCGAAGCAGAGCACATCGACGCGAGCAAGCATCTCAATGCAATAAAGCTCTTGCACGTTCATGCGCTTCTTCGCCAAAGCGATCACGCCGGTCGCAAGAGTCAAAGAGACCAGCAAATAAAGGCCGCTTGGGATCATGGCGACCATCGAACCTCCGATCATCTTCGTGAAATCGTAATAGTTTTCGCGGGAGAATCCATTTGAGGTTAAGCATTTGGCGATATAGGTGACAGCTTCAAGCAATCCCATGAGCACAGATAAAAATCCCGTCACCATGAATATATGGATGCACGAGCGCTTAAGCTCGCTTTTCGGGCGACGGAATTCCGTGGCTTTGCTTTGAATATCTTCAGCGTAATTGGTGCTTCCCACGCGATTGACGGAAACATAGGCTTTTCCGCTTTTCACATATGAGCCGCTATAAACTTGACTGCCGATATTTTTCTCAACGGCAATCGATTCGCCGCTGATGAGCGATTCATCGGTTTTCAAATAACCATCAACAACGATTCCGTCAGCGCAAATCTGATCGCCTGGCGAAAGAAGCATGATATCTTCGTAGACTATCTGATCGACTGCTATCTCTTCTTCTCTGCCGTTTCTTACGACTATCGCTTTCGGATCGGTGATAAGACGCAATTTGTCAACCATCATACGGGCACGGATATCAGTCGCCAATCCGATAGCTATATTGCAGAAAAGAACAAGGAGGAAACTATAGTATTTGATTTCGAAAATTCCGCCAGAAAGCATCAAAATCGCAATCAAAAACAATATAGTGTTAAAAAACGAGAAAAAATTGTCGGTGAATATCTTCCAATATGATTTAGTTACCTTTTTAGGGGTTTTGTTCACCAAACCGGCTTCATGGCGCTTCTTTACTTGTTCTTCGTTCAGCCCGTTTTTGCAATCGGGATTGAATCTCTCGGCTTCTTCTAACTCGGCTAGCAATTTCTCTTTTGTCATCTTCTACTCCGTCCGTAATGCTGTGACTGGGTCTTTTTTCGCGGCGATACGGGCCGGAATCAAACCTGATATGAACGCCAGCGCAATGGCGATGGCGACTAAAATCAAAGCATGGATGGGAGAAAGAGAGGCTATTTGCTCTAGCCCGTTCCCAGGGAATTGATGATCGATTATGGCGCTTATCGGGAAGCATGCGATCCAAGAGAAGCCGACGCCGATAAGCCCCGCCATTCCGCCAATGATGACGCATTCGGCCTCAAATAGCCGGCCTACGTCTTTCTTCCTCGCCCCGCAAGCGCGAAGAATGCCGATTTCCTTCGTTCTTTCAACGACCGATACATAGGTAATAATGCCAGTCATAATCGAACTAACGACCAAAGAGATGGAGGCGAAGACAACCAAAACGGCGCTTATTACCTGAATCAAAACGCCAAGCGACTCGGTGAATGTCCCCATTACATCGCTATAAACGATCGCATCGCCATCATCTTTGCCCTCGTTATAAGCCGACAAATAATCGGTGAGCGCTTGCTTTGTGGTGAGAGAGGCAGGGAAAATAAGGACCGATGTGATGATTGAGAAGTTGTTTTGAAGGGCAAGGAAGTCGATGAGGCACCAATCGCTGCGATCGATATTGCTGATATCGTTCCAGAATGACGGGTCTTCGATCTTGAGGCCCAAAGCCACAAGCGAAGCGATTAAAGACGTGGTATTGGTTGAGGAAAAAGAGGGTATTTCGACCTCGCTTTGAAGCAAATCGCAGCCAATGTTTTGGCAGTGATTCAGGAAATAGTAGCAAGATGTGTAATTCGGCACGCCGAGCGTGTTGGAGCTATTGCCCCAAAAATCACGATATGAGAGGCATGTGGATATATTCGTTGGCAAGTTGGTGAAAAGCGTTGAGAGGGTGTTTTTGTCTTCATCGGTCAGCGTTTTGCTTTCTTTGTAACGCTCAAAAATCTCATCCAGTTTGTAAGAAGTGCGGTATTCATTGATGAGCGAATTGAGTTTGTAGAGCCCATCGTTTGAGGTTTGATTTCCGTCTTCATCAACATCGTAGCGGAAATAAACGTTTCCTTTTACGGCGTCGCATAGCCTTTGGTGAGTCGTTTTCAATGATTCGGAGCTGTCCTTGCTCATGCCATCATCGGCCAAATAATCCTTTAATTCCGACAAATATCCCAAAGATGAAGGCATAAGCGAGATGTAGGAATCCTCACGTGGGCGCATAATGCCGACGATTTTGAGTTTCACAGGATTAAACAGCTCGTCGTGGCTATAAACATAGCTTGCGCTTGGCTGAGAGGCGAAATAGCGGATTGTCGTTTGGCTTTTCTCCCCCAACACTTTCATATTCTCGATGTCGATTTTCGTAACCTTATAGGAATCGACCGCCGTTTCCTTGTATTCGATGTTCTTATACAAATCGGCATTGCGGTAAACCTTGTATGTTTTTCCTTCGCCTGTCTTCTCGTTATAAAGGATGTCAGAGAAAGAAATCGTTTTCTCTTGGCTCGTCGAAGAAAGCATCCCCAAATACTTCAGCGTTGATTTCTCGACGCGGTTATATCGGTCCGTGATCAAAACGATCTCGTCTTTTGACTGCGGCATCCTCCCACCAATGCAGTCATACCATTTGCTCATCTCTTCGCTTGTGCCGTAGAGTTCATGAAAGATGGTCGTAGGCAGGCCTGTCACGCTTGAAATGGCGCTCCCCGTCGAGCCAGCGGAGCGGTATTGGTTGATTGAGAGGACCCCTCCGCTCGATTCTGGGCTGTCGGTCAAAAGGTTGAAAGTAAGGTTTTGGCGGTTGTACATGATGGAGCTCGCCCAGCCTTTCTCTTTTGTCTTCTCGATATAATCGAAATAATCCTTCGTGAAACGGTTTTGATGAATGCTCATGAGCGAAGAGGACATGTCATACACCTTGACTTCCTCATCATCTGGATAAATCGTATCGTTTTGATTCGACGTTTGCTTATAAGTATAGGTGACTGGCGTAATTGAAATCGGGACAGATCCAGCCACGCCGCTTTCGACTTTATCGACATACATCGAAAAGCCGTTGCTGACCGCCAAAACGAGAGCCACGCCGATAATGCCGATCGAGGAGGCTATCGCCGTTAAGATCGTGCGACCTTTTTTAGTGCGGATATTTGCCCAAGACGACTTCAAAGCCGTCAAAAAGCTCATGGAGGTCTTTTTGTTTATTTCCTTAGGAGAATTGGTTTTGTCCAAAAGCGGTACTGGATCGGAATCGCTTTCGATTTTCCCGTCTTTCATCGTAATGATGCGGTCGCTATATTCATATGCCAGTTCGCGGTTATGCGTAACCATGATGACGAGTCTGGTTTTGCTAGCTTCCTTCAAAAGCTCCATGACTTGCTTTGAGGTTGCCGAGTCAAGTGCTCCGGTTGGCTCATCGGCCAACACGATTTTTGGATTGTTCACGATTGCTCTAGCCAAAGCGACCCTCTGCATCTGGCCGCCCGAAAGCTGATTCGGCTTCTTTTTGTAAACATCGGCTAATCCGACATCCTCAAGGGCTTTGAGGGCTCTCTCTTTTCTTTCTTGACGAGGGACGCCGTTCAACATGAGCCCTGTTTCGACGTTTGATAGTATCGACTGGTGGGGGATAAGATTATATGATTGGAAGACGAATCCGACTCTTTCGTTACGATAAGCATCCCATTCCGAATCAACGAAATCCTTAGTGCTTTTGCCGTCAATCAACAAATCGCCGGAAGTATAGTGATCAAGCCCCCCGATAATATTCAGAAGCGTCGTTTTCCCGCAGCCTGAATGGCCAAGGATGGAGACAAACCCTTTATCAAGGAATCCCAAAGAAACGTCTTTGAGAGCCGGGAAGGGCTCTTTGTTGACATAGTAATCTTTTTTGATGTTAATCAGTTCGAGCATGCGAAAAGTGTACCATTGCAATCATTAGGTTTCACCGATTAAAAATATAATTTTTAAAACACTGTATAAATAGGCCTTTTTGTCTATAAAATTCCGCCTTTTTTCCTTTTTTCGGCGAAAAAACGCCTCATTAAAGAGGCACATTCCTCTTCTTTGATGCCTGAATAAACCAACGGGTTGTGTTCTATATTCGGATCATCATATACGTGATAGTGGCTTTTTATGGCGCCCATCGTTTTATCATTCGCCCCATAAAAAAGCGAACCGATTCTCGCTTGTTTAATCGCGCCGGAGCACATCAAGCACGGCTCGACCGTTACATAAATCGAGCATCCTTCAAGCGACCATTTGCCAATCGTTTTTTCCGCTTCCTTGATAGCCTCGATTTCAGCATGGGATGAGATATCGTTTTTGTTTTCGCGCTTGTTGTGCCCGCGGCCGATGATTTTGCCGTCTTTGATAATAATCGCCCCGACTGGCACTTCACCGCTTGAAAAGGCGATGTTCGCCTCTTTTAGCGCTTCTTCCATATAAATGTCGTGAATCGATTTCTCTTCCATTACTTTTATCATAAACGAAAACCACCGCACAGGGGATGATGAGGTAAGGCTGCTACGTTCCCGTCCTGACCTGGTTATTCACCCTCTCCTCGCGATGGCGCATTAATTATAGTGGCTTTTTTATTTTTTCTCGATAGGTTTTAGCACGGATATTCCGCCCATGAACGGACGAAGCACCTCTGGCACAACAACCGAGCCATCCGCTTGTTGATTTTGCTCAAGCAAAGCCGGGAAAACACGCGATGTTGCAAGGCCTGAGCCATTGAGTGTGTGGCAGAAATGCATTTTGCCTTCATGGTCTTTGTAGCGGATCATGCCGCGGCGCGCTTGATAATCGCGCGCGTTGGAGACGCTTGATACTTCCTTATATATATTCATGGATGGGATCCAGACTTCGATATCGTAGGTCCTTGCCATGGAGTGCGAGCAATCGCCGGCCGCCAATTTGTCGAGTTGATAGCAGAGGCCAAGCCCTTCAAGGAGCCGCTTTGCTTTATTCACGAGTTCTTCGAACGCAGCATCGCTCCCATCATCTGTCGTATATTGGACCATTTCGACTTTATCGAATTGATATCCGCGGATCATGCCTCTTTCTTCGGTGCGGTAGCTCCCGGCTTCTTTGCGGTAGCAAGGGGTATAGGCAAAATATTTCTTTGGCAAATCGTCAATCGATAGCACTTCGTTTCTATGAAGATTGACTAGGGCCGTCTCGGCGGTCGGGAGAAGGAATTTTTTGGGATCTGTCCCCTCAAGCCAAAAGACGTCTTCTTTGAATTTCGGGAACTGCCCTGCCGTATAGCCGCTATCAAAATTCAAGAGGTGGGGTGGCAAAATCATCGTATAGCCATCGCTTATATGCGTCGAAATGAAGTAATTGAGGAGCGCCCACTCTAATTGAGCCCCCAACCCGGTATAAATCCAGGTTCCGGTGCCCGATATTTTGGCGGCTCTTTTGTAATCGATCAATCCGAGCGATTCCGCTAATTCGACGTGATTTTTTGGTTTAAAGCCGTCGAAGGTCGGCTCTTTCCCAAAGTGATATATCGGGTGATTGTTTTCTTTTCCGCCAGCGAGCAAATCCTCGTCAGGCATGTTTGGCAAAACCTCGATTTGGGCTTTTATATCAGCCTCAACGGCAGATAAATCAGCTTCTTTTTCTTTGTTTTCTTTCGCGAGTTCCTTCACTTTGGCGAAAAGCGGTTGAACGTCTTCGCCGGCTTTTTTCTTCGCTGGAACGGAGGCGCTCAGCTTGTTTTGCTCGGCTTTGTTGGTCTCAACATCCTTTAAAAGCGCGCGGCGCTTCTGAAACAGAGCCAATAACGGCGCTGGGTCGAAATCCCATCCTTTTTTCGCTAAAGCCGATTTAATGTATTCCGGCTTTTCCTCAATAAGCTTTGCATCAATCATTTTCTTGCTCCTTTCTGCTCAGTAACGATTCATAGTTTTGAACTAATTCGTCCCCCAGAATTCTTAATGATGCCTTTTTGGCATAGTCATACGCCTCGATTATAGTAGGCTTTTCTTCGTTTTGGCATAAGAAGGTAAGGCGCTCGATCATTTTGCCTTCATCGTCATTGAGATAGCCTGTTCGCCCATCGATCGATAAATTACCAAATTCCGGTCTGATGATTTCAAACACCGGCACTTTGGCGCTCATTGATTCAAGAACCGGGATGAAGTCTGGGAGATCGCTTAAAGACAAATAAGCGATAGCCCCTTTGATGGCACTCCGGTAAATATCATCCTCGACGAGACTCAAAAAAGTGATGTTCCGCCCATAAATCAATGAGTAGCGTTTCCGCGTGTTGGTGGAGGCGTACTTTCCGTTTTTGAGCCCAAAATAGAAAAAGCGCAGATTCGGGAAGCGTTTTGCGATGTTGCTTAATCTCTTGATTGCTCCATTATCCTTGTAATCCCCGCATGAAATTACGTATTTTTGCCCTTCTCTTAACGACGAGTAACGGGAGAAAACACTTCGTTCAACATCATCAACGCCATCGAATCTGCTGAGATTTACGCCCGGCGTCAATATTTTGATTGGGGCATTTATCCCGGCTTTTTTAATGTATTTTTCGCCTTCTTTATTTGGTGCAAAAATCAAATCCGCGGCTTGGAGGGTCTTTATGCCGGCTTTATTGAGCGCATACCCATCCCCTTTCTTCTCAAGAAACGTGCAGCTTTTATCTCGTGATCCGTATAAAGCGCTTACGACGATTTTGGCCTCGTTGTCCTTTGCCTCGTTGATCAATTCCATCTTGGTTGGGGCAATAAGGTGCAAAATATCTGGCATAGCCAAAAAAGAAGGGGCGTGGTTAACCCCTGCAAGCTCAAGGGCGCCCTTAAGGTTTTTCCTTAAGCGAACGCCCTCGAACGAAACTTCGTCTTTTTCTTCAAAGTAAATAAACGGCTTCATTTCTGATTACAAATCATCATCGGAAGAAGAGTCGTCTTTGATGTCATCGACGTTATCAGGCGTAACGACATCGGCTTCATCGCCTTTTTCTTCCTGAGAAAGCAAAGCTGGATTTACTTCATCATCAGCCGGGGTTGCCTCTAAATCTTCACTCTCTTCTTCAGCGTGAGGGAGGATGGCGATAGAAGCTACGTATTGCCCTTTGTCGAGCGAGAGTATCTTGACGCCTTGGGTATTCCTCGCCGCGATCTTGATTTGGTCGATCGGCATGCGGATGACGATGCCTTTGTTGGTGACAACCATGAGGTCTTCGTCTCCTTTTACCGCTTTCATGGCATAAAGCTCTCCGCCTTTGTCGGTGACTTTAAGAGAGATGACGCCTTTCGCGCCACGAGAGGTCAAACGATAGCCGTCGTAATGGCGGATAGACCCATCTTCTTGCGGGATATCGGTATCTTTGGCGTAGGAGATCTTTCCTTGCCCTTGCTTTGAAAGAACGAGAATGCGGTCACCTTCCAAAGAGCTTGTGATTCCAACCAAGATTGAGCCATCGTCGAGGTTCATTCCTTTAACGCCGGCAGCATCACGCCCCATGGCTCTCACTTCATCTTCGTGGAAGGAGCAGACTTTGCCGTTGTTTGACGCTAAAGAGATGATGGCCTCGCCATTCGTTTTCTTGACGTCAAGCAGCATATCGCCGTCTTTAAGCCCTAAAGCGCGTTTGCCGTTGCTATTGATAGACTCGAACAGTTTGATGGATACCCTCTTCACGATGCCGTTGACGGTGCAGAAGAAGAGATAGTCGGTTTCGGGGTAATCGTCGCAAGGAACGATTGAAACGATCTTTTCGTCTTGATCGAGATTCAAAAGGTTAATGGCCGGGATCCCTTTCCCGTCGCGTGCAGCGTCGGGAATCTGGTATCCACGGAGCCGATAAACGCGTCCGTAGCTTGAGAAGAAGAGAATATCGGTATGCGTTTTGGCGTAAACCATAAGGGAAACGTGGTCGTTAGAGCCTGTGGTGATGCCTTTGACGCCGCGTCCGCCGCGATTCTGGGTGCGGAAGGTGTCCTCGCCCATTCTCTTGATATAGCCGTTCTTGGTGAGGAGAACGACGATATTCTCTTTTGGAAGCAAATCTTCGTTATCGATATTGGCGGCCTCATCGCTGATATCGGTGAGACGCTTGTCGCCAAAGCGGTTCTTGACGTCTTCAAGCTCTTTGATGAGAAGGTCGACGATATTGTCGCGACTCGACAAAAGCCTATTGAATTCGGCGATATTGGCTACGAGCTGAGCGTGTTCGGCTTGAAGCTTGTCTTGTTCCATGCCCTGGAGTTTGCGGAGAGTCATCGCAAGAATGGCCTGAGTCTGGGCGTTGGAGAAGCCAAAAGCGTCAAAAAGGCGTTTGGTCGATTCTTCGTCTGTTTTCGAATCGCGGATGATGTGAATTACTTCGTCTATGTTGTCATGAGCTTTGATCAAACCCTGAACAATGTGATCGCGGGCGCTGTCGCGGTCAAGACGGAATTTCGTTCTGCGGGTCAATACCGAAACCTGGAAATCGATGTAATTGTTTAAAATCGCGGTAATCGGGAGGATTTTCGGGGCGCCATCCACCAAACAAAGGTTAATGATGCCGAAATTGATTTGAAGCTGTGTGTGCTTGAGCAAGTTGTTGGCGACGACCTCAGGCACGCAATCGCGCCTGATTTCGATGACGATGCGAATTCCTTCTTTGTTGGATTCATCACGGATATCGGTGATGCCGTCGAGCACTTTGTCACGCACTAAGCCAGCCATTGCGACAATCATCGCGCTCTTGTTGACTTGATATGGGATTTCAGTCACGATGATGCGGGATTTGCCGTTATCGAGTTCTTCGATGTGGTATTTGCTGCGGATGGTGACGGTGCCTGTGCCCGTTTCATAAGCCTCCAAGATCCCTTGGCGGCCCAAAATGGTGCCTCCGGTCGGGAAATCGGGGCCGTGGAGATAATTCTGCATGATCTCTAGTGGGGTAAGATCAGGGTTTTTGGCGATGGCCACAACGGCATCGATTGCCTCAGTGAGGTTGTGCGGAGCCATGTTGGTGGCCATGCCGACCGCGATTCCCTCTGAGCCATTAACCAAAAGGTTCGGGAAACGGGACGGCAAAACCGCCGGCTCTTTTTCCGTGCCATCGTAGTTATCGACAAAATCAACGGTGTTTTCATTGATGTCGCGGACCATTTCAACCGAAAGGCGGTTCATTCTCGCTTCGGTATAACGCATAGCCGCCGCTTCATCCCCATCGATGTCGCCGAAGTTTCCGTGCCCATCGACAAGGGTATAACGCATGGAGAAAGGCTGAGCCATACGAACCAAGGTTCCGTATAAGGCAGAGTCGCCATGTGGGTGATATTTACCCATGACGTCGCCGACGATACGGGCGCTCTTTTTGTATGGCTTCCCAGGCTGCATGCCAGCTTCATCCATGCCGAAGATGATACGGCGCTGGACTGGCTTTAAGCCGTCACGCACATCAGGGATGGCGCGGGAGACGATGACCGACATCGAGTAGCTAAGGAAAGCCGTCTCGACTTCGCTTGTGACTTCGCGGTCCACAAGGCCTGGCACAATGCCGGCAGTGGCGGAAGTATCTATTTTGTCGTGGTAGCGGTTATCGACCGAAGCCATGATATCGGCGTCGTTTTTCTCTGAGCCATTTTCAATCGGCTCGTTGATTTTCTTTTCTTCGTTATCCATTTTTCATACCTCCTGCCATTAAATATCAAGATTCGTGACGAATTTGGCGTTCTTCTCGATGAATTGCTTACGCGGCATTACATCATCGCCCATGAGTTCGGAGAAGGCGCGTTCGGCATTCGCCGCATCGTCAACGGTGATACGGATCATCTTCCTGACCTTCGGATCCATGGTAGTCTCCCAAAGCTGCTGAGCATCCATTTCACCAAGTCCTTTATAACGTTGGAACGGGTAGCCGGATTTGAGCTGAAGCTGCTTTTTGAGGACTTCTAGCTGCTCATCGTTATAGGCGTAATACGCCTGTCCTTTGTAATCGATTTTGTAAAGAGGAGGTTGAGCAATATAAACGTAGCCGCCATCGATAAGCGGGCGCATGAAGCGATAGAAGAAGGTCAGCAAAAGAATGCGGATGTGATCACCGTCAACATCAGCATCGGTCATGATGACGATTTTGTGATAACGGATTTTGCTGATGTCGAAATTCTCGCGGATGCCGCCGCCAATCGCCGTGATCATGTTCCCGATTTCGGCGTTTTTGAAGATTCTCTCTTCGCGGGCTTTTTCGACGTTGAGGATTTTTCCACGAAGCGGGAGGATGGCCTGCGTTTCACGGTCACGCCCGTTTTTGGCGCTGCCGCCGGCGGAATTACCCTCGACGATATAAAGCTCACAAAGCGTTGGGTCTTTGCTGGAGCAATCAGCCAATTTGCCAGGAAGAGTGGTAATATCGAGCGGCGACTTGCGCGTTTTCTCGCGAGCTACTTGAGCCGCAAGGCGAGAACGCGAAGCAATGCGTACTTTCTCCATCACGAGTTTGGCTTGCTCTGGGTGCTCTAAAAGATATTGTTTCAGCTGCTGGCCGACAATCGTGGAAACGATTTTCCGGACTTCACTGTTTCCGAGTTTTGTTTTCGTCTGCCCTTCATATTGCGGATTCGGGTGCTTGACCGAGATGACGCAAGTAAGACCCTCGCGGCAATCGTCGGTGGTGAAGTTCGGGTCTTTCTCGTCCAAGAACTTGAATTGGCGGGCATAGTCATTGATCGTGCGATTAAGGGCTAAGTTGAACCCTTCAACATGGGTTCCGCCTTCTTTGGTCGAAATGTTGTTGCAGAAAGAATAGACGCCGTCATTGTTATAGCTATCGGTCCATTGGAGAGCGACTTCGGCGTAGATGCGCTCTTTGTTGCCGTCATTGAATGTCACCTCTTCCGCACCACTGCAATAAATCACTTCGTTGTTGATCGGAAGTTTCGCGCTGTTGATGAAGGCAACATACTCTTTGATGCCACCATCATAAACAAAGACTTCGCTCACGCTTTCCTCGCCCCGGAGGTCAGTCAACGTTATTTTGACCCCGCCATTGAGGAAAGCCATTTGACGCAAATGATTTTTGATCGTCTCGTAGTTATAGTGGGTGGTTTCGGTGAAGATGGTTGGATCTGGCAAGAAAGTGACGCTTGTGCCGTGCTCGTCGTTTCCGCAAGTTCCGATTTTCTTCAAGTGCTCCTTGATGTGGCCGCCATTTTCAAAAGAAACCTTATAAACGCCGCCGTTTTTCTTGACGACGACTTCGCACCATGAGGAAAGGGCGTTTACAACCGAGGCGCCAACGCCGTGCAAACCGCCGGAGACCTTATAGCCGCCGCCTTCGCCGAACTTGCCGCCGGCGTGAAGTATTGTGTAGGCCGTCTCAACGCCAGACAGCCCGGATTTTTTGACGATATCGACAGGGATGCCACGGCCGTTATCGGTGACGGTGATGCTTTCGTCTTTGTTTATGTTGACCTCGATGTGGGTGCAATAGCCAGCAAGGGCTTCATCGATCGAATTGTCGACGATTTCCCACACGAGGTGATGAAGACCGGCTGCAGCGGTTGTCGCGATATACATTCCGGGGCGTTTCCTGACTGCTTCGAGCCCCTCAAGGACCTGAATGTTTTCGGCTGTGTAGGAAGCATCGGCTTTCTCAAGCCCTTTCTCGTCTTTTATATCGATAGCGGTATAGGTGTTTTTCTCTTCCTCTTCTAGCGAGGCCTTGCTCACGCCGACGTCCTTGGCGGCATCGTCTAGCAAATCTTTTTCTTCGTTGGCCATTTTATTTCCTCCTTCTGGCTATATGGTCGGCGACATCCACATAGGAGGCGCCGTCGATATCTAATTTGGTGGTTGTGACAAACGTTTGATTGAGTGTCAATAGGAGCGATGAGAGGTTTTTTGCGTGGACCTCGTCTAGCTCGCTATAGATGTCATCGAGTACGATGATTGGTTTTTTCTCAGCCTCGCTTATCAAAAAGTAGGGGGTGAGCTTGATGGTGATGGCCGATAGGCGGTTTTCGCCTTGCGACCCGTAGATGCCTACGTCTTTGTCGTTCAGTTCGAGCGAGAAGTCTTCGCGGTGAACCCCAATCGATGTGCTTTTGCGCATCAGATCGCCTTCTAGACACCTCTCATAGGCCTTTTTGCCTTCCTCGATGAATTCGTCGTTTGGTGGCAAGAAAGGCTTGTAAACCACCTTGATGGCGGTTTTTTTGCCAAATAGCCGTTCGGCGACCATCGGGAGTTTCTCGTTTAGTGAGGAAACGTAATCCTTTCGCTTCTCGATGATGGGCTTTTCCGTCTCAAGAAGCCGTTCAGTCAAGACATCGATAAGCATCGTGTCTTTCTTGTCGGTTTTTAAGGCGGCGTTCCTCTCTTGAAGGAGATGGCGGTAATTCGCGATGAGGCTCATGTAGGCCTGATCGACTTTCGAGATGGAGATGTCTAAGAAGCTGCGTCTAGATAGGGGCGAGGCCACGAATAGTCTTGTGTCTTCCGGAGAGAAGAGCAGGACGTTTGCGACAGCCGATAGCTCGCTCAGCTTTTTTATGGGCTTTCCGTTCAGCGAGATTCGTTTGCCTTCTTTGGAGAGGCGGATCTCGACAACCCGATTCATGTCACCTTCGCGCACATACGCGCGCACGTTACAATTTTCGACGCCGGCCCTGATCAAGGGGGCATCATCATCGCTGCGCCAGCTCCTCGCTAGCGACAAGTAGTGAATCGCTTCGGCGATGTTGGTCTTGCCTTCCCCGTTATTGCCTTCGATCAAGGTGAGGCCTTTTTCGAAGGTAAGATCGAGAGATTCGTAAGACCTCCAATCGCCCAGCGTCAGACGAGTTAGGATCATTTGCTTTTGACGAGGTAACCGATTTCGCCGATTTTGAGTCTGTCGCCTGGGCGAAGTTTCCTTCCGCGCCGCGACTCCAAGACGTCGTTGACGAGGATTTCGTGGGTTGCAAGATACGCTTTGGCCATTCCGCCTTCGTCAATCAGATGAACGAATTTCAGGAATTGGCCAAGGGTTATGTACTCACTTACGATCGAGACCTCGATCAGCGTGTTTTTATCGTCAAAATTGCCCATGGCGACATTTTACTACTAAGTAGTAAAAAAAGAAATGCTTTTCAGCATTCCTTTCGCTTTGTTTAATATGGCTTTTTCGGCTTATCTCGTCCTCATAGGCGTGATGAGCTCAACCACGGAGTCATCTTTGGGGTTTTTGATGACGAAGGGCTTCATTTCGCCGATAAAGGAGATTTGGACATCCTCACATCCAAGAGCCTTCACGGCATCGGCCACGAAGATGGCATTGAAAGCAATTTCGATGGTCTCGCCGTTATACGTGTAAGTGCTTAGCTTTTCCGAGCCGAAGCCCGTTTGCTGATTGGCAGTTGAGACTTCAACGCTCTCTTCGCTCATCGATAGTTTCACGACGGGAACGGCGTTTTGAGAGAGGATCGAGACGCGGTCAATCGCTGACAGGAATTGCTGCGAATTCACTTCCAAAAAGTAATTGAACGAGGTTGGGATGATGGAGCTTGATACCGGGTAATTCTCGCCAATGAGACGGCTTGAAACGATGGTGTTGGCGAAGCTGAAGATGATTTTGTCCGTGGAGGCAGAGACTTCGACCTCGCTTCCAGGATCGAGGAGTTTGGTGACATCGGACATCGTTTTGGCTGGCACGTTGGCGCTGAAGCGCAAATCGCCATCCACGTTGACGACCTTCCGTGAAAGGCGGGCGCTGTCCGTGGCGGTTGCGGTGAGGGTTCCGTTCTCCGCGCGAAGGTTGATCGAAGTAAGAATCGGCCTCGTGTCTTTGGTCAAGGCCGCAAAGGAGGTTTGATCGACAAGCTGAATCAAATCGGAGCACGGCAGGGTGAATGGCGTGGCATTCGGAGCGAAGGAGATATTTGGATATTCATCGCCATCCATGCATACGAGGTTCACGGAGAGCTTTCCGACGGATATCCTTGCCGTGTTGTCGATAACTTCGATGGAGATTTCGTCACCCTCTCCCTTTCTGGCGAATTCAATCAGCGTGTAAGCGTTTATCAGAACGGAGCCGGGGATGAGGTCGCGGAGAATCTCTTTGTCCCCTTTCATCGTTTGGATCAAGGTCCAAATGGCGATATCGCTATTGGAGCCGGTTATCTCCAGCCCTTTTTCCGTTATCTCCAGCTTGAAGCAAAGGAGGGTCGGGTTGGTCGACTTGCTGCCGATGGCTTTGCTTGCAATCGTCAGTCCCTTCAGGAATTCATTTCTTTCGATGGTGAAGCGCATGGTTCTCGTCTCCTTTGATTTGTTTGAATAATTTTTATTTTTATTAATATTAATAATGTGGGTGTGTGGATAAGTGGATAACCGTTAATCCGACGTCGGTCGACTCCGCATATTGTAGCACGTATTTTAACTCATCTAATAGAATTAGATGCGCTCTTGCCTAGACGCCCCTTTATTTCGTTTACGGCGTCAGCGAGGTCTTTGTCTGTTTTCAACATTTTCCCCACTTTGCTTATGGCGCTCATGACCGTTGCGTGGTCTTTGCCGCCGAAGGCCTCCCCGATTTTGGTGTATTGAGCATCCAGCACATCGCGCGATAGGTACATAGCGATATGCCTGGCTAACGCGATTTGGCTGGTTCTTATCTTTCCGGTTATCTGAGCCGGAGAGAGATTGTAATAATCGGCCACAACGTTGATTATCTTGGCAATCGATAGGCTCGCTTCGTCCGTTTTGACGTCGATGAGTCCTCTAACCGAGTCGACCGCCAGCTCAAGGGAGATGTGCTGAGATGGCCGGACGTTGACGACATAGAAGATAAGCCTATTGAGCGCGCCTTCCAGTTCTCTGACGTTTGTGGAAAACTTCGTCGCGAAGAAAGAGATGACTTCCGGATCGAATTGCGAAACATCGAGGCTGTTGGCTTCAATCCTCATCCTCAAAATCGCTTCGCACGTTTCCTTGTCTGGTGGGTTGATGGATAGCGGCAAGCCTTGGGTGAAACGGCTCTTTAAACGCTCATCGAGGCCGTCGAGGCACGAGGGGTGCTGATCGCTTGTGATGACTATCTGCTTGCCTGACGAGTAAAGCATTTGGAAGATGCTGAAAAACATCTCCTCGGTTTTGCGTTTCCCGACAAGCATCTGGATGTCGTCCACAAGCAACACATCAACGGAATTTTTGAAGAATGTTTTGAGGTTATCGTCACCACGCTCCCCCTTGACGTAGTTTACGTATTCGTCGAAAAAGTCCTGCGTGGTTACGTAAAGAACCTTTTTGTTCGGCATCGAATTTTTGATTGAGTTGCCGATTGCGTGAAGAAGATGCGTTTTGCCAAGCCCGCTGTTGCTATATATCAAAAGAGGATTGTAGAGTTCGCCAGGGTTCTTGCTGATCATGAGCGAAGCCTGATAAGCCTCGCGGTTGCTTTGGCCGACGACAAAATTGCTGAACGTATACGACGGATTGAGTTTGCTTGTCGAGAAAAAAGTCGGTTTGCTTTCTTCTTTTTTCTCCACGATATTGCCGGCTTGGTAAACGAAGTTCGCCTCATAATTGCTTTCCAATGAATCGTGTATGATTTCGTCGACCATCCCCTTGTAAGTTTTGTTGAGGCAATTTTCGGCGACGAGGGAATTCGCGGAGATTATCAGCTTGTTGTCCGTTATTTTGGCGATATAGGTATCCTTGAAGAAGGCCTCAAACACCGAAGCCCCTTCCTCTCCTAGCCGAATTCGTATTTTCTCGAGAATCCTTGACCACAGCAAGGTCAATTCGCTGACAGTTTTTTCCATAAAGAACGCCTAAAAATTTAGCACACGCCCACATGAAAAACACGCTTTAAAAACACCAAATTATTTTATCCACATTCCAAAGCCGCGAAAAAGGCGATAAACACGCAACGAAGAGAGTTGTCCACCAAAATCTAATGTGGAAAACTTGTGGACAAATAAGTCGATTTTGAAAAATGTGGAAAACTAGCAAATGTAAGGGTTTTCATAACATTTACAAATATGGAAAAAAGTTAATAAATAACACACTTTTTATTAGAAAATCCACAAAATGTGAAAAAGTTATAAACAACACTTTTTGTCGATTGTTTTGCTTCTCCGGCTTGAAAAAGCGCGTTTTATCGCAAGCGCGCGTATGCGTATATTTTTGATTGCTTAGAAAAATCGAAAAACCTATAATCTATCCGCACGCACGTCAGATTCGGAGGAAAGCGTATGAAAAAAACTTATCAACCTTCCAAGGTAAAACACAGCAACAAAGCGGGGTTCCGTGCCAGAATGGCCACCCACAACGGCCGTCAGGTTCTTGCTCGCCGCAGGGCTAAAGGCCGCGCGAAAATCGCCGACTAACCCCATCTCTTTATTCGCTGAGATCTATGAAACGAATCAACCGAGTGAGGAAACACCAAGAATTCGACGCAATCATTCATGGATCTCACGCCGTCAAAAGCAAACACTTCTCCATTTATTACAGCGTTAAACAAGAGCCTTTAACGAGAATAGGCATTTCCGTCAGCAAAAAGAACGGAAACGCCGTGACGAGAAACCGTATAAAAAGGCAGGTTCGCGCGATGATAGGATCGAATTTTGAACTAAACAAACCATACGACGTGATCATCATCGTCAGAGCGTCATACAAAACGAGCGAATTCGCTTCCAACGCCGAGGAATTAATGGAAACCCTAGGGAAGATCGGAGATTAAGGCATTGAAACAAAATAACAAAATTAAATTGATCGGGCTCTTCGGGATTTTGGGCACGGCTTTTTTACTTACCGGCTGTACCCAAAACTTTTGCTCGATCACGGATAAAGCGAACATCGCCTACCCATATGAGCAAGGCGTAACCGTGTATTGCGACAAAGAAGACATCCCTTCCGACTACACAGATGTCGCAAGACCCGTTTTCGATGACAACGACACTCTTTATGCTTATGTGCCCGTTGACTCGGAAGGCAATTTCACTTCCAAAAAGAGCACATTTTTAGTAAACACGATTATTGCTGGGGCCAAAACGAGAAACTACGCAATCCCATCCCAGGAATACTTTATTGCTCTCGACCAAAAAGTTCTAGAAAACGCTGTGCAATCGGCTATCAGCGCCAAATACGAAGTTAATGGCCGCATCATTACGGGCACATCGGACTTGAAGGCTTTGGACGTCAACCCGTTTACCGTTAATGACAGCGATGGCGAAAGCAATTCCGCCGCCGCCGTCAACCATGGAATCCTCCGTGAGTACGGATACGAGAAATTCTTGGGCAAAAACGAAAAAGGCGAAGACGAATTCTGGTACAACTGGAACTTATGGACCAACGAATTGCGCAATTCCGAGGACCCAAGATTGGGCTACAGCAATTGCCCAAGCGCCGATTTTGCGACTTTTTATCAATCGCAGATGAATACCAAGATGGACACCTTCCGCAGCTGCGTCGCTACACGAGATGGCAAATATGGCCATTACGGAAACGAGAGCAATTGGGAAGTCAATATTCAAGGAAAGAGTTATTCTTACGCTTGGGGCAAAGGCTTCCTCGAAGGGCTTATTGTTTATCCGGTTGCTTGGATGGTTGACACTTTCGCTTATTCGATGGATCCGGTCCTATCCGGCGTTGGTCAAATCTGGTCCATTATCTTCGTGACCATCATTGTCCGCGTTATCTTGCTGGCTCTCACCTTCAAAGGGACGATGGATCAGCAAAAAATGCAGGCTCTCCAACCTGAGATTGCCAAAATCCAAGCAAAATACCCAAACAGCAACACCAACCGCAGCGAGCAAAGCCGACTTCAACAAGAGCAGATGGCTCTATATAAAAGGAATAAGGTTTCACCTTTCTCAAGCATTTTGACTTTGGTGATCCAGTTCCCTATTTTCATCTCGGTTTGGAGCGCCCTCCAAGGCAGTGCCGTTCTTTCTAGCGGCGCCTTCTTGAATTTGCGTTTGTCAGACAGCATCCAAAGCGCATTGTTCAACGTTTCCGGAACATGGTATTTGAATACAAGCGGCTGGTGGACCGCCTTAGTGCTTTTCATCATTATGGCTGCCGCCCAATTCTTTGCGATGATGCTCCCACAATGGATCAACAAGCGTAAGCAAAAAGACATGCCGAAGCTTTCGAAAAATCCAGCGCAGAACAAAACCGCTTCCCAAATGAAATGGATAACCTACGGCATGCTTATCTTTACGATTGTCATGGGCTTCTTCTTGCCTGCCGCTATGGGTGTTTATTGGGCGATTGGCGCCGTTATCTCAATGGCTCAAACCGTTTTAACCCAATACGTAATGGGCAAAGTCAAAGATAAGAAAAAACAACAAAGAAAGAGGTAATAGCAATGAAAGAATATTCTGGTAAATCGGTTGAAGAATGCTTAGAGAGCGCAAGCCTTGAGCTTGGCCTCCCAGCCGAGCGCCTTATATATAAGGTAATAGAGGAGAAAAAAGGCCTTTTCTCCAAAAAAGCCTCGATTGAGGTTTACACAATCGATGATGCAGCTGAATACGCAAAGTCATATCTTGTTGACACGCTCGCTGTGTTAGGCATCGAAGCCACGGCCGAAGGCTTTGTTGAAGACGACATCATTCATGTTTCCTTGGATAGCAAGCGCAACCCGGTTTTGATCGGGAAAGCGGGACGTACCCTTCAAGCCCTCAATGAACTCGTTCGCCTCGCTGTCTCCAATCGCTTCCGTCATCGCTACAGAATCTTGCTTGATGTAGGCGGATACAAAGAGGACAAATATTCCCGCATAGCTTATTTAGCCAAAAGAACCGCAAACCAAGTTCTTAAGAGCCATATCGATGTTCAACTTGATCCGATGACGCCAGACGAGAGACGCGTTATCCACAACACCCTTAACGGCATGGAACACATTAAGACGGAAAGCGAAGGCGAAGGCAGCAACCGCGCTGTGTCAATCAAATACGTAGACTAATAAGCAAGCGTCTCGATCGAGACGCTTTTAAATTTGGGGTGAAAACGCCGTTTTAAGATGGTTGTTTTTTGATTTTTTCAATACCTCAAAAACAAAATAACAAAACTAAGATATTTACAATTGTTTTAATTAATCCGATGAAGCCACAACAAATTTAATGGATAGAAATCACCACACACAAACAAAAGTGATTCTTAAGCTTAAGAAACAAATTATTTTGTGCGTTTGATTGTTTAATAGGCTATACTATCTATCGTATTCGCAAAAAAAGTATTTTTGCGCATGGAGGTACGCTATGAAAAAAGGACGCTACGTAGTTTCGCTCATCCTGAACTTTTTGATTGTGGCGGCAGTCGCTTTCGCGGTTGTCAATGCAGTTTTTGAGTTTTTGCCGATGAATGAAGTTTATGCCGGATGCATGATTGGCAAAAACGGCACAAAAATCGATTATCTTTTCGAATTTGGGGTTCTTGCGGGGATTTTTGGCGGAATTGCCGCTTTGATAAGCGTAATTTCCGACATTGTTTGCCTCGCCAAGAAAAAACCGACTTCCAAGTTTGTATCGGTTATCAAAATGGTGTCTGCTGGGTTAGTCTTCGCGGCGGCCTTCAAATTTTTCGTAATCGACTCATTTGGTTATAAATTCCTTAGCGCCAGAAACTCATCTTTCGGGACTGCCAATTACGATCTTTATAGAGCTTTCTTGCTCGATTGGCATTGGCCACTGTTTATCAGTGTTGTTGCACCAGCCTTGATTATTGTTGATTACGTTTTCTTTGAGCTAGACCCAAAGGTAAAGTTCGTAAACGTTCTCTGGAGCTTTATCCCCGGTGTTCTCTATTTTGCCTTCATTGCCATTTATGATTTCTTGTTGGTTGCAGCTGGGAAAGCCAGCCTCCCGGATCATTTTGTTTTCACCATTTTCAACTTCCACAAATTTTCACATTGGTACTACATCGCGATTATTATCGCCGGCGGTATCCTCGGCATCGTTTTAGCGACCATTGTCTTATTCGCGCTTCGTGCCCTTGTCAGAAAGTGCGCTGTTAAAGAAGAAGAGGCCGCTCCTGCGAAACTTGAAGATGTCGCAACCAAAGAAGAGCAGCCGATCAAAGACGAAGCAAGCGAAAATGCCGTTTCATCGGACGAGGAAAAACACGATGACGAAGAATCCGCAGTCGCTGCCGCTCCAGCCGAAGAGAAAATAGAGCCAGTTGTTTCTGAAAAAACCACTCCTACGCAACCGGCCGCTAGCGCAGCCACCACTCCTTCTAAAACTACGAGCAGCAACACTAAAACTACCACCAAAACCGCTGCCGCGCCTAAAAAGACTGGCAAAAAGGTCATCATCCTTAAAACGGAAGGCGATAAAGCCCGTGCGGAAGGCATTGATATCAGAATCGACACTGGCGATGAAGAGGCTGAGGAAGCAGCCGAGAGAAAAGCTGAAGCCAAATCAACCTATAAATCGGTCCCACGTGTTTATCACATCAGCAAACAGCCTAGCGGAAAATGGCAAGTCAAACTCGCCACGGGCGAAAGAGCCATCAAACTCTTCGATACGCAACAACAAGCCATTGTTTATGCCAAGAGCCTTGTAAGGACACAAGGCGGAAGCATCCGCATCCATGCTGTTTCTGGCAAAATGAGAAAGGAATAAACTTCTCCTTATGGGGAATGTGATAGTCGCACTAGCTACTGCCCCTCTCAAATGCGCACTTCATTTAATCCGTGTGAGCGGAGATGACGCCTTCGCCATCACAGATGAGATATTTGCCCATAAGATTTCGGGCCTCCAAAAGAGGTCCGTTTTCGTTGGTAATATAAAAGACAATGGCGAAGACATCGATTCCGTTGTTCTGATTGCTTATCCTGGCCCAAAGACAATGACAGGAGAGGACGTTGTTGAAATCTCTTGCCATGGAAGCCTTCTGATTGCCAACGAAATCATCGGCTGTTATTTGAAAAGAGGGGCACGTTACGCCACGCGTGGCGAGTTTTCGATGCGCGCTTTCTATAACGGCAAGATGGATCTCGTCGAAGCTGAATCGGTCAACGATTTGATCAACGCGACAACAAAAGAGGCTAAAAACCTTTCTCTTATGTCGTATCTAGGAAAAACAAGCTCCCTCATCCTCCCATTAAAAAAATCTTTGGCGGATCTTCTTTCGCTTATCGAAGTTAATATCGATTACCCGGAATATACCGATATCGAAGAAGCAAACGTCGACACGATTATCTCCGCGATTCAGCCAATCCGAGCGGAAGTTGCAAGGTTAATAAAAGGCGGAGAAGAGGGGATCGTGATTAGGCAAGGCGTTAAGGTCGCTATAGTAGGAGAGCCTAATGTTGGAAAATCAAGCTTGTTGAACGCACTCCTTCATGAAGAGAAGGCTATCGTCAGCAATATTCCCGGAACGACCAGAGACGTTGTTGAAGGGGATGTCAATTTACGTGGCATTGCTCTCCACCTGCTTGATACCGCAGGCATTAGGAAAGCGACCGACGATTTGGAAAACCTCGGCATTGAAAGAAGCCGAAAGATGATTGAGGAATCCGATCTCGTCATTCTTTTGATTGATGCTAGAACCGGTATAAAAAAGAGCGATCAGGAAATCTTGGATAGCTGCGGCAAGAAAAAAGTCATCGTTGCTTATAACAAAATAGATCTCACCGAAAAACGCGACGACTCTTTGATTTGCATATCGGCTGAGCAAAACCGCATTGAACCTCTTCTTGATGCCATATACAAGACTCTCGGCGTCTCCGACGACGCTTTCACCAACCCATCTTTAAGCAATGTTCGCGAATTGGGGCTTTTACGAAAGATTGATGATTGCCTTAAAGGGGCTGAAGAAGACTGCGCCAACAGAATGCCGATTGATTTGATTTCGGTAAATTTGAGCGCTGCGTATAATGCTGCTAGAGAGCTTTTAGGGGAAGAAGCGACAACCGATCTCACTGATGAGATATTCTCTCGCTTCTGCGTAGGAAAATGATTCTTGTTGATTCGCATTGCCATATTAATGATGAAGCGTTGTTTTCAAAGCGCGAAGAAGTAATCAATGAGGCGAGAAAAGCCGGCGTTGGCATTTTTATCGTGCCAGGATGGGACTTAAAGAGCAGTTTAGAAGCCATCGCAATAGCGAACGAATATAAAGATGTTTATGCCGCGATAGGTTTTCATCCGGAAAATTTGGAAAACGTGAGTGAAGAAGCTTTGCTAGAAATCGAAACACTAGCAAAAAACAAAAAAGTTGTCGCGATCGGGGAAATAGGGCTCGATTACCATTGGTATAAAGACGAAAAAGACCACGAAAATCAGAAAAGATGGTTTGAAAAGCAGATTGATTTGGCCAATAAACTCAACCTGCCGATCAGTATTCATGCCAGAGAAGCGAGCGAAGATGCGCTCTCTTTGCTCAAAAAGAAGCCGTTAAAAGCCGGCGGAGTGCTCCATTGCTACAGCGGTTCCACCGAATCGCTTGGCGAATTCGCGAAATTAGGCCTTTATTTCGGGTTTGATGGTCCGATAACGTACAAAAACGCCATAACGCCTAAGACAAATGTAACCAAATGCCCTCTCAATCGCCTTCTCTCCGAAACGGATTCACCATACCTAGCCCCAGTCCCATATCGAGGAAAAGAAAATCGCCCAGCATACATAAAAGAAATCGTTAAGCAAATGGCTTTTCTTAGAGAAGCAAGCGAAGAATCAATCGCTGAGGCAATACTCGAGAACACGAAAAAGCTGTTTCACGTGGAGCCGCAATTATGAGCAGATACCCGGCCTTAATCGTCGTCGAGGGCAAAAGCGACAAAGATCTCATCGAATCTTTCTTAGATGCGGACATTATAACGACAAACGGCTCTGAAGTTTCACGTGAAACTATTAATTATATTAAAGAAGCTAGAAAAATACGGGATGTTGTTGTTTTGACAGACCCCGATTCCCCTGGCAAAAGAATCCGCGACATCTTGAACCAGAATATAGATGGCCTCTTGCATGCTTTCATTCCAAAGGAAAAAGCTATAAAGCGTCATAAAGTAGGGGTGGCCGAATCTAGCAAAGAAGTGATTTTAGAGGCTCTAAACCACCTTGTTCCGTCTTCTTATGAGAACACAAGTGCTTTGGAATATTCGGATTTGTATGATTTGGGGCTTCTTGGCCAAAATGACTCTTCCTACAAGCGCCAAATCGTTGAGAATGAATTGCATTTGGGCCACTGTAACGGAAAGACTCTTTTGAAAAGAGCTAAAGCTTTGGGCCTTTCTAGGGAAGATTTGGAGGAAGCTTTGCATGAATGAAGAACATTATTTTGAGAAAATCGCCGAATACAAGCTTTTGGCAAAGCATGAGGTCGGCCAAAACTTCTTAATTGATAAAAACGTAGCAAAAAAGATAGTTGATTTGCTTGATATCAGCAAAGATGACAATGTCCTTGAAATTGGAAGCGGCGCCGGATCGCTCTCTTTTTATCTCTCTTTTTATAATTGTCCAATCACGCTTATCGATATTGATGAAGCCCTCGTCACCAAACTTAAAGATGATTTCAAAAGCAAGCCCAACATGAATGTAGGGCAGGCTAACGCCCTGAAGTACGATTTGACGCCTTTTACCAAAATAGTGGGCAACCTCCCTTATTACATCACCTCAGCCCTGCTTGAATGCGTTTTGCTAAATGGACGGCATTGCCAAAAAGCGTCTATCATGGTCCAAAAGGAGGTTTTTGCACGTTTGGCGAGCGGCCCGAAGCAAGAGGGGTACGGACCTTTGCCTATCCTTATCGAATATCGCGCGAAAATTAAGAAAGAATTCGTTGTTCCGCGTTCGTCTTTCGCTCCAGCCCCGCACGTTGATTCCTTGGTTTTTACTCTATCCTTCAAAAAGGGTTCTTCGCCGGAGATCGCGAAAGAACTATATAACCTCACCAGTGCTTTGTTTTTGCACCGCCGCAAAACCATATTGAATAATCTCTCCTCATATCTCAAAGATGAAGCAAAAGCCAAAGAGATTCTGCTCAAAGCGAACATCGAACCAAGAAAAAGACCGGAGGAAATCGATTTAAATGGATATTTATCCATTTTGGCTAGTTGCACCTCCTCAAATAGGTAGTATCATCTTCTAGCGTTTATGCTTTTTGCCCGTAACACATTGATATTAAGGTCGTATGCAAAGATTAATGCTTCTTTGCGCATCCTCGGCAAACAAGAAAACGGTTATCACGAACTCGAGATGGTGTTTTTGCCATTAGAGCTTCACGACGTTATCGTGCTCACAAAACTCAAAAACAGCCCTGACTCCTTTATTACATGCGACGATATTGGCTTAGCCAACAATCGCCACAATCTCTGCATGAAAGCCTTAAAAGCCATGAGGGATGTTTTTCATTTCGAAGATCAGTTCAATATCGAGATACACAAAGAGATTCCCTATGCCGCTGGTTTAGGCGGAGGCAGCAGCAACGCGGCCGCAATAATACAAGGCATAAACAAGCTCCTCCATCTCGGGGCTGATGATAAAACGCTGCGTGAAATAGGGCTATCAATCGGCGCGGACGTTCCTTTCTTTTTTGAAAACAAACCCGCTATAGTGGGCGGAATCGGCGAAAAAATATCCCCATTCCCAATGAAAGAAAAGTGGTTCTGCTTGCTCATAAAGCCAAAAGAGGGATTAAGCACAAAAGCGGTCTATGCCGCCTATGATGCTTACGAAGCGAACAATGAACCGGTTAAAACCAAAGACGTTGTTGCGGCTTTGGAGACAGGCAATCTTGATCTTTTAAGCAAATCGATGTGCAATGACCTATTTTCGCCAGCCCAGAAACTATTGCCAAAGGTTGGAGAAATCGTCGACGATTTGAAGAAACGCGGGCTAAATGCCTCTCTTATGACTGGTTCTGGCAGTGCGTGCTTTGCCTTAAGCAAAGATTTGAAAAAAATCAAAGAAGCCGGAAGGTCTTACGGAAAGAAAGGCTATACCTCAATTGTGACAAAGGTTATCAATGGCTGATTGCCTGTTTGCCTTAACTATTCTTGAGAAAACAATTCATAATAAGCGCGCATGGATTTCAAGGTTATTTTCGGACATGATGTTTATGTAGACAACAACCGTGTTGGCTATATTTCAGCAAGTCACGGAAACAGTGCCTCTATCTTTTTTGGCGGCAGCAAATTGGGTGTTTTGACTAGCGATGGCGTGATTGAGCTTAAAGGCATCCCGTTTGGCCACATCGAAGAAAACATGGTTGTTTTCATTCATAACAAAAAAGCCGGCAAAATAGACGAGAAATTCGACATGAGATTTGATTTGAAAGCCTTAACGAAGGCAATGGAAAGCGAAAGCGAATAACGATCATTTTTCATTCGCTTCCACAAACAACGGTTGATAGACACCAAGAGAAAAGGCGCCATCGCTGGCGCCTTTCTTTAGGAGCAGATCTTATTTATTGCCTTTCGCTCTTTCGTGGATGATGTTGGCCTGAGCAGCCGCAAGTCTAGCAAGAGGTACACGGAACGGTGAGCAGGAGACATAATCCAAGCCAACCTCATCATAGAAGATGATGGAAGCCGGATCGCCGCCGGTTTCACCGCAGACACCGACTAAGAGGTCTGGGCGAGTTGCGCGTCCGCGTTGGAAAGCAATCTTCACGAGTTCGCCGACACCCTCGACATCGATAGTCTGGAATGGGTCGAATTCGTAGATTTTGCGATCGTAGTAGAATGGGAGGAATTGACCGCTGTCATCACGGGAGAAGCCCATGGTGAGCTGTGTGAGGTCATTGGTGCCGAAACTGAAGAATTCCGCTTCTTTGGCAAGATCCCCAGCGCGTAAGGCGCCTCTTGGGATTTCGATCATCGTACCGACGTGGTAGACAAGCTTCTTGCCTTCCTTGCTCATCTCATCTTCAACAGCTTTGACAACGACGTCTTTGGCGAATTTGTATTCTTTGAGTTCGCCAGCGAGAGGAATCATGATTTCAGGTTCGACATCGTGGCCTAGCTCTTTGCTGGCTTTGATGGCGGCTTGGATGATCGCACGGGCGAGCATCGCATAGATTTCTGGGTAAGCAACGCAGAGACGGACGCCACGGAAGCCCATCATTGGGTTGGCTTGGTGGAGTTGGTTGATGCGGTCTTTGACCTTTTGCTCGGTGACGTTGAGCTTATCGGCGATATCTTTGATTGTCGCTTCATCGGTGATTTCCGGCAAGAATTCGTGAAGTGGCGGATCGAGGAGACGGATATTGACAAGGCTATCCGGGTTAGCCATGTACATATCATAGAAGTCGCCCATCAAGAACGGGCGGATTCTTTCCAAAGCAGCCTCTCTTTGTTCGGTGGTATCGGAAAGAATCATCGAACGCATGTTGAGAATACGCTCTGGGGCGAAGAACATACGCTCGGTGCGGCAAAGGCCAATGCCTTCAGCGCCGAATTTTTGAGCGTTGTGCGCATCTTCAGGGGTATTGCAGTTGGCGCGGACTTTGAGACGGCGATATTTGTCAGCCCATCCCATTAAGCGTCCGAAGTCGCCACCCAAATCGGCTGGGACCATCTTGATGACGCCCTCATACACCAATCCGGTGGTGCCGTTGACGGAGAGAACATCGCCTTCATGGAAGACTTTGTCTCCGACTTTGACGGTTTTTTCTTCTTCGTTGACGACGATTTCGGTCGCACCGGCAACGCAGCATTTACCCATAGAGCGGGCAACGACGGCAGCGTGGCTTGTCATACCGCCGCGAGCGGTGAGGATGGCTTCGCTGTTGACCATACCGATGATGTCTTCTGGGGAGGTTTCCGCACGGACAAGAACGACTTTCTTGCCAGCGTCATGCCACTCTTTGCAAGTATCGGCGTCAAAGACGATTTGGCCAGTGCCAGCGCCTGGGGAGGCCGGCAAGCCTTTGATGACGGCATCATGAGCCTTCAAATCAGCTTCGTCGAAGGTTGGGTGGAGAAGGTCATTGAGCTGTTTCGGCTCAACGCGTAAGCAGGCCTCTCTTTCGTCGATGAGTCCTTCATCAACGAGGTCGCAGGCGATCTTCAAAGCGGCGCGAGCGGTTCTCTTGCCGTTACGGGTTTGCAAGAAGTAAAGTTTGCCTTTTTCGACGGTGTACTCCATGTCTTGCATATCTTTGAAGTAGGATTCCATGTTTTTGATCGTTTTGGTGAATTGATCATAAACATCTGGCATTCTCTTTTTGAGCTCATCGATGTGAAGCGGGGTTCTGACGCCAGCGACGACGTCTTCGCCTTGGGCGTTCGGAAGGAACTCAGCGTAGATTTCTTTGGTTCCATCGCTTGGAGAGCGGGAGAAGGCGACACCGGTGCCGGAATCTTCACCCATGTTTCCGAAGACCATGGATTGAACGTTGACAGCAGTGCCCCATTCATATGGGATGCCGTTCATTTGACGATAAACGTTCGCACGTGGGTTGTCCCAGCTGCGGAAAACAGCCGCGACAGCTTCTTTGAGCTGATCGTATGGATCGGTTGGGAAGTCCTCATTGAAGACACCCTTGTAATAAGCTTTGTAAGCCGCGACAAGGTCTTTGAGCTGAGCAACTGTAACCTCGGTATCGAGTTTGTAGCCATTGTCGGTTTTGATTTTGTCGAGCATCGCGTCCATCTCGGTTCTTGGATGGCCTTTGGCGATGTTTGTGAACATGAGCATGAAACGGCGATAGCTGTCCCAAGCAAAACGTTCATTGCCAGTGGCATCGACAAGTTCTTTGACGGTGACATCATTCAAACCAAGGTTGAGGATGGTGTCCATCATGCCTGGCATTGATTGACGAGCGCCAGAACGGACCGAGACAAGGAGCGGCATTCCTTTTCCGCCGCCGAAGCTCTTACCAACGGTTTTTTCGACATCGTGAACGTGGGCTACGATATCATTCCACACGAAATCAGGAATCTTTTTCCCGGAATCGTAGTAGAGATTGCAAGCTTCAGTGGAGATGGTGAAACCGGCGGGAATGTTGATCCCGGCAGCGGTCATTTCAGCCAAACCGAAGCCTTTTCCGCCAAGGATCTCTTTGCCTAAGTGGCCTTCATGAGCTTCCTTGAAGGAGTAAACGTACTTCTTTTCTGCCATATTGTCCTCCTAATGACAATCTAACGAGCGCCCGAAAGCGCCCTGACGCGTTAAATATTAACACGCTCCCTTTCTTCTTAGAAGAAAAAAGGAAGAAAAGAAGAGCGCTTTGAGGACTCGTAAAAATAAAGCAATTCATCAGTTTCAAAAAAGCTTTCTTTATATTTATGGTATATGGTCAAAATGCCTTGTTTTTGATGACCATGATTTGAAGGAGCGATTATTAAGAGGCAATTTGACTATTTGTTTCCGATAATGAAACTGACGGCATCAAATAAATCTTTTTTAACGTAATCGGCTTTCGCCTCGCCGTAAGCTTTGTCGGGGTGAGGGTCTCCGCTTGTCACGAGCACCGTTTTGCAACCAGCGTTTATGCCGGTTTGGACATCACGGCAGGTGTCTCCTATAAAATAACTGCTGCTAAAATCGATGTTATACTTGCTTTGCGCTTTGAGCAAAAGGCCGATTTTCGGTTTGCGGCATGAGCAATCGAATTTAAGCTCCTCCACTTCGCCGGCATACCCTTTATCCGGGTGATGTGGGCAGAAAAAGAGATCGTTCAAATACGCTCCCTCTTTCCCTAAAAGGGTCTCCATTTTGTTGTGTATCCCTTTCAATCCGTCAAAAGTCACTTCCCCTCTTGCTACGACTGGCTGGTTGGTAATGCAAATCGCCAAAAAGGAAGAGTCGTTTATAAGCTTGATGGCCGCCGAAGCTCCCGGACATAGATTCAGCATATCCTCTTTGATGACGAAATCACCGAATTGATTGATGACGCCATCACGATCAAGAAAAATGGCTTTTTGCTTATTGCGCAAGGATTTTGCGGAGATAATGCCATTGATTGAATCGCTATTTACAGACAAGAAGCGTTCTGGCGTCCCGCAATCTTTCACGTATTCGCTGCTTCTATATGCAAATGCCTCGCCTTTTTTGATGTAAAAGGAAAGGAGATCCTTTTCAAAATCAATCTTTCCGGGTTCATTTGCGAAAGCGAACACTTTCGGGCTAACGACGTACAAACCGGCGTTTGTTAGGTTCTCGTAATAATAATCGCGGGTGTTGTTCTTGCTATCGATTGATAAGATTCTCTCTTCGCCATCAACGACAAGCAAATCGCTATCGAATGGATGGCTGTTCGGGTGGGCAAACGATGTCAAAACCGACTTCTTCTCTTTATGGAAAGCCAAAAACCTCATCCAGTCGACATCCAACATCAAATCGCCAAAGACCACGAAAAAATCTTCCGTGAAATCGTCTTTGAGATAAGCTAAAGCCCCGGCCGTCCCCAATGGCTGCTCTTCTTTGATGTATTTAATCGATATTCCAAAATTGCTGCCGTTTCCAAAATAAGCCGGTATCGAATCCCCTGTTGTGCTTATCACGATCACAACTTCGTTGACGCCAGAAAGAGCCAAAGAAGAAAGCTGCCACTCAAGAATGGGCTTTCCGTTGACTTTAACCATCGGCTTTGGTAAATCGCCGCTTATGGATTTTAAGCGAGTTCCGGCGCCGCCTGCCTGAATCAATGCCTTCATATTACTCCATGAAAATTATCGAAGCGCCTGCCTGATCGAATTCAAAAGACATCTCTTGATACGAAGATAAAGCCTCTCTGATTTTCGTTTTCGCTTTTTCCTCTGGCACATAGAACATCAAAAACCCGCCACCGCCTGCTCCTAATAGCTTCCCGCCAGTCGCGCCGCAGCTCATCGCCTTTTCATAAATCTCGTCGATCAAAGGATTGCTGATGCCACTTGATAAATTGCGCTTGATGTTCCAGCTTTCTTTGAGGATGGGGCCTAAGGCATCGATGTCATTTTGCTCAAAGTGAGCTTTCAATTCTCGCGTAAGCACGCACATTTTCTTTGTTGCCTCAATTTTGGCTTCATCGCTTGCGAGATTGCTCGTTTCTTCTTTTAATATGGAATTAGCGTTGTGCGTTAAGCCGGTATAGAAGAGAAGAATGTTGCTTTGTAGCCTCGCTCTGGATTCGTGCCGCATTATGATTGGCTCAACTTTAACGAAGCCGTCTGGCAAAAATTCATAAAAACGCAAACCGCCGTAAGCGGCTGCGAATTGATCTTGCTTGCCGATTGGGTTGCCCAATTTTTCTATCTCAACCTCACACGCTTCCTTTGCGATTTTGTAAGTGGAGGCGTTTTTTTCGGTATAGGTGTATAAAAGCTTGAGCAAAGCGACGGTGAAAGACGAAGACGAGCCTAGTCCTGTGCCAGCTGGGATATCGGCCATGGAAGTAACCTCAACCCCTTTTACCCCGAAATCGCTGAAAACCTGATTGAAGATGCGGTGCTCTATTTTATGAGGGTCGGTAACGACTTCGGTTTGGGAGTATTTGAGCGTTATCGTATCAACGTTAAATGCTTTGTTGATTGTCAAATACATGTACTTGCGGATAGACGTGCTTAACACACAGCCACCGTGTTTTTCGTAAAAAGAAGGGATGTCGCTCCCTCCGCCACAGAAACTGACCCTGAATGGTGCTCTTGAGATAATCATAAACCGACGATGTTTTTCGCGTTGATATGATAACACATACTGTTGTGTCTACGTGGTAAAATAACCTCGAGGTTTTTAATTTATGAGCGATTCCCCCTATATATTGACCATGGATTTTGGCACGCAAAGCGTCCGTGTGGGCATCTTTGATGAAAAAGGCGAAGTCATCGCCATGGAGAAGGAAAAATACGAACCGGCTTATTTCTCGTCTAAGCCGACTTACGCAGAGCAAAACCCCGATTATTATTTCGAGTGCTTGTGCAAATGCACGCAGCGTCTTGCAAAAAGCAACGCCAAGGCGATAAGTTCGTTAAAAGGCATTACCTTGACTTGCTTTCGCGACAGCGCTGTGCTTCTCGATAAAGACAGAAACGTCATTCGCCCGATGATTCTTTGGCTCGATCAAAGAATGGCTGAATGCAAAGAGAAATTGCCATTTTCCTCGAGAGCCATATTTAGGTTAGTGGGAAAGACCGAGACCATAAACTTCAATAGAAAACGCGCCGTTGCCAATTGGATAAAAGAAAACGAACCGGAGAATTACGCGAAAATTGACAAATTCTTGCCGGTATCGACCTATTTCATTTACTTGTTGACAGGCGAAATGAAAGATAGCTCCAGCAACATGGCGGGTCACTACCCAATCGATTTCAAGCACCGCCGTTGGTACAAAGACGCTGAACACCATTTTCAAGGTCAGATATTCGGCATCAAGAACGCTTGGCTGAACGAAATCGTCCCCGAAGGATCCCTTATCGGCGGAATAAGCAAAGCTGCATCGGCGAAGACAGGATTGCCAGAAGGCCTTCCGATGTATGCCTGCGGCAGCGATAAATCTTGCGAAACATTAGGGTTAGGCGTCATAGACGATGAATGCGCCGCTATATCATATGGGACGGCTTCAACTGTCGAAACGACGAGAAAACGCTACACCGAGTCAGAGCCTTTTTTGCCAGGCTATCCTTCTGCGATACCTTCCTATTACAACATGGATATTCAAATATACCGTGGGTATTGGATGATCAATTGGTTCTTGAAGGAGTTTGGGGGAGTCGAGATCGACGACATGATTTCAACGGATTCCTTAACCAGCAAATTCAACGAAAACCTCAACCAGGTCCCTCCAGGATGCGATGGGCTTATCCTTCAGCCTTATTGGGGCCCTGGGCTAGCGAGACCCCTAGCAAAAGGCGCGATCGTTGGATTTTCAGATGCCATAACGAGCGAGCATGTTTATCGTGCGATCATTGAAGGAATCGCTTACGCCTTAAGAGAGGGGCTTGAGCATTTCGAAAAGAAAATACATCACAAAATCCCTGCAATTCGCATAAGCGGCGGAGGATCGCAAAGCGACGATATCTGTCAAATAACCGCCGATATACTGGGAAAACCCGTTTCAAGAGTGCAAACATTCGAAACAAGTTCCTTGGGAGCCGCAATTGCAGGGTTTTTAGCGATTAACAAATACAAAACCCCGCAAGAAGCCGTTAAAAACATGGTCCGTGTGAGCAAGACATTCGAACCAAACAAAGACAACAAAGAAAGATATGATTATTTGTTTGAGCATTGCTACGAGAAAATGTACCCTTCGCTGAAAGACATCTATACTTCAATCAAAAGATACGGCAAGAAATACCAGTAGCGTTTTCTTATTTCCCGTTCGCGGTGTTAAAGAAAACGTCTTTCGTTTTTTCCGCGAATGTTTTCTTTTTCGGAGCCTCTTTTTGAGGACGGTTTTCATCGTTTATCTTTTTGGCTTTCTTTTTCGCGCTTTCATCGGCCTTCCTGAATTCTTTTTCGTCTAGCGGAGCGTTTACCGTTACTTGCTGGAATGGGACCAAGATGTTTTCTTTTTTGAATTCGAGATATATTTCGCGGTTGAGATCGCGCGTCACTTGGAAGCGATCGCCTTCATCGGCCCAGCACAAAAAGCCTAATTCAACCCCGTACCCATTAAATCCAGACACTCCTTTGTAATACGGGCCATCGGTGATGGCTGGGACGCGTTTTTTGATCTCTGGCAAGAAATTCGCGATGACGGCCTCAGCTCTTTCTAAATCTTCGCGATAGGAGATATTGACGGTGAGAAAAATCAAGCTAGGCCCGCGAGAAAGGTTCGTGACAGTGGTTATGGCGGAATTGTTGATGGCTTTCTCGTTGCCTCCCCAATCCAGCACCTTGGTAGATTTTAAACCGATATCGCTGACCATTCCCCTGAACCCATCGATAATCACGACATCACCAACGTCATAGAAATCATCGAAGACGATGAATAGCCCGCTTATGACGTCTTGTATTAGGCTTTGGCAGCCAAGCCCAACAATGAGCGTCAATACGCCGATACCCGCCAAAATACTTGCGATATCAATGCCCCAAATCGTAAGGATTTTCGCCGCGCATATCAAAACGATTATGTATTTTATGAGGCTTCTGATGAGACTTCCGACCGTCTTGGCTTTTTTGCCTTCGAAAGTCGCTATCTTGATAATGAAGTTCAAGATGAAGGCGACGACAAAGCCAATGGCGATGGTCACGGCAGTGCCGATCCACTTAGAAGCTGGGGCAATCTCAGTGAAGTAAACGAAGCCGTTTTTGACCCCTTCCCCGAACAACGCATCGCCAACCTCATCCCCAAAAAGCTGACGGGCGAAAATGTATCCGTTCAGCGTCAATAAAGCGACGATGAAAACGAAAACGGAAACGATGAAATTGGTTTTTTGCGCCTTGCTTTTGCTTTTCCACCAATTCTCCCGCTTTTTTTCTTTTTCGATTTTTTGTTCTTGGACGATGCGTTTTTCTTCGTTCACTATCTCTCTCCACGCTGAGGGATCTTTTTCGCTTGCGATGGCCTCTTTCGGATCGATTTTCTGTGGTTTTTTCATTCTGCTGAGCCTCCTTGAATCGTATATTCGCCTATTGTTTTTTGATAATCGGACAGGCTGGCGATTAAACGTGTGCTTATTTTCATTTCCAACGAATAATCGACGATCGTTATCTTTCCCTCATGCTGCTTGTTTTCGCTGACGTCGATAACATGCAGCACCTCGTCTTTTATCGACACGGTGTATGTAAGCGAATACTTTTTGTTGTTTGAGACGACAAACGAATAATGGAGTTCTTGGTCAACTACGGATTGCGCGATTTTATCAACACTTGGAAGAGAGGGGAGATAGGCGTTTGCGAAAATCGCCGTGCCGAATAGAGCCGTGGCCCCAAGAGAAAGAGCGGCCGCTACTTTTTTGGTTCTCTCATCTTCTCTTTTTGCTGCGGCATAATTCGTGTCCTGCTTTGAAAAAAAGCTCTCGGAAAGAGAAAGCTCGTCCGATGTTTCAACGTTATTCGGGGAAGCGTTGAAATTTGTGGCGATATTGTCGGTTTGAAGGTCGTTTATCTCGCTTTCCCTCATGCCTAGATAATACAATCAGGCAAAAGAAAATAGAATGCTTAACTCGGCTTAGAAAAAGCGGGAGATTGTTTCAAAAGAAACACTGTCCCCTTGCTTTTTGATTCTTCTGAAGAGACGTCCGACGGCGAGATCGCAGAAGGCGTTCACGAGTTGATTCAAATCGCCAGAGCGTATCAGCCCGAGATTCATGGCTTCTTTCACCATTTGGCGAAAAAGAAATTTGTCTGTTTTTTCGTAAAAGGCTGATGGAACAAACTGGATATCGAAATCATCCATGGCAAGAGTCGCATAATATTCGACGACATCTTCCTCGGCCGTGAAGATTCTGACAAACGTATCGATGACCTTTTTAAGCCCGTCAGTCTCGCCCTGACCGCTCCATTTTTTAAACGGGATAAAATAAATTCCGTCATTTCTAGTCAAGACATCTCGCTCAGCCGCCAGAAAAACCTCTTCTTTGTTTTTATAGTAGGTATAAAAGTGGCCGTGTGAAGAGTTTATGAATTTTGTTATATCGTCAACACGAACGTTTTGGAAGCCCATCCTCGAGAACAAATAAAGCGCAGCCTCGCGAATCTCCCTCTTCTTCGTGTCTCTTATGATTTTGTTTTCTTCAAAAGACCTCGGCATTGCCAAACCCTCCTCCATTATTGAAAAAAACGTGTATATGGTTTCGCTTTTTGCGAAAGATTATTCCGAAGTTTCGGCTTGATTGGCGGAGCGTTTTTGCTCGCGCTTGATCAAGAGCCACATTAAAGAAGCTGATAAAAAGAAAAGCGTTCCCCCGATAAGGAATTGCCACCAACTGGAAGTAGAAGGCGTTACGTAAACGCTATACATATCATTGTTCACGAACATTGAAACGACGCTGCCTGCCACAAAGCCCAAAACAACCTCAAAAGTGGGCACTTTGTGATTCGCCAAAAGCGATTTCATGGCTTTCGATATGGCGAAGAAGCCAAGCAAGATCCCGACCATGAGCACCAAAATCAGGACGATACCAGATCCAATCCGTGAGCTATCTTCGAAAATCGATGGATAGATGATGTTTCCGCTAGCGTCTCTTTCCGAGATGAAAATGCCGACAACCGGGTTATACAAACCGAAAATAAATAGAACCATAGAGCCAGATATCCCAGGGATTAAGCAAGCAACAGCGGCAACGAAACCTATGATGAAGACGACAAAGAAGATCCACCAAGAAGAGAAAGGGTTCATAAAGGCGTCTTGGAAAGAGAAAACGCTCCACCCATATTTGGCGCTCAAGAAAGAGACAATGCCGATCGCAGAAGCGATAAGGAAGCCGATAGCAACACGCAACCAAGAAAACGCCGTCATCTTTTCGCCTCTTAATTCCGTCAAAATGACGGGCAAACCGCCAATCACAATCCCCGCTAAAACGCTGATCATGATGAAAGGGAAATACACACGCGCCACCTTTTGCCAAAATATCAGCAACGCAATAGCGGAGACGACGCAGCCCAAAGCCAGAGGCAGCAAAGCGCAAAATGACTTTCCGAATTTATGACGCAAGCCGTCTATGGAATCAATGAGTTTATCGTACACATGGACGATTATGCCGATGGTGCCTACGCTAACGCCAGGCAAAATGCCAAGGCCCAACGACATGCCTCTCGCAAAATCGGAAAACCAATCTTTCGCTTTCATAATGCCGTCCATTGTACTACATAGCTTTCTTTTTTCGATAGATGTTTGTGATAAACTATCGCCATGAAAAAAATACTGGTCCTTTACGAGAGCAACTGCGGCTCTACTGAAAAATATGCGAAAGACATCGCTAACGCAACGGGCGGAACCGCGATGCCGCTTAAGAAGTTCAAATGGAAAACAATCGACGATTACCAGATAGTGGTTTTTGGCGGTTGGGTCAATAACGGCGCCATTCAAGGCATCAACGATTTCCTTTACGACTATGAAAACCGCCTCAAGGACAAAGACGTGATTGTCTTTAGCTGCGGCATGTCCATTCCTACCGACAAAGGAAGAAGGGAACTCATAGACCGAAATTATCTGAGCCCATACCATATTCGCTACTACCAAGTGCGTGGATCTTTTTCCTTCAATAAGCTCAAATTCGTTCAGAAAATGATGATGAAAGCGTCAATCAAAATGATCGCCAATAGCCCTGACGCCACCGAAGAGCAGAAAATGCTCGTGAGCGTTTTGGATACGCCGCTAGATTATTACGACAGCGAGAAGATAGAACGCATTATCGGCGTTATCCGCTCTATCGTTGACGCTCCGAAAGAAAGCGAATAAGCAATGAAACTTTTCGTTGGCTTAGGGAACCCTGGCAAGGAATACGAAGGCACCCGCCATAATATGGGCTTTTGGGTTCTCGATAAATTCAGCGACATGGTAGGCGCTTCTTTTGATCGCAGCGGGTTTAAAGGAATATACGGCATCGTGAAAAATCCGATTTTCAATGAGCCGATCATCATCGGAAAACCAGAAACCTACATGAATTTATCTGGAGAATTCGTCAAGCCGCTTGCCGATTATTTCAAAATCGACGAGAAAGACATCGTCATCGTCTATGATGAAATGGCCTTGCCAATAGGATCCATAAGGCTACGCAAAAACGGCTCAAACGGCGGGCATAATGGTATCAAAAACATCATTGAGCATTTCGGAAACGAGAATATTGCCCGAATTAGGGTTGGAATCGGTGAGCCGCCACACAAAAACGCAGTCGATTTTGTGCTTGGCAAAGTCAAGGGGGAAGAGCTATTGGCTTTAGAAGAGTCTACCGATTTGGCAGCGAAAGCCCTTCGCGATATCGTGACGCATAGCTTCGACTATGCGAGCAGCATCTATAATTCATCGAAAAGGAGAAACGTCTAACGGAAACTTTATTTGATAGTCTAGCAAAATACCTTCCGCCCTCCCCCCTTCATAAAGAAAAGGGGCCTTTTATCGTCAACGATGTGACGGGAGCGAGCCTTCTTATCGGCGGTCTCTTCGCTCAGAGAAAAGAGAATTATGCCATCATTGCAAACAACCTTTATTCGGCTCAGCGTATTTATGAATTTTTATTAAATTTTTTCATTGAGGATGAAGTGGTTTTCTTTCCGGTTGACGAACTATTGAGGGCAGAAGCCATTTCTTCAAGCAACGATTTGCTGAGCCAGCGTTTATACGCAATGGGGAAATTGCTTGAACCAGGCAAGAAAATACTTGTGACGCACCTTGGAGGTCTTCTTCATTTTTTGCCTAGCAAAACACGTTTCAATGAATCGATAATCAAACTTAAAAAAGGCGGCAAAACCAACCTAAAACAATTAAAATCATCATTAATCGAGCTTGGATATAAAAACGTAAGCAAGGTCGATCAGTCCCTGCAATTCGCCTCCAGAGGGGATATCATCGATATCTTTTCGGTGTCTTCGCCATATCCTTGCAGAATTGAGCTATTCGATGATGAAATCGAGTCGATTCGCGAATTCGACATCGCGACCCAAAATAGCGTCAAAGAAATTGAATCGGTGACGATTTTGCCAGCCTCCGACATGCTTCTTAGTGATGAAGAAATCGCTAAATTCATTGAGCGGGCAAAAGGTGAATTGGAGAAAGAAAAGAAGCATCTTTCCCCGTCCGATAGCGATGCTTTAGATATCAATGTGACGAACGATTTAGACGCTATTTCCTCACGAGATTTTCGTCCAAATCTCCATAAATATTATTCATATGCTTTAGGAGAGGCCCACTCAATCCTTGAATACTTTGATCCCGTTGATATCTTCATTGCCTCCAAGGATGATTTCGCAAACGGTTACGAGGCTCTTCAGCAAGAAGCGTCTTCATACCTATCCGAATTAAGCAAAGACAACCAAATCCTCTCCTGTCTACGCAATTACATGTCAATAAACGAAGCCATCAGTGACCGAAAAAAGGTGAGCTATGGCGAAAAATTCCTCAAAGACCCATCCTCATATCAGCTGAACGTCTTGCCGATTGTGCCAAGCGGGAGCGGCATGAATTCGATTATGCCTACCTTAGAAAGCTACTTCTCCACTTCCGAGAAAGTCGTTATAGCCCTCCCTGAAGCTCATCAAAGAGAAACGATCGGAAGAATGCTTCAAGAAGCGAATATCGCTTATGAGAACGTCTCATCGTTTTCGTTGCCTAAAGGAAAGATTGGCATAAGCGATGCTCCGCTAAACGTAGGTTTTGAAATAGGAAACGCCAAAATCTCGTATATATCGACGACGGAGCTTTTTGGTAGAAGGGCCAGCAACAGCAGATATACCGCTAGATTCAAAAATGCCACGATCCTTCGCACATATGAAGAATTAAAACCTGGTGATTACGTGGTTCACGAATTCAATGGAATCGGTCAATTTTTAGGCGTGAAAACCTTAGAAAACAATGGCATCCATTGCGATTATCTCCATATTGCCTACGCAGGAAACCAAACTCTTTATGTGCCCTTGGAACGCTTTCGTCTCGTCAGGAAATACTGTGGAAGAGAAGGCGTTGCGCCAAAACTGTCCAACCTGAACGGCAATGATTGGAAAAAGAAGAAAAAGAAGATCGAGGAAAGGGTCAATGAACTTGCAGAGCGGCTTATTTCGCTTTACGGAACGAGAGCGAAAATAGCCGGTTTTGCTTACCCTCCAGATGATGAGCTTCAGGCTAAATTCGAAAATGAGTTCCCACACTCTTTGACAGTAGACCAGCAAAAGGCGGTCGATGATATAAAAGGCGACATGGAAAAAGCAGATGTCATGGATCGGCTGCTATGCGGGGACGTTGGCTTTGGGAAAACGGAAGTCGCTTTCCGCGCCTGTTTCAAAGCGATAGACGCCCATAAGCAAGTGGCCCTTCTTTGCCCAACCACCCTTCTAGCGAGACAGCATTACGAAGTCGCGATGGAGCGTTTTGCTTCCTTTGGCATTCATATCGCTCTTTTCTCGCGTCTAGTTCCTCCGGCTATTCAAAAAGCCAACATCGAAGCCCTCAAAGAAGGGAAGATAGACCTTGCGATCGGCACGCACAGGCTTTTAAGCAAAGAAATATCGTTTGCGGATCTTGGCTTGCTTGTTATCGATGAGGAACAGCGATTTGGCGTTGAGCAAAAAGAGCGGATCAAAGAAATGAAAAACAGTGTCGATGTTTTGTCGTTGTCTGCGACCCCGATCCCCAGAACGCTTCAGATGTCGTTGGTAGGGATTCGCCCCATCAGCGAAATAAACACGGCCCCAAATAACAGGATGCCGATTCAAACTTACGTTACGCCGTATAACCAAGGGACGATTTATGAACTCATCAATCGCGAGTTATCGAGAGACGGTCAAGTATTTTACGTTCACAATAAAATCAGCTCCATTTACTCGAAGGCCGAAGAGCTCGCTGATGCAATAGCCAATGCCAAAATCGGAGTGGTGCACGGGCAAATGGAAAAGAGCGAAATCGAAGAGACGATGGAACGATTTTATGAAGGCGATATCAATGTTCTTGTCGCCACTTCCATCATTGAGAACGGCATCGATGTGCCAAACGCCAACATGCTCATTGTCGAGGATGCCGACCATTTTGGCTTATCGCAGCTTTATCAAATCAAAGGTCGCGTTGGCAGGGGCGATAGAATCGCTTATGCCTATTTGCTATATAAACCAAACAAGAATATGAACGAAGAAGCGCAAAAACGATTGGAGGCCATTCAGGAATTTACCGAACTCGGAAGCGGATACAAAATCGCCCAACGCGATTTGCTCATCCGCGGAGCCGGTGACATGCTTGGACCAGAGCAAGCCGGATTCATCGATACAATCGGCCTCGATTTGTACCTAAAGCTGCTTCATGAAGCCATCGAAGAAAAAACGACCGGCAAGAAGAAAGAAACACCGAAATCGAAGACTTTTATATCGATCAATGCCTATATTCCCGAGAAATATGCTTCAACGAGCGATAAAATCGCGCTTTATCAAGAATTAGAAGACGCCACGAGCGAAACCGATTTAAACAAATTTACCAAGAAGATACGCGATATTTATGGCGTTTTACCGAAAGAAGTCGAACTCCTTGTCAAAAAAACGCGCATCGAATTACTGACGAACGGCCCAGAGTTTAATAGCACCCAGGAGCAAAACGATATCATAGACATGATTTTATCCGATGAATTCTCAAGAATCGATGGCATTGGCTTAGAGCTCTTCAACGCTTTGACGCCCTTCTTGAAAGACATCACCGTCAGTTTTCTCGAGAAGAAACTGCGCATCAGACTGAACAAAAAAGACGGGTGGATCGATAAACTTGAGACAATTGCGCGGACAATCCACGCTTTATTCTTAAGGAATAAGAATAATTAGTGATACAATCATCGTTATGAGAATTGATAAATTCTTAAAGGTATCGCGGCTGATAAAGCGTCGCGAGACCGCCAAAAACCTCTGTGATGACGGCGACATTCTCATCAATGGGAAAACCGCAAAAGCCATGAGCGAAGTCAAAGAAGGCGACACACTGACCCTTGTTTTGGGCAAAAAAAGAGTGCAGGTCCTCGTGAAGGAAATTCGCGCTTTCGCCAACAAAGAGCAAGCCTCGCTCATGTTCGACGTTATTAGTGATGAAAGCCTATAAAAAGGAGAGAACCTTATGAGCGCTAATTTCTTGAATCTCAATGTCGATGGAAAATACATTATTGCTTGTGCTTATGGCCCCGATTCGATGTGCTTGCTGGATCTAGTGCAAGAACGCGGCATCAAACCAATCGTTTGCTTCATCAATTACCATAGCTACGATTCGATCGATCAAGAGCAAGCGAGCTTGACGGATTATTGTGCCGCTAAAGGCCTAACGCTCGAGGTTTTTGACACAAACGATTTCGATCAGACTGGCAAAGATGATCATTTTGAGAACTGGGCCAGAAGAGCGCGCTACAGTTTCTTCAAAAAAATCTACGACGAATATGACGCTGATGGACTCCTCATCGCCCATTCCCAAGACGACATAATCGAAACTTATCTAACAGCGAAAAAAATCGGGCACAAATTCGACCGGTACGGCTTCTCGCCTCTATCAACATATGAAGGAATGGTTGTCATCCGCCCTCTTTTGAGTTTCAGCAGAGAAGACGTTTTGGAGCACAATCGCCGCAAGAACGTCCCTTACAGTGAGCATATGTCCGTATATGAACACCAGCACACAAGGAGCGCCATTCGCCAAGAAATCGAGCGAATGAACGAATCCGATCGTGACCGCGTGATGGAAGCAATGAAAAAGGAATATAGCGATAAAACGACCTTTGCTGGCGATTTGACGAGCAAAGCGGTAATGGATGAAGAACTTGGCGTCAGAGAGCTCATCGCTTTGCCAAAAGACGAATTTTTCGCCACATTGTCGCAATTCATTTCGAATAAATCGCCCATAAAAATCTCATTAAAGAGCAAACAAGCGAGCGAAATTCGCGAAATGCTTCTCAACCACAACCCGGTCATGAATTATCAAATAAAGGGCAATGTGTATTTGGTTAAAGAATATGACATCATAAGCGTTGAGGTCGATCCTGACAAAATACAGTATTCCTATCGGCTTGATGCCCCCGGGAAGCTAGAAACCAAAGAATTCGACCTTGATTTTTCGATGGGGGCGACCGACCGCAATATCAAGCCAGAGGACTACCCTTTGACTATCCGTACGATGCTTCCTGGAGACGAGTATGTCTATCGCGGATATCGCGTTTCCTTAAGGCGTGTTTATCTAGACGAGAATATGCCCAGGGAATATCGCGATATTTGGCCAGTGTTCGTAAACAAGGACAGCCAAATTGTCTACGTGCCGCGCTATCACAAGATATTCAAGGAATACCATTCGTCGACGCTTGTGCTTCATTTGCCAAAATTGGATTGATTCGTGCAAGCAGCCAACAAAAACACATCTCCGCTTGTTAATATGGCGGTGAGCAACGAGGGGAACGAACAATGAACGAAAACAACAACAATCAAAATAAACGCAGCGTATGGGGCTATATAATGCCGTATCTATTGATCGGCTTAACAATCGTATTGCTCATCGTTTTCTGGCTCCAGAATGCTTTGAATACCCCTTACGTCTGGAATAAGAGCCAGCTAGCGGAATTATTAAGAATCAACGAAACCAGCCTTAATCAAAACAACAAAGACGCCGTTTATTTAAAATCCGTTGAGGTTTCGCAAGGATATCGCGCAACGACCGTCACAGGCGTCGCTAGACACGTCAACACCAGCACCGAATATAAATATAAGGTCATTTTGGAAAACGATGACTGGAGCAAGAACAAGGTTTCTGCGTACAAATTCGTTTCCTATGACGCGACGAGCAAAACCGCCGAATATTCATCGACAGCTGAAGAGATGACATGGAGCGAAATCTTCATGAACCGCATCGAAGAGACCAATGCGATTGGCGTATTGGGCAGTTCGCAAACCGCTTATTACACCGTCAACGACGCTTTCAGCGTAAGTTGGTGGGACACATGGGGACCAACAATCATTCTTTTGGGCGGCACAGCCTTGCTCGCCATTTTCTTCTTCGTCCGTTTGAACGGATCTGTCAATGGCAGCAATAGGCAGGCCCTTGATTTCAACAAATCGCCAGCTCGTCGTGAAGACAAGAGCAAAGTTCGTTTTAGCGATGTTGCCGGATGCGATGAAGAAAAGGCTGAGATGGTTGAGCTTGTTGAGTATCTCAAAAACCCGAAGAAATACAGCAAATTCGGCGCCCGTCTACCAAAAGGCGTCTTGCTTATCGGAAACCCTGGCACTGGCAAAACGCTCCTAGCGAAAGCTGTCGCTGGTGAAGCCGGCGTTCCTTTCTATAGTATCTCCGGCTCTGATTTCGTTGAGATGTTCGTCGGCGTTGGCGCAGGCCGCGTCCGTGATTTATTCAAGCGTGCGAAACAAAGCGCGCCTTGCATCGTCTTTATCGATGAAATCGACGCCGTTGGCCGCCAAAGAGGCGCGGGGTTAGGCGGCGGAAACGATGAACGCGAGCAAACACTTAATCAGCTTCTCGTTGAGATGGATGGCTTTGAATACAATGCTGGCATCTTGGTAATTGCCGCAACCAATAGAGATGACGTTCTTGATCCAGCCTTGTTGCGCCCAGGACGCTTTGACCGCATTATCACCGTTTCTTTGCCTGATCGCGCTGGAAGAGAAGCTATCTTCAAGGTCCATGCGAGGAACAAAAAAATCGACCCATCGGTCGACTTCTCCGCTCTAGCGAAAAGAACCGTCGGATTCTCTGGGGCCGATATCGATAACATCCTCAACGAAGCCGCCATCCTTGCCGTCAGATTTGGCAAAGAAACCATCGGCATGACTGAAATCGATGAGGCTATCGATAGAAGAATCGCCGGCCCGGCAAAATCCGGGAAAGGCATGAGCGATCAAGAGAAACGCGTCGATGCATATCACGAAGCGGGCCACGCCGTAATCGGCCTTGTTTTGCCTCATTCGAACAAAGTTCAGAAAATCACCATCATTCCGCGTGGGCAAACCGGAGGCCATGTCTTAATGACGCCCGAAGACGATCGCTTCCTATTGACGAAAAATGAACTTTTAGCGGAAATCACAGGCTTTTTAGGGGGCAGGACAAGCGAAGAAATCTTCTTTGACGATGTTTCTACCGGGGCCAGCAACGATATTCAGCAAGCCACTAGAATCGCAAGAACCATGGTCACGCAATGGGGTATGAGCGAACTCGGACCAATCCAATATGAGCAAGACCAAGGAAGCGTTTTCTTGGGCAGAGATTACACCAACGTCTCTAAAAACTTCTCTTCTGAGGTGGCTTACGAAATCGACAAAGCCGTACGTCAAATCGTCGAAGAGTGCCATAAGCAAGCCAAAGAGATTCTTATTGCCCACAAGAAAGAAGTCATCTTGATCGCTGAGACACTTCTTGAGAAAGAGACCATCACGGCTGAAGAAATCGATGAACTTATCAAAAACGGCAAGCTCACCGAAAAGAAAACGGAAACCGTGAACCAGGTCAATGTTTCGGAAGAAGAAAAAGAAGATGCGGCGAAAATCGCCAAATCGTCAAATCTCACGAAGCAAATAAACCGTGACGAAATAGCCCCAAAAGCCGATGACGATGAGAAAAAAGAAGAACCATCGGCTGCTGAGGAAACCGAAGAAAAGAAGAAACACGTACGGAAGAGGAAACCAAAAAAGGACGTTCCTCCAGATGGCGACGACTCGATACATCTAAAATAAAAACAGAGAGGCTCGCGAACGATATCGCGGGCTTCTTTTGTTTTAACGAAATAGTAAAATAGTGCCGCTATGGAAGTTGGCGGCATTGAAATTGACGGCAAGGTAATCCTCGGACCTATGGCTGGGATAACGTCTTTGCCCTATAGGGAATTCATGAAGCCTTTCGGCGTCGCCCTTTCTTATAGCGAGATGATAAGCGATTGCGGCTTAGCCTATGGCAACAAGCGAACTTACGAATATTTCGCCACCTCTTCCTTGGATAGACCTGTCGGGCTGCAGCTTTTCGGCAGCGACATCGAGATATCGAAAAAAGCGATATCCATCTTGGAAGAAAACGCTTCATATGAATTCCTCGATCTCAATTTGGGATGCCCTGTTCATAAGGTAACGAAAACAGGCGCCGGAAGCGCGATGCTCAAAAGCCCCGACACCTTATATAAATACGTGCGCGCGATAGTGAGCGCCTCTTCTAAACCGGTTACGGCCAAAATACGCCTTGGCTGGGATGAGGAGTCAATCAATGTTTTCACCGTGGCTAAATTGCTTGAAGATGCTGGTTGTGTCTTCTTCACCGTTCACGCAAGAACGAGCAAGCAGATGTATATGGGGCAGGCGCATTACGAGAAAATGGCAAAGCTGAACGAGCACGTGAACATACCTTTCGCCATAAGCGGCGATATTTTTTCGCCAGAAATCGCCAAAAAGGCCATGGGTATCACGGGAGCGAGTTTTGTTATGGTCGCTAGAGGGGCAGTCGGGAAGCCGAATTTAGTGACTGACATCAACGACTATTTGGCGACAGGATCATACAAAGAAGCGCCAAGTGTCCTGAAGGCAAACGAGTGGGCTGAGACGTTTACTAAAATGCTAATCGAAAGCAAAGGCGAAAAGGTCGGATTGATGGAGTCGAGAGGCATCGTTCCGCATTTTTATAACGGCTTTCCAGGGTATAAAAAGATAAGGCAAGCCATCTCCATGAACGTTAAAAGCTACGACGATTTGAAGAAGGTTTTTGACAGCATTAAAAATCGTGGTGAATTGTAAGCATTTTCTGCTTGCACATTTATAAACGTCCATTAAAATAGTTCGGCTTCGAACTAATTATGGACTACAAAACGGAAATAGGGACGGCAATAAGAAGAACCCATCACGATATCAAGGTGTTTGTGGATAGGAAGGTCAATAGCGATCTCCCCAACCATCTGACAGGCATCGAGGGTTTGCTCTCTGGCTATATTTATCACCACGAGAATATTTCCGCTTGCGATCTAGCATCCCATTTCCATTTGCAGAAAGGCACCATCAGCCAAGCCCTTTCAAACCTAGAGGCAAAGAAAGTAATCGAGATGGAAGTTGATAGCAATGACAAACGCCGAAAAACCATCAAACTGACAGAAGAAGGGAAAAAGTGCCATAAAGAATTCGAAGAGCTCTACCTATCGCTTATACCCACGATTGAAGAGGGCATTAGCGAGGAAGACAAGAAGACGCTAATACGCATATGCGAGCAAATAAGAAAGAACGTAGGAGGCAAAATATGAGCAAAATGAAAAAGAAAAAACAAGAGGTTCTTGAAACTGGTTCAGCCTTCAAAAAAGTGCTTCTATTTATTGGAAATTACAAAAAAGACACCTTTTTTGCGTGGATTTACGTTATTTTGGAAAGTATTTGCGAAGTGTTCGTAGCGTTTATGATGAGATACCTCGTGACCGCCATAAACGAAAACGACATAAACGGAATTTACCTTTATTGCGGGATCATCGCTGGTTTAGTCCTCGTGGCGTGCGGAACGGGAATCATGTCTGGGTATTGGGCCGCAAGCGCGAGCGCCGGCTTAGGGAAGAACCTCCGCAAGGAGATGTATAACACTGTACAACGCTATAGCTTCAAGAATATCGACAAATTCTCGACTGCCTCCATCGTTACGCGTTTGACCACCGATGTCACAAACGTCCAAAACGCTTTTCAGATGGCAATCAGAGCTGTCGTTAGGGCGCCACTTCTTATGGTGTTCTCGCTCATTATGTGCTTCATCACCGAATGGCGCGTCGCTTGGATCTTCCTCATCATCATTCCCGTGATCCTTTTCTTGCTTTTGTACATCGCGAAAAAAGTTCACCCGACTTTCGTTGAAGTGTTTGATAAGTATGACGAGCTCAACCAAAGCGTTCAGGAAGACGTCGACGGAATCAGGGTAGTCAAAGCCTTTAACCGCGAGGATCTCCAAAAGAAGAAATTCAACGACGTGTCTGGCTTTATATACAAGAAATTCACTTTCGCCGAGCGTATTTTGGCCTTCAATTCCCCGATTATGAACTTAGCCATCGACGCGGCGCTTCTTTTGCTGGCCTATTTCGGGGCTTCATTAATCGTTTCCTCAGGCGGAAGCGATATGTCGACCGCGGATTTATCGAGCTTATTCACCTATGTTTTCATGATCTTCAATTCGCTCATGATGATTTCGATGGTTTACGTCATGATCACCATTGCGAGAAACAGCGTTGAGCGTATCAACGAGATATTGGAAGAAAAGCCGGACATCGTTTCCCCCAATAACCCTATAGAGACAATCGAGAACGGAGAGGTTCAATTCAACGATGTGAATTTCGCTTACGTCCAAGGGAAAAACGTCTTGTCCAACGTCAATTTGAGCATTCCTTCGGGCTCTACCTTGGGAATCATTGGTTCGACTGGCTCAAGCAAGACGACTTTGATATCGCTTATCGCAAGGCTATACGATGTGACCGATGGCGAAGTTAAGGTAGGCGAGCATAACGTCAAGGATTACGACTTGGCGAAGCTTCGCGATGCGGTGGCTGTCGTGCTGCAGAAAAATACCTTATTCACCGGAACGATCCGCGACAATCTGAAGTGGGGGAACGAAAACGCCACCGACGAGGAGATATGGGCTGCTTGCTCTTTGGCCCAAGCCTCCGATTTCCTAAAGTCATTCCCCAAAGGGCTAGACACGATGCTTGATGAAGGGGGCACGAATGTTTCAGGCGGGCAAAAACAGCGTTTATGCATCGCTAGAGCGCTCCTTAAGAATCCGAAGATCCTGATATTGGACGATTCAACCAGCGCTTGTGACACCCATACCGACTCATTGATTAGGAGCGGTTTGTCGAATACCCGCAAAGACATCACCAAAATCATCATCGCCCAGCGCGTTCTTTCTATCAAAGATTGCGATCAAATAGTGGTAATGGACAAAGGTGAAATCGTGGCAAAGGGCAACAACGACAGCTTATTGAAAGATTGCGATATTTATAAGAGCCTGTATGACTCTCAACTTGGCGGAGGAGGTGATTTCGATGAAAGGCAATAATTTACGCGGCAAAGGAGCCAAAAGAATGCCTAATGTCAGCAAAAAAGCCAAATTTGGCGCGGTAGCGAGATTATTGAAATACGTTTTCCGCTACTACCCTTTCGAATTCTTCCTCGTCGCCGTTTTGGTTGTTTTGAGCACTGGGACAAATGCGATTGGCAGCTACTTCATCGGCAAAATCGTCGTCGGCCAATACTTGCTTGAGGAAGATGGAAGAACGCTAAGAAGTCTCTCTGATTTCTGGAGCCATCAGTATCTAGGGATGACTTTCGGGACCATTTTGATGGTGATGATCGGAGTCTATCTCGTCGGACTCATCTCGACTTATTTTTATAACTTCTTTATGTCTAGGATCGGGCAAGGCGTGCAAAAGAAAATACGCGATGACCTTTTCGCCCACATGCAGGATTTGCCAGTATCCTATTTCGATACCCGCACCCACGGCGACATCATGAGCATTTACACAAACGATGTTGATGCTCTCCGCGAAATGCTCTCGCGCTGTCTTCCGATGATGCTTTCTTGCTTTGTCAGCATGATCGTTTTCCTCATTGTCATGCTTTTGACCGACGTCTATTTGACCCTTGTCGTCATCGGCTTTGCGATCATCATCTTCTTCGTGAGCAAATACTACGCCAAAATGAGCGCCCATTACTTTGTCGAGCAGCAAATAGCCCTAGGCAAGGCCAATGGCTATATCGAAGAAATGACGACGGGCCAGAAAGTCATCAAAGTCTTCAATTACGAAGACCGCAATATCCAAGGTTTTGACAAACTGAACGATAGCCTCTTCACTTTCTCAACCAAGGCCAATAGGTTTGGCAACGTTTTGATGCCAACCGTAAACCAATTAGGCAATATGCAATACGTCATCATCGGCCTTATTGGCGGCATCATGATCGTGAATAACACCCCATCAATCAGCATTCTAGGCGCGACGATCGTTGGCGTTGACACCATTATCAGCTTCCTTTCCTTCTCTAAGAGCTTCGTCCAGCCGATTGGTCAAATCTCTCAGCAGTTCAACGTCGTCGCTCTCGCTTTGGCGGGCGCTACGCGTATTTTTGAGATGATTGATACCCCAGTCGAGGAAGATGCTGGGTATGTCGAGCTAGTCAATGCGAAAGCTGATGAAAGCGGCAATCCGGTCGAGACGAGCGAAAGGACTGGAAGATGGGCATGGAAACACCCGCACGGCGATGGCAGCGTCTCTTATAAATGGCTTGAAGGAAAAATCACGATGGATCACGTCGATTTCGGCTATACGCCGGATAAAATCATCCTCCATGACATTACTTTATACGCCATGGCTGGCCAAAAAATCGCTTTCGTCGGCCCAACTGGCGCTGGCAAGACCACGATTACGAATCTTATCAACAGGTTCTACGATATCGAAGACGGAAAAATCCGTTATGACGACATCAATATAAACAAGATTAAAAAGGCCGATTTGCGCAGATCCCTCGGCATGGTTCTCCAAGATACAAAACTTTTTACGGGAACCGTCAAAGAGAATATCCGCTTTGGCAATTTGGATGCCACCGATGAGGATATTGTAAGGGCAGCGAAACTAGCCAACGCCGATTCCTTCATCAGCTTGTTGCCAAACGGCTACGATACGGTGCTTACCAACGGCGGTGCTTCCTTATCGCAAGGACAAAGGCAATTAATCGCAATCGCTAGAGCCGCCGTCGCTGACCCGCCAGCGATGATTCTTGATGAGGCCACTTCCTCCATTGACTCCCATACCGAGAAATTGGTGCAAGAAGGGATGGATGCGATCATGAAAAACCGCACGGTCTTCGTTATCGCTCACCGTTTATCAACCGTCCAAAATAGTGATGTCATCATGGTCCTTGACCAAGGCAGCATCATCGAGCGCGGCTCGCATGACGATTTGATGGCTAAGCAAGGCAAATATTATCAGCTCTATACCGGCTCATCGAAAAAGCTGCAAGCTTAAAAAGAAACCTCCGAATGCGTTTGACAATCGGAGGTTTTCAAATTTATCCCTATCCTATTTTTTGTTTAGATAAGTATGGAGAGTGTACATCATCATATGGTTGAAGATTAAATGCACGTCCTCGCTTATCTGCATATCGTTAACGTTCGCATCAACGTGATAATCGGCGATTTGTTTGAGCTTCCCACCATTATATCCAGTAATGCCGATGATTTCGGCCCCGATTTCTTTGGCATATTCGCAAGCTTTGATAATGTTTTTGCTGTTTCCGCTTCCCGATATAGCGATAATCAAATCGCCCCTTTTCAGTTTGTTGGTCAAAGGATATAGAAAAACATCTTCGTAGCCGATGTCATTGGCTATAGCCATCAGCTCGGCGATATTGTCATTCAGGCAAACGAGATTGAAGCGCTTATCCAAATCGCAGGAAATGCCTTTGTTGAAATCGCAGACCATGTGCGAAGCGGTGGAGGCGCTGCCGCCATTGCCCATCGTATAAATCGTGCTCCCCGTTTCATAGTGGCGAAGAAGGCAAGAGCAGGCTTCTTCCCATTCATCCATATTCAAATTGCGCAAGGTCTCTATTTCCCTAGCTAAATAATCGTTCATGTACTCTCTGATTTTGCTCATGATTTTCCCTCGCGTTTATTAAAGTATAGGTATCAAGCGGATAAAGTTAACTCTTATTTCGTCTCCAAGAAAGATCCAACGCCTTTCTTTAAACGTTCTAACGCATTCGTGAGTAGCGATTTAGGGCAAGCTAGATTCAAGCGAAGAAACCCTTTTCCGGTTGCGCCATATACATCGCCTTTAGATAGCAATAACCCAGTTTCTTTTCGAAGGAACTCGGCGAAAGAACCGCTATCGCGGGTTAAGTCTCTTATATCGATCCAAAGAAGATAAGTTGCGTCTGCGCTTACCGTTTTCAAAACCGGGATATCTCTTTTTATATATGTCTCGGCAAAATCGCGGTTGGCGAAAACGTATTCTCTCATCTCGTCTAGCCACCATTCGCCTTTAGTCAAAGCGGCAGATGCCGATAGATACGAAAACACGTTTCCTTCCGCAACCTCATCTGTATTGATTTGACGGTTGATTAAAGCTCTTAAGTTTGAATTTGGCACAACGATGGCTGAGGTTTGGATTCCGGCTAGATTGAAGGCTTTCGTAACCGAAATCGCCGCAAAACCAACTTCTTTATTCAAATTATTTACGGATAAAAAAGGAGTATAAGAAGTTCCAGGGCGCGTAATTTCGCCATGAATCTCATCGCTGCAAACGATCACATTGTATTTTTTCGCTAGTCGCCCTATTTCCGCCAAATCGTCCTTGCTCCATATTTTCCCAACCGGATTTGCGGGATTGCAAAGGATGAACATAGAGGTATTTTCGCGGCTAAAAGCTTTTTCTAGTTCGGCGAAGTTTATTTCGTAATTTCCTCTATCCTCCAATAGAGGCACTTCAAGAGGAGTCCGGCCATTGTTGACAATCGAATTATAGAAGATGTTGTAGACTGGTGGAGTAAGGACAACGCAATCGCCTCTTTTGGTGAGTTTGCGTACGCTGCTTGAGATGGTTGGCACTACTCCGGTTGAGAATAACAGCCAATCTTTTTCGATAAAGAAATCGTGGCGCTTTTTGTAAAAAGAGACATAAGCGTTATACCAATCATCATCCGGCTCCGTATAACCGTATATTCCCGTTTCCGCTCTTTCGATTATGGCTTTTTTGATTTCCGGGCAAGTCTCAAAATCCATATCGGCGATGGTGAGAGGCAGCTCATTATCGGCAACATTCCATTTCGAGGAGCAAGTATGGCGCCGGTCGTTGATTTTATCGAAATCAAATTTCATGGTAATTGCCTTTATCGTCTTTTATGCTGATTTTCGTATCTTCTTTTTTGATGAGCGCATCATCCATGATTATCTCTTTCACGCCGTCTGCTTTGATTGTTCCGGATATTGGGTTTTTGATCGAATCTATTGCGGAAAGAACAACCGCATCTATGTCTGAACAATATTCAAAAATGAGATCGCTATCGATGATTTCGCAGTCAATAAGTTTCAATCCTTTGATGTAGCAAAGCGCTTGATGCGATTTGATTTTGCAGTTGATGAAGATGATGTTTTCGCTGTTCCATCCTAGATACTCGCCTTCGATTAGGCAATCCTCGATAGTGGCGTTTTTGCAGTTCCAAAAAGCGTCTTTTGTGTGAAGGACGCTGTTTTTAACGAGGATGTTCTCACAACCGTCGAAAGCATAGTCGCCTTCCAATGTCAGGTTCTCGACGATAATGCTCTTTGACTGCATAAACAAATAGGAGCCAACGGCTTTGCAATTGCTCATCCTCACGTTTTCGCACCACCAAAGAGTTTCGCTCGCGTTTTCGAATGAGACATTCTCCAAGCTTATGTTTCGGCAGCGCCTGAATCCTTTTGGAGCAATGTATTGAAGATCTGAAAAAGAGGAATCGTTCGTATACCAAATGCCCGCTCGCCCCATCTCCATGAACCTGGAGTTGGACACATTCAGATTCTTTCCGTACCACAAAGGATATTTCCAGCCGAAAACACAATCGGTTATAGTTAAATTTCGGCATTCCTTCAAAGGAGATTCCCCGTTATCGAATAGACACCCGGCGATTGTTTTATTCGTTGTTTTGAAAAGGGCACGCTCTCCCTCGAAATGCCCGTTTTCGATTTTATTCATGTTAGCTGTCTTCATTGGTGATAATCATAATCAATCATCTGCAAAGAACGAAGAGAAATGCTTTGCTCTTAAATAATAATCGCCAGCAAATTGAGAGAAATAAGCAAAACCGCAGACGCTTAAGCGTCTCTTTCTTTTAACACCGTTTTGGCTTAGACTACTAGGGCTATACGAGGTTAGTTATGGAAGAAGTGTTAAACGATCAAGAGCTTGCAAGGCGCGAGAAGCTCCCAAAATACGAAGAGCTCGGCGTTGACCCTTATGGATCGCGTTATGAATGGAAAGACCAAATAAAGGATGTCAGAGCCAAATACGGCTCGTTGAGCGCCGAAGAGCTTGAAAAAGAAAACGTCGAAGTCGATGTCGCTGGCCGCTTAATGGCCATCAGAAGGATGGGCAAAGCGAGTTTCGTGAATCTTAAAGACGAATATGGGAACATCCAAGCCTGGATTGGGATGAACGTTATCGGCGAACACGACTACAACGTTTTCAAACTTGCCGATTTAGGCGATATCGTCGGTCTCCGTGGCACGCTTATGCTCACTAGGACCGGAGAGCTCACAATCCGCGTCAGCAAGTACACCCATATCACCAAATGCTTAAAGCCTCTTCCTGAGAAATATCACGGTTTGACCGATTTGGAGGACCGTTGCCGCCACCGTTATGTTGATTTGATTATCAACGACGAATCCAAGAAAAACGCCTTATTGCGTCCAGCAGTCGTAAAAGGGATTCGCAAATTCTGCGATGACCTCGGTTTTGTGGAAGTGGAGACGCCGGTTCTTTCTCCTATCGCTGGTGGCGCCACGGCTCGCCCGTTCATCACGCATCACAATGCTTTAGATAGGGATTTTTATTTGCGAATCGCCACAGAACTCAATCTTAAAAAATGCATGGTCGGGGGAATTGATCGCGTCTACGAAATCGGCCGCATATTCCGCAATGAAGGCATCGACAATCGCCACAACCCGGAATTCACCACTATCGAGTTATATCAAGCTTTCGGCGATCTCCGATCGATGAAAGAATGGGCCGAAGGGTTATTCCATTACATCGCAAACGAAGTCGTTGGCAAAAGCGTTTTCCATTGGCACGACAACGATATCGATGTGAGCAAGCCGTTCGCTGATATCTCAATGGCCGAAGCAATCAAAGAGAAGACCGGCATTGATTTTACCGATGGCATCCCTTTTGAAAAAGCCGTTGAGTTAGCCAAAGAGCACAAGGTTCCTCTCGAGAAGAGCTGGAATAGCACTGGTTATATCATGCAGGCTTTCTTCGATGAATTCGTTGAGCCGACCCTTATTCAGCCAACTTTCATCCACACATATCCAATCGAGGTTTCCCCTCTTACTAAGAAGACTTCTGATCCGCGTTTCGTTGACCGGTTTGAGCTATTTATCGGCGGAACGGAATTCGCGAACGCTTATAGCGAGCTCAATAATCCTTTTGACCAGAAAGAAAGATTCATGGCTCAGATGGCTGCTCGCGATAGGGGCGATGATGAAGCAAACGAAATCGATTATTCTTTCTTAGACGCCCTTAATTACGGCATGCCTCCAGCCGGCGGAATCGGCTTAGGGGTTGACCGTTTCTGCATGCTCATGGCGGAAGAAGACACCATTAGAGAAGTTCTTCTCTTCCCAACCATGAAAAGCAATGAAAAATAGACACTCTCGCCAGTGCGAAATTGAAAACAAGATAAAGGGCTTGCGATAGCCCTTTTTCTAATGAAGCCAAAGATCAATGCTCGTCTTCCCTTTTTCGCGCGGTCTTGATTTCTTTATAGACTCCAGCGAATGCAAGCGTCGCTCCAAAGAAATAAAAAGCCGACACGAGGCGGAAGAGCAAATTCATGTAATTGGAAGCAAAGTAAGAAATAACCAGAGAGGAAACCAAGATCCCTATTGCCCCGAAATAGAAATAAATGCGTATGGCGATAGAGGCTTTTTTACGCAAGGCAAAATAGGCAAGGATGGATGAAAAGAAGACGAATAAGGCTACGACAAAACGGAAAAAATACCTGAAGAACCCATTCACTTGGTTTTCGAATAAAGTCCAATCACCACTAAATAAAGTACGCCCTTCGATTACGATAAATGCCAAGGATAAAACAAGCAAAATCCCCGCAAAAATGTAGCAAATAATCTTTCCGATTTTTTTCATTCGAAATTCCTCGCATAAATGGCTTCGCACAACGAAGAAGTAACGAAATCGCATATAATTATGCCTAAATTGCGGCGATTCTTACTTTGCTCGATTACCCACGGATTCATGATTTTCGCCGTAGTCCCAGCGTATGTTGGAGGAAATCCGGTCGTGAAGTAGCAGGAAGCGAAATTGAGGGTCAACGAATCTTTGCCCGTCTGGCCAGCAAACTCAATGCACTCACTAAATTCTTTTTGCTTGATTTCGATATTTGAGACTTTGTAATGATCCTGCACGTGGAGGCCGCTTGAAACTATATCGAAAGTATTGCCGCTATTTTCGCTATCAGGATCGAGCCATCCTTCATAAGCTGGCAAGCCGATGGTCGAATCGGCGTAACGGGAAATCAAGAATATTTTTCCGCGTGCTTCATCCAGGGTTGCTGGCAAATTGCCTGAAGTATTCCAAATTGATTGATATGGCGACAAAGATGCCTTCAAAGCCTCTTCGAAGGACGTAGTCGAACTTATGTCTTTTTCCTCCTTTTTGATAGAGACGATCAACGCTTCGCTTTTGTGGCTCTCTAAAAACGAAACAAACGACGACAAGACGTCAGAAAAGGTCAGCTTTTGATCGACAATGCCGTGCACAACATTCAAAACGTTGATTTTTTGTTGAAGCCGAATATCGAAAAAGCGCGACCCAGCCTCAAGCTGCTCGCTTACCGACAAATCTTGGCATTTTCCTGCCACATCCCCAATCGAGTAAAAAGCTCCGGCATCATGGGATCCAGGAAGGGATAAAGACGTGAGTTTCGTAGAGCCATCGACACCCTTCATCCAATCAGCCCCCTTTTTGGTTTCTTTGGTGGTTCTTAAGGGGAGCACCGCGAACAAACTAACAACGCCGATAAGAACGCATGCCCCTGAGGCAAGGCACATATGTGTTTTGATTTTCATGATCAAAATTTAACACAATTCATCGATGAGGTTCGAATTTTTCGTAAAACGGCGCAAAAAAGCTCTAGTAATGGGAGAAGCATTGCTTAGAAATATGGGCGCGTATTTAGACTGCCGATCAAGGTTTAGGAGAGGCAAAGTGACCATCGCGATTCTATTTGCTAAGTAGGTGCCCTCATAATATAATTATGACCGCCTTAACGAAGGATTAAGGCACACACTCTTATGGCCACACGCATCGCGAGGTGGCCCAGAGTCCGAAACTAGGAGGTGCAAAAATGAAGAAGTATGAGATCATGTACATCCTGCGCGCTGACCTTGAAGAGTCCGCTCGCAAAGATGAGATCAGTAAGCTCCAGGGTATCCTTGAAGGCCTCAAAGCCAAGGTTACCAACACGAAAGAATGGGGCTTAAGAGACTTCGCCTACCCAATCAATAAGCAAACGAAAGGCTACTACGTAATCATCAAGGTTACCGCCGAGCCTGCCGCGCTTAATGAATTTGAGCGTTTAGCGAAACTCGATAGCAACGTCATTCGTTATTTGGTCACTGTTGATCAAGACTAAACCACGATTAACGGAGGTCATAATGTATGCTTAATCGAATTGTGATGATTGGACGCCTAACCCGCGATCCAGAACTAAGGAGAACGCCATCGAACCTTTCAGTCGCTTCCTTCACGATTGCTTGTGACGATAACCGCAAAGGGCCAAACGGTGAGAAAACAACCGTTTTCATGAATTGCTCGATATTCGGTCAAAGTGCCGAATTCGTCGGCAAATATGCCCGCAAAGGCAACCTTGTTGCGGTTCAAGGGCGTATCACCCAAAGAAAATACACACGTCGCACCGATAATGTGCAGGTCACTGCCACCGATATCGTTGCCGATGATTTCCAACTCCTTGAGCCAAAAGGCGCAAACGCCGCTGCAGACAATGGCGGATACGTTGCGGATTCATCCAGCAGCGAGCCCGCGCCACAAACGGCGAATGGGGAAGGCTTAGATTCGATTGACGTCGTTGATGACGACTTGCCGTTCTAAGACCAACAAAAAAGAAAGGACACCGGAGTAATATGGCTTACAAGAAAATGAGACCGAGAAAAAAGGTTTGCTATTTCAAAAAGAATCACGTCAAATATATCGATTATAAAGACGTCGAGCTCCTTCAGAGATTCATCAATCCAGATGGCAAAATCGCTCCTCGCAGCGCCACTGGCACTTGCGCGAAATATCAAAGAGAGCTTGCCCGCGCCATTAAGAATGCCCGTTTCATGGGTCTTCTTCCTGAAGCTGGACAGAAATAGCCACTAGTGTAATCGCACAAACCAAACGTCCCTGCTTTGCACAGAACCGACGTCCCTGCGTTACGCGCGATTGCCCCTACAACCAAAGCGAAAAGACCTATCCCGACCGATAGGCCTTTTTCTTTGGCCCTCCCCGAACGACCCCAACTCCGCGCCGTTTCAACCGTCTTGAGCGATTCGTCCCCCGCGCCTCCGATGACGATTGATTCCGTAATCGAGAAAAAATCTTTGTAACGGCAGCCAGACTTATGGGGTCTTAAGCGGAATCAAATTGCTGAACCACTTTTTGGTTACGCCGCAGACGGCGGCGGTAGTCGACGTCATCACGAATAAGGTAACCATGCGTTTCCAGCAGTGGAAGAAACGACAGGAAATTCGTTTTGAGAAAATCGCGTTGCATTATAAGTAGCGATAATTACGGGACGTACACGGCTTTGCAATTGTTCAATGATTCATCGGAGACGGATTGTTTTGGCGAAGCGTCACGAAAGAAGCTGCTTGAATATATCAACGCCAACCAAATAACTCGGGAGCAATTACTCGAATTATCGATGAACTTCCCGGTTCGGGCGGTCAAGAAACTGATTGGGAGCGTTGTTGTCAATAAAATCGCACGATGATCAGAAGCTGTTTTTAGAAGCTAGGCGAGTCAATTTGTTTGTTTTAAACGAGTAGATAGATGAGAGGATTAAATAGGCTTTGCAAATTAGGAAGAGGCGACGTGAAGCCTACTTAAAGGCGAGCATATCCCCTATGCCACTAAGGATGAGGCGCATATTCTTCTTGCTCTTTGATTTTGAAGCGAAACATCATGAGCTATCATGAGCCCTTGCGAGGGCTCATGATAAGCAAAAAACGCATTTTGGGCTCATGATAAGCAAAAACTATGACAGAGATTGAGTCATTAATAAGCTAATGAGAACATAGAAATAATACGATTGTTACTAAAGAAAAACGCTTTTGCAAATATAATTTCACAAGCGAGGGCTCATGAGGGCTCATGAGGGCTCATGATATTCAAAAAAATCACGTTTAGGGGTCATGATGCGCAATGTTGGTTAGAAAATAAGCACATATGCATAATAGGCAATTTGGAATTGACCACCATTCATTCGTTGATCGAATGGCAAATGGAAACGGGATAAATAAGTGTAATCGTGCAAACCAAACGTCCCTGCGTTTCGCGCGATTGCCCCTATAATCAAAACGAAAAGACCTATCCCAACCGATAGGTTTTTCCCTTCGCCCTCCCCGAACGACCCCAACTCCGCGCCATTTCAATCATCTCGAGCGATTATCTCCCACGCCGACGAAGCTCCCCAGATCGCCCCAAAACGACCTTTTCAGATGCCGTGGCCATCTTCTCCCAACCCCGTCCTGGAACGCCCGCTCCAAATCCTTGTCAAAACAGTAAAAACATCCGACTGAACCGACGTTTCCTCAACTGTTGACAATTGCTGCTTTCGCATTATAAGCAAAATCCTTGATTTAGGCTTCAATAAGGGGACGAAGGCGGGTTTAGGAAAGATCCAAGCCACAACTCAATTTTGAAAAATCACGAAAATTACGAGTTTTTTGAATTCGTGCTTGTTTTTGCCCCTAGATGCCAAAACGGGTTGTCTAATTCTGAGTTTTTGGAGTGCAAAAAAGCCTAGAGTTGACGCCTATTTGCTAGGTCTCAAATGATAAATAGCCATTACGATGATATACAAACGGAATTTTATCGGTTGCCTTTTGGTGGTTAATTTAGACTTTTGCAACTAAGTGTTAACTAAATGCTAACTAAAAAATTTCCGACAGAGTCTTGTTTTTGAATATTTTCGACGTTTGGAATCGCATTTCGTGCAACAAAATTAAGCCCAATAAGGCACATATGATCTGTTTTTGTCCGAGGCTGTTTCGTTTTGTATTTTTAGGAGACCGCGCTCGACCGCTGTGCGAATGATCCTCGACACAATGCTTTTCTCTTTCGCACTGAGCCCAAATCGGTTCCTCAGAGTTTCGTTGGTCATGGCCTTGCCCGCAGAATAGTAGAAAAGGCAGGCGTGGTAATAGGCTGCGCTTAATTTCTCTTCGAGGCTCCATTTCGAGAACGGTTTTATAGTGTAGACATAGACGCTCACGCTTGAGCTGAGTTCATGAACGGAAGGGGAGAGCATACGTGCCTCCTCTAAGGCGTTCTCTATTTTGTCGAAGCCCGTCCCCCGGGCGTCGCCGATACCGGCCCTCCGTAGGAATGAGGAGAGCTTCTCGTTCTCAGCGATCGGCTCGGCGTCGATAATGTGATCCGGACTGATCTTCAAACTTCCGGGATTGACGAATTCAATGAAGGTGCTTGTAATATTGACCATCGGCCCTGCGCCCCTTTCGAGCAGGTCCTGATGTATGATGGCGTTGGTGAGGCCTTCGCGGAGGACGATGTCAGGATAAAAATAAGAGGAGGCGGTGTAGCCTTTCTCATTAACAAAGGTCCTTTGAAGCGTGAACGACTTCAAGTAGGATATGGCTTCCTCAAAAGAAAGCAGGTATCCGGATTTGAATTCCCTGCTTTCTCGATTTTGGATTTTTGTTTCTCCTTCAAAGAGGGTGATTGTTATTTCTTTTCTCCCTAAAGAAGGAAAGTCGCTTAGGTTATTTGCCAGCAAAACCGCGCCCATTAAGGTGATGGAATAAAGGCCGTTTTCCTGTTTTTTCACCATCCCATCATTCGTAAGTCTTCCAAGCATTTCCTCAAGCGTCGAGGGAATGGGGGTTCCTAACACTTGAAAATAGGTACTGAAGGAGAGTTTTGAGGCTACCTCGTTTGCCGAGAGATCGAAAGACACTAAACGCTCCTCTGGAACGGCATCATTCAATTTCGCCCAGAGCTTTTTCTCGATGAGCGGGAACTCCTTTAAGGGTTTTGTGTAGCTGCCCACCCTGCAATAGGCCGTCTTTTTGAAGGACGTCACAAAGCCGCGGGACTTCTCGATTTCTAAGATAACGTAATTCTTCCCGTTCTCGCTTGTCTTGTGGAAGTCGATGAAAGGGCGGGGCTGCAATTGCGTTGAAAGCCAATTCCCGAGACTTTCGTTACCTATTTTTGCTTTATCTGGGTCGAAATCGGTTCCGACCAGATCAAATTCCTGATCTGAGACGCCCCAAACCATGTAGGCCTTTTCCTCACCTAGGATTGCCGATGCGTTGGCTAACGCCGAAATATCCTCGCCGATCGTGCTTGGATCGGAGTTGTTGTGTTTGAATTCCACGACTTCGCTTTCTTTCTTTTCGCTTGCGAGCCTTTTCACCAAAAGCATCCAATTCCATTCTTTCGTCATAGCAATAACCTCCAAATGAATTTTAAGGCATTTAAATCAAATTGCAACCAAACGTTAACTAAGCGACAACAAAGTGTTAACTAAAAAAGTTTCGATAGAATCGCATTTTTGTTTATCTTTGACGTTTGAAATTGCGTTTTATGCAACTAAAACCTTCTAACTTGATACAGTCACTCGTTTTAGGAAATCCGCTCTAAGAAAGACGAACAATTTATAAGCATAGTTGTTCCGCGGATTGATTTTGCTTTGAGTCTTTTTCCGCGTCGTCACAATACACTTTGACGTGCTTGTCTATGGATTCCGCCGACACTATCGCCCTCCACTTCAACCTTTCCTTCGCCCCCAGGGTGGTCATCACCGTGCGCGGCCGGCAATTGACGACGGAGAACCTTTCGTGGTCCATCATCGAGTATATTGCGGCGTCCATCATCTCTGCGTTCGCGGCGACGATGGGTGCGCCGTTCTCGCGGGAATCGGAAATCAAATCGTCGAAAAGCACCGTCTTATTTGGCATTGTATTCATGCTCGTTCTCCTTTCTTAGACAAAGAACATTGAGAGAGCGGGCTTCTCTTTATTCAAAATGCATTTGTGAAACGCGACCGTCTCCATGGAGCACCATAGACTCTGAAGAGGCGATACCCTACAATAACGAGCATATGAGCGATTAGGAGAACACACCGATGAAAAAACTCGCGCTTTCTTTGATGATATTGGCCTTGCTTCCGCTCGGTGGCTGCTCTTTTAACTCTTCGTTTGAGAAAGACAGCGATCATGACGACTATGTTTTCGACGGACAATATCACTGGAAAAATGATGATCATTCGGATGAAGAAGCGCATTCATACTTCTCTAATGGCGAATGCAAAAAATGCAATTGGAATAAGGAATATGGCCTTTTCTCCCTTTATCGAGACGAAGATGAAATAACCATATTTGATTATCGTGGCGATAAAGAAGACGTTGGAATGCCTAGCACGTATGGCGGGCGCAAGATTACTCGTGTCGATTTACCTCCTGGCATCAAAATCAAAAATTTGAAACTAGGCGATTACGTAACAAAAATAGACATGCAAGAAAACCCCTACATCGAAAAAGTCACAAACGTCAATAAGGAGCTGGAAGTTAAAATTGCAGGTTTCAAAGATTGCACCAATTTTACGGGTTTTGACGGGGAAATAGGCAAGTTTGGCATTTCGTCGTTCGCTAATACGGCTTTATCTCATATCGAGTTGAGCGAAGACTCGGAAATGACTTTCATTCCCGAAGAAGCCTTCGCGAATACCAAATTGACGAACATCAGTTTCAACAATATAAAAAGCATCGCAAAAGACGCTTTTAAAGGGTGCGCAGATTTAAAAAGCGCAACGTTCACGCTGGACGAAGAATCTTATTTCTCGCTTGGGGATAATTCATTTGCCGGCTGTGCTTCTTTAGATGGCTTTTCCTTTCCTGCAAACGCTTCATCGATTAGCTTACATAAAGAATGCTTTAAGAATTGCTCTTCTTTGGTCTCCATAAATCTAACCGCGGACACGTATGGTTCCTATTCTTATGAAAACGGATATCAATTTAGTGGCTGCACGAATCTGAAAACCATCAACAACGATAGAATAAAGGCTTATACGGGTGGAATGTTCGATGATTCCGGAATCAAAAAATTAAAGCTGGTCGACAACGTCAAGGTCTATAAAAATGCTTTTCTGGGAATAGAGGAGCTGGAAGTCCCTTCGTATGGGTATATCGAAACGAATTCATATGGGGAAACTACCCCTATGCCATTTCCCTCATACGCTTTTTCTTCAAAAACGCTGAAAAAAATAACGTTCGGGGAAAAACTATACAGCACATACTTCAGCGACTATTTGTTTTCGATGGCGAGAATGGAAAGCATAAGCATTCCAGACGGGATTGAAACGCTTGGCGAAAACTGTTTCGAATATTGCAGTTCGCTCAAAAGCATTGTTATGCCTACATCTGTCAAATTGATAAAAAAGGCTTGTTTCAAGAACACGAATTCCGCAAGGTTTGATTACAATCTGAACAATTTTATTTATGAGAATATCGAAGTTTTCTACAAAGGCGATAAAACAAGCTGGGGCAAAGTCAAAGTCGAAAGCGGAGTTTGCGGCAACGGAGTAGACCCAACCACCAAAAAGCAAATTTACTTCGATTTCCACAACTTCAAGATGCTTTATTACAGTGAGAGCAAACCGACCGACACATCATTGAATTATTGGCATTACGTCGATGGCGTGGCCACTAAATGGTGATTTGGTCTTGTGGTTTTAGCTTCAGCCATTACGAATTCAGACGCATATTGGCTAGTTTTTGATAAATACTGCTCAAAAGCCGACGTTATCTCCTTTGGTCCTAGGCGAGTGATTTTGTATAGGAATACGCACTTTTGAACCTTAGTCCTGCTTTTTCGTTCCATTTTGGAACCAAATCAAGGCAATCATAAACGCATAGGCCCAATAGACATAAAGAGGCAAGCAAAAAGGCGAATTGAGATTTATGAGGAGGCAACACGGCCGATTTTCGTGCGTAACGGCCAAGACGCCTCGTTTTGTTTTAATTTATAGTCTAAGAAAGACTATAATGAGTCCATTATGAGCAAAATCCTTAAGCATCTGCGCATTTCAATACTAGTAACAGCGCTTATCGAAGCGATCATCATCATCGCAGCATGCCTTTTTTGGTGGTTTGACTGGCTCTCCTTCAAAAGCTACGTGACCACTGGGTATTTGATGCTAGGCATATCCGTTTTGGTGATTTTGGATCTGCTTTATTTTTGGTTTGCTCTCATGAAGATCAACCATTTGAGGCAGAAGAACGATATTGAAACGGCTTCTTTGGTAAGCTCCGACATCCAAGAGGCATACGATTTCGGGCAGATAGGCCTGGTGGTTGTCGATGAGCGCGGAACCATTATGTGGAACAACAGCCTTTTTAAAGAGAGAAACATCGAGCTTGTCGACATGAGCGTCTACGATTGGCTCCCTGTTTTGAAAGAACTAGTCAATGCTCCAGCCAACAAAGTTTTGCACGGAGTCGAGATCAAAGGATGCAATTTCGACGTCAAATATCTAAGCGAGCCACGCCTATTCATCTTCAAAGACACGACAAAATACGACAATATCGTCAATTATTCGCAAGAGCAGGCTCTCGTCCTGGGCATTGTCATGATCGATAACTTCAACGATGTCGCCTCCGAGACTGACGAATCGGCAGATATGGTGAACAAGATCAGGAACGTCATCACCGATTATTTCCGCAGTTTTGGCGTTTTGCTCCGCCGCGTCAGAAACGACACGTATTTCGCCGTTTGCAATTTCTCCTCCCTCCACAAACTGGAGAAAGACGGTTTCAGCGTCCTCGAAAAAGTGCGCGCGGCTGGAAAAGGAGAGGAAAACCCCCTTACTTTGTCTTTGGGCTTTGCGCACGATTTCCCAGACGTTGGCAAGTTGAACGAAATGGCCACAAGCGCGGTTGATGTCGCCTTATCGCGTGGCGGTGACCAGGCGGTTGTAAGCCAATACGGGGCTGAGCTTAAGTTCTTTGGCGGGAAGAGCGCCGCTTTCGAGTCCACGAGCAAAGTCAAGGTCCGCTCTATTGCCGACTCATTGATCTCTCTTATCAAAAGCTCCAGCAGCGTCTACATTATGGGGCATACCGACCTCGACATGGATGCTTTAGGCTCATGCCTAGGAGCGATGGCTATTTGCGATTGGTGCAAGAAGCGCTCAAGAATCATCTATAACCCAAAGCAAGCCGAGAAGAAAACGCGCATCGCTTTCCAAGAGGCTTTCCGCAAAGAGCGTTTGGACAAGATAACGATTACGCCAGAAGATGCGGTGAGCGAAATAAAGAGCAGCTCGCTTCTCATCGTGACCGACGTTTCGGTCCCAAAGCTTACGATGTGCCCCAAGATTTTGGAAAAAGCGCAGAAAATCATCATTATCGATCATCACCGGCGCAGCAATGAGTTCATTGAACGCCCGGTCCTCACCTATATTGAGCCAAGCGCAAGCAGCGCCAGCGAATTGTTCGCGATGATGATCCGCTACGCCACGGCGAACCCCCGGATTGAAGTAGCGCCTGAATTTGCGACCTTGATGCTTTCAGGCATCTTCCTCGATAGCAACTATTTCAAGAGCAAATCAACGGGTATGAGAACTTTCGAAGCCGCCGAGATTCTCAAGAATTACGGAGCCGACAATTCGAAAGCCGATGATTATTTGAAAGACGAATACGAGGAATATGTTCTCATCAATCGCATCATATCTTCGATGGTCAGCCCTTCTTACGGCATCGTCTATTGCACGGCTGATGAAGATGACTGCATTGAATCGGCCACCATTTCGAAAGTCGCCAACAACCTTCTGCACTTAAAACGCATCAATGCGTGCTTCGTCATCGGTAGAATCGATCAAAAGACCATTAAATTGAGCGCAAGAAGCGATGGTACCATCAACGTTCAGCTTTTAGCGGAAAAGATGGGTGGCGGAGGCCACTTCACGATGGCTGCCGCCGTCTTCCCGAATAGCACCATCGAAAAGGTGAAGGGCATCTTGAATGATACGCTTGAGGATTACTTAGAAGTCGCCCGCAACAGCGTGAATACTGAAGGAGATAGATAAAATGAAAGTAATTTTGTTAAAAGACGACCGCCTTGGCAAAAAAGGCGCGACCATCAACGTGAGCGATGGCTATGCCACTAACTTCTTGATTCCACGCGGAATCGCCGTCGTTTCCACTTCCGATAGCCAAAAGGTTTTGGCCCGCCAAAACGCCGAAGAGGAAGTCCGCCAGCAGGAAATGAAGAAAGAGGCGGAAGAAATCGCCGCCCGTCTTGAGCACATCGATGTTGAATTCAAGGTCAAACCGGGGAGCGATGGAAGGATGTTTGGCACCATCAGCCCAAAAGAAATCCAAGAAGGACTTAAAACCCAATGGGGGATTGAAATCGATAAGCGCAAATTCATCGATAAATACCCAGCCAATGCCTTTGGCTATACGCGCCTGCGTATCCTTTTATACAAAGGAAGCGCTGGCGAAGTGACCGGCACGGTCAACGTCCATATATCCGAGGACAAATAATGGCTGAAAAATTCATTTTGCCTTCTAACGTAACAGCTGAGCGCTGCGTTTTGGGCTCGATGCTCGTCTCATCTTCTGCTGCCTCTGTCGCCTTGGCGGCTTTGACGGAAGATGATTGGAGCGATGTGGATCCGCGCAACAAAATCATTTTCAAAGCGATGAAAGAAGTCGCTGAGAAACCGAGCCCCATTGATGCCCAAACCGTTAACGATCAACTTGTTTTGACCAAGCTCAAAGAGGAAGCTGGCTCGCCGGATTATCTTTTCGAGCTCATTGATGAGACCATCAACCCTAACAACGTTGATCACTACGTCAATATCATTCGTGATCAAAGCGTTCTCAGAAAATATCTTTTGCGGATGGAAAAGATAAAAAAAGAATATGGCGAAGGCAAAATCGAAAATATAGGCGATTTCTTGAATTCCGCCTCTTTGGAACTCGAGCAAATATCCTCTTCCCGCGCTGTCGGCGGCTTTAAAACGGCAAAAGAGGTAGGCGATGCGGTCAAGATCCGTCTCGAAATCGAGAAAAACCGCGCGAACAAAAAATTGTCTGGCGTCGATACAGGCTATTCGATGCTCAACGATTTCACTCATGGATGGCAGCCCGGCAGCCTCGTTGTCATCGCCGCCCGCCCTTCGGTTGGCAAAACCGCCTTTGCCATCAATTTGGCCTACAATGCCGCCGTTCACGAAGACAAAACAGTGGCTTTCTTCTCTTGCGAAATGCCTAGCGAAGACATCACCAAGCGCTTATGCGCGGCCGAATCGATGGTGTCGCTAGAGAAAATCCAAATGGGCGATTTGTATGGCAATGAGACGGTAAAAGTCATGAGCGCGCTCGATGATATCGCAAAAACGAAGCTTTACTTTGATGATACGCCCAATCAAAAACTCGGAGATATCATCGCCAAAAGCCGCAAACTCGCGCAGCAGCATCCTGATTTATGCGCGATTTTCATCGATTATCTGAACATTATCGGCGTTGAGACGAAATACGATTCCCGTAACCTTGAAATCGCCGTCGTCACGAAGACGCTCAAAGAACTCGCGCGTAGTTTGAAATTGCCCGTAATCGTCTTGGCCCAGCTTAACCGCGATGTCGATAAGAGCGAATCGAAGGTCCCTAGCATGTCACAATTGAAAGAATCGGGCTCTATCGAACAAGATGCCGATATGGTCATCCTTATGTACCGCAAGGACTACTATCAGAGCCTCAACCAAGACGTGAAAGGCAAGGGCCCAAGCGAAAGCGATTATGTGAAGACGCTTCAAAGCCAAGTCGATCAAGCCAAAGCCAAAGGCAAGGACGAAGGCAGCGTTTCCCTCATCAACATCGCGCTTGCGAAAAACCGCAATGGCAGAACCGGCAACATAACCCTTCTTTTCTCCAAAAACTATCAGCGTTTTGATAACCCGACTCTCGAGATGCAGCGTCAAGAAGCAAGCATGAACGGGGATATCAACGTCAATCCCGTGGATTAAGATGATCAAGTTTCTTTCCATTGCGAGCGGCTCTAAAGGGAACGCTACGCTCATTTATGATGAGAACACCCTTTTTCAGATCGATATGGGGCTGACTTTCACCCGTTTGAAAGAAGGAGCAAGCTATATCTACAAAAAAGTCGAAGATATCGAGATGGCTTTTATCACCCATGAGCATACCGACCATATTAAAGGCGTCCGTTTTCTCATTGATAGGAATATCCCGGTTTTTTGTAGCGAGTTGACACCAGTAGAAGGGGCAGAGCATTTCTCCGACGATGAGGTATTCCATCTGGGCTCATTTTATATTTATCCGTTTCGCGTATCGCATGATGCCGCTGACCCGAGCAATTATCTTATCGAGAATGGCGATGAATCATTGGCTTATGTCACTGATACCGGCACGCTTTCTAAAGAAAATCTCAAGCTTTTGAAAAACAAAACCTACTATATATTCGAGAGCAATCACGATAAGAAAATGCTCATGGATTCAAAAAGGCCGATGTGCTTGAAAAAGCGCATCTCCTCGAACCATGGGCACCTATCGAACGAGCAATCCGCCAAATACATGAGCGAATTGATTGGGCCGAATACGAAGGCCATCTATCTGGCCCATTTAAGCGAAGAGTGCAATAGTGAGGAAGTCGCTCTATCGACGTACCGCAAAATCTTGAAGAAGAAAGGCATCGACACCTCCAAAATAATAATCAGATGCCTACGCCAGCATACAATGGTAGAAGGCGGGGATTTATGAAGTTGAAAATCTACGCCATCGGGAAACTGAAAGACGCATATTTGCGCGAAGCCTGCGCGGATTTTTCAAAAAGGCTAAGCAAATACGCGGATATTGAGATAATTGAATTCCCAGATCTGCCAACAGTCGAAAACCCCTCCCAAACGCAGAGAGAAGAGATAAAAGAAAAGGAATGTGCGCGGATTTTGCAAAAACTGAAACCTCGCGATTTTGTGGTTTTGCTCGACTTAGGAGCCAAGCAAATGACCTCCTCTCTTTTAGCGGATTCTCTCAGCGATTGGTTCATCAAAGGAGGGAGCGAGGTCAACTTCGTCATCGGCGGGTCGCTTGGCTTAAGCGAGGAAATGAAAAAACGCGGAAATGCCGTTTTGACTCTCTCCAAGCTCACTTTTACCCATGGCTTTGCCCGCGTTATTTTGCTTGAGCAATTATATCGTTCCTTCAAGATCCTCCGTCATGAACCTTACGATAAATAATCTTACTCGATTAATCCGTAATGCTTGAATGCGTTGCTCCAGCCATCATCATCGATATCGGAAGTGACGTAATCCGCGATGCTTTTCGTTTCTGGGATGGCGTTACCCATGGCGACGCCGATCCCGGTGAAAAGAAGCATGTCGATATCGTTGTTATGGTCCCCAATCGACATGGCGTTTTCCGCTTTGTAGCCAAAATATTCAAGCGCCGCCATAATGCCTTTGGCCTTATCGCTGTCTTTAGGCATGATGTCGACGGCGTATTCGTCCCATCGAGCGGCTTTGCAGTCGCGCAAGTGGGGAAGAAAAAGAGATTCGTCGAAGCTGTCGCAAAAAGCAATCATCTGATAAACGGTGCGGTCGTAGGGGATCTCGAATTTGCGAGGCTGTGGGAAGCGGGTGCCGTATTTTGCGTGAGCATCGATGACGCGATCATCGATGTAATTGATATGGCCTTCGCTCTCCTCGATGAGAGTCAAGCCGAACTTAAGGCGATAGGAGAATTTGATCATCGCCGAGACTACGTCTTGCGGGATCGGGTATTTGTAGATCGTTTTATCGCCCACGATGGTGGCCGCCCCGTTCATCATGACGATGCCGTCAGGCTTGATGAGGTCCAAAATACCGGTTTTACGTATTAAATAAAAGTTCCTGCCGCTGCAGAGAAAGACCTTTATTCCTTTAGCCTGCAGTTTCTTTACGGCCTCTATGGCGCTTTCTGGCACCTTCTTGCTTTTGTGCGAGTACAAGGTTCCGTCAATATCGGTAAAGACGATTTTTATTTTCTTTGGGTCAACAGCCATATTCTCTCCTTTCTTTCGGTGAGTTAAGAATGAGTGTATATTTAGTGGGAAAATATATGCTTTACGAAGAATTTAATCAATATAAATCAGTGCCTAACCCCCTTAATCCATTATGCCACTATTACGAGGACGAGGAAGGCGATTCATTTTTCGTCGAACCTGGTTTTTATACTTTATTAAGAGGATATAAAGAGAAAAAACCTGAGTGCCTCGATATAATCCTTGAACGCATTGATTTTGAGATAAAGCGCAACAAAAAGGTTGTGTTCACGGCGGATTTCGAGCACCCGTTTGTTGGTTTGACAAATTATATATATCTTGAAATGAACGACATCACCGATCCGCTTGGCTGCACCTGGGTCGACGATTCTAGGCCAAGCGATTACGGGGATTAAGGATATACTCTATATGTTTTTGGAATTGTGTGGTAATTCACACAAAATTTCCCTCCTACGCGATAAATGTTCTTATCGTCTTTGATGATTTCAACAATCTCAAATGCTCTTTCCCAGTATTCCTCGTACCCTGGTTCGTTGAGCTCTAGGCCATTATCGCTTTCGAAATCACCACTGTAGTCTTTGACAACAACAATTGCGCTATCTGCTAGTTCAAACAAAAAGCGCTCATCAATATGCTCGTCTATATATTTTGAGAACGGGCCGTATGTTTTTTCTTCGTTTTTATTTAGCCACATATTTAACTCCTTTTCGGGCGCGCTGGTACTGCATGATATCCGGTTCTTGAATTGTGAATTGTTATTCGGTTTGTCGGCTCGGAAAATAACCCGTCCTTTGTTTTATACGTTCCAACTATTTTTGGCAACTCTAACAGTTGCTTCCCGTTTCCTAAATCAATTGCGCTTGACAAGTTGTCTTTAATTAATTTGTCTAGTTCGCCTATGCCAACCTTATCAATGGGGCTTTTAGAAGGATCGAATTCTTTAGTTCCTGGGATATGCTTGTTTTGCTTTTGCTCGTTCATCGCGCTCAAATACTTACCACCTTGTGTATTTTTGTTATCGGGTGATCCACTATCTCCGCCTGCCATCTTTAACCCTTTCTCGAGCTTCAGTCTGCTCGCTTTTGAAAATAATTAAGTTTATCCCTGCGTCGGAACACATGTTTTTTATCGATGGTAAACAAGAACCGTAAAGCAATATAGTTGATGGCTCCACGGTCCTGATCATTTTCGCAAACCCCTCCAGAAATATGGCACGGTTTTCCGGATGCTTAATTAATCCATGGCTTCCAACCGCAACTACGCTGTGCCTCTCAACGCCGTAAAAAGCATATTTGTATGTTCTTTGGTCGCCCCACCTGATATTGAAAATGACGTGAAACCCTTGCTCACGCAGCCACATACACGTCACACGATCTCTATAGATATTCCATATCTGCACAGCTAAAGGCAAATCAATATAAATTGAAAAATCTGGTGAAATTACTCCTTGGTATTGTGCGTATTTCTTAATAACGCTCTTTGTTTTGCGACTAGATTCTTGACAGCCATGCCAGATACCGTTTTTCCCATCAAACATATAGTCATATAGATAATGATGAACGAAATAATGCTGAGGATTTTGAACCTTCCTAACGCAATTGACTAATTTTGTCGGGATAGGGCCATCATATTTTGGGATGTAAGGCATTTCCATTTCGCCGACCAATTCGAGGTTCCTTATCATATAAAAGTTGAAAGTGTCTTTGAATCCACGTGATGGTTTTTCTTTCTTGTAATTTTTATCCATTTTTGTCTCCTGATGAAAATGTAATAAAAACTCTGCCCCCTTTATATAGTCTGGTTTGCTGGGTCTAATTCGACGATAAATTTTCAGTCTAAAGGAAGTAACAAACTATTTTTATTAAATAAGCAAAAACTTGACTCCTGAATCAAATGATTAATAAATAAATATATAGAGGAAAAAAGGTATGTTAAGCAATATGGACGAAATCGGCAAAAGAATTAGGACTAAACGCATTGAAAATTCATTAAAACAACAGACGTTTGCTGAAAAAATACATATAGATAAAAGTAGTCTTAATAGATACGAAAACGGTAAACAAACACCGTCACTTGAGACTATTGTTTTAATTTCGCAAGGCTTAAATGTTTCTATCGATTATCTTTTGTATGGCGAAGAAAATAACCTTATTCAAAAAATTAGCAAAAACCCAGTCACACATGAGCGTCGAATATTATCAGCCATTGCCTTTCTCGCTGAAAGCGACTACATAAGAAAAGATGAGAATGACTGCGGGAGAAAGATAGATGCACCGAGTTTCAGCATGTCTTGCACAATCGCTGAATTTCTCAACGAAATTGATGGGTTTAAAAAATGCAGGGGCAGGATAGACGCGGACGCATACACCAAAGGGATTAGAAACCTTATAAAAGAATACGAAAACAAGCTCCTAGCCGACGAAGCGTATGAACAAGAGAGACGTTCAACACTTGTTTGATTTTCTTTTATCTTATTGCTGATACGGACGAAGCGTCTTCATGCTCATCCACATAATGCGGAAGCCGAAGATGAAGATGAAATACATTTGGATATAAGCGCTCCAGATGAAACCAAGGATCAAAGCGATCAAAGCTGGGCACAAGGCGCTCCAATAAGCGATTTTCTGCGTATCCCAAAGATTGAGGGAACGATATGGGTTGTCTTTGCCTCGGCACATGAGCCAGATGAGGAAGCCCATCACGATGGTGGTGCCAGCATAAACTCCAAGCCAAACGCCGCTTGCAATCCAGCCGTTGCTGACTCTTTGCGAATCCCAGGCATCATTCAAGAAAGTTTTCCAAGCATTCAAAGAATCATTGATATAGATAGAGCTGTTGCCGGGAGTGAGGGCGCTTCTAGCGACGGTATAGCTATTCCCATGGCTATCTTGCTTCGTGAAATCCTTCATATCGAAGCTAACTCCGTCATAGAAGCCGGTTATCTTGGCAGCGACGGAAGAGGCTCCGCTCGGTTTCTTGTAGAGGACGAATTTCTCCTTGCCGAGGAATAAGGCGTTGACCGAATAAGTCTCATTGCCCAAAACGTCGGATCCTTTGAGGGTAGTCGTTACGATGGTGTCGAAATTCGTGGTATCGGAGAAATAATAGACCGTGAGGTCGCAGCAGTGCTCCGTAACGGTGATGACAGGGCCAACTTCGGTTGTGTAAGATGAACTATCTTCAGTAATCGTCTCCGTCTGCATCTTGGTGACGGTTTTGTTGTAGATATATGAGAAGGCTTTGTTTGAGCTTGCGTAAGCCGCATTCCATGCGGTCTCATCGACTTCAAGGACGTGTTTCTCGGCATTGACCTTGACGGAGAGGTTATTGTCCTCGAGCGATTCCTGGAAGGCAATCAAGCCGTTTTCGATGCTATAAGTCGGGGAGGACAAAGCCAAAGAACCGCTTTGATTCCACTGGGAAACGCCAAGAGGGATAACCGCAAGAATGACGGCGGCAAGGCCCAACGGAACGGCCCAGTACCATTTTTTGTCTTTGCCCTCAACGCAGCTTTGGTTGCTGAACAAACTCATGAAGATGGTTTTCACCACTCCCCAGATTTTCTTCCAAACCCCAGATGATTTCTTTTTCTTTTGATTAACTTTTTTTGCTTTTGCGTATTTTGCCATGTTTTTATTTTGCTTCTGCTCTCTGCTCTCTTTCGAGAGCAAAGAAAACTCTACTACAAGGGGGTGTTTTCCTCAATTGATTTCTCGCCAAGACCCCTCCGCATTTTTTTGCTTCTGCCTTCTGATTCATTTTGCAAAATAAGCGTTTAATTTTTCTTATGTCGGAGCAAGAAAGCGTTTTGTATTTCTTCGTAAATTGCAGAATTTGCAAAAAACGAAGAAACTCAGCTCTCTAAACTACCACTGTCATAACTTTTTACGTGTCCGCGGAAGAATAAAACTTGTAGTTGGCCTAAACGGCGGTAGCGTTTCTTTGATGTAGGTCTCCCCCACAACGCTTGATGCAATTATCATAG
>CAVKAR010000003.1:0-72344 GCA_963654425.1 Lachnospiraceae bacterium
TATTGTCCTCATTGCGGGGCCCCAACGAAAGATGATCCGCTTAAGGACGGACGGACCTCACTTAATTTGGGCTCGGTTTATGAATCGGCTATCGTTCAGGAACTCGTTGGGCAAGGCAGCAATCTTTTTTATCACGATTATGAATTAACGGATAAAGCAAGCGGCAAGAAGCGCCTTTTCGAGCTTGATTTGGTTTATGAGAAGAACTTCAAGATTACGACAATCGAGATAAAAAGCTCTAAGAACTACACGACCTCTTCCTTGGATAATATCAAAAACAAGTATCCTCAGCTCAAAATCAGGAGAATCGTTTGCGGCGTGAAAAACATCAAAATCGAAAATGACAAAATAACGATTCCTTCATATATGATCTCGCTTATTTGACCTTTTTGCCAAAAACGTGAGCATAGGCATTATAATGATGCAGGAGAAAAAATATGTTTTGCATGAAATGCGGAAAAGAAATAGAAGATGATCTCGCTTATTGTCCTCATTGCGGGGCCCCAACGAAAGATGATCCGCTTAAGGACGGACGGAAGAAAGAAGAGAGCAAGGAATATGCCTTATCGAGCATGATCCTTGGCATCATGTCGCTATTTGTCCCTGTTCTTAATCTGCCCTTTTCTATCATCGCCATCGTCTTGTCGAAGAAAGGCGGGAGCAATAGCTACAGCGAAACGGGCAAAGTAACCGGCATCATTGGGCTCGTTCTCTCGATTATCCTCTATTTATTCATTCTTCTCTTGATTATTCTTATTTGCATTGGCGCTATACCGCCCAATATGCATGAACCACCTCAAACATCCGTTATCGAAGGATCGACCATAATCTTAATCTAGCAAAGGAGAGAAAAAGATGTTTTGCAAGAAATGCGGAAAAGAAATAAGCGACGACGCCTCATTTTGCCCTCATTGCGGGGCCCATTTGGCGGGCGAGGGCAAAGAAGCGGTTGAAGCGGAAGTGGTGAGCGTCAGCAAAAAAGACGCCTCTTCCCAATATTCGCGTACTTTATGCCTGATTTTTGCTTGCTTGGGTTGCTTTGGTTTATCTGGCATTCATCGTTTCTACGTCGGCAAAGTCGGCACGGGCATTGTCTGGCTTCTTACGGCTGGCTGCTTTGGCATTGGCACCCTCGTCGATATCATTACTCTCGCTACCGGGAGCTTCACCGATATCAACGGTTTGCCTGTCTTAGACTGGGATATCCAATAAAGAAAAAAGAGGCTGCCCCTTATCATAGGGATAGCCTCTAGTTATCAAAGCCAATCAGATGAGGAGCTGCTGATCGCTATAAGGCAGCTTTTTCGTTTTGCCGTTGTACTTAGCCACATCGAGCGCATGTTTCAATGCGTAGATGACACCTCCCAAGAAGAGGCTTATGAACGAGGCGATGATGCAGATGGCGACGGAGAAAGAAGGATAGGCCAGCCCGTCCTCGAGGGCGTATTTGACTGAAGCCACCGGGTTTCCGAGAAGCGGCTCGCTGATTTTGCCAGTATAGGCATTGACGGCGATTGTGACGATTTCTTTCCCCGTATCGTAATGGAAGAGATAGAAGGGAAGCATAAAATCCATCTTCGTGCAGCTGATGGAGAAATCGGCGAGATTGATGTGGAAGATGGGCTTGCTGACGCCTAACTCCTTTTGCTTTTCATCTTTGAGTTTCTCCTTGAAGCGCTTCAAGAAAAGGTCGCTTGCCTTATTTTTTGCGTAATCGTGCTCGATGTTCCCGACGGTCCTGATCTTAAAGCCTGGCTCAAGCTCGGAGACGATATCATCGTCGCTTACCGTCCCGTATTCGAAAATATCCATCCTTTTATTCGACAAATCCAAATGGTAATCGATATCATACGGCAAAAAGAAAGCATTGATGTCCATGTCGCAGTTATAGACGTGTGGGGAGATGGAAATAGGGCTTCCGTTATAGCGGTATGAGTAGCCGAATTCGACTTTGCTCGCGTGATAGAGATAGCCAAGGACGTTAAAATAGACGCCCTCGATCTTCGCCACGTCATTTTTGGCGATGACTCCTTTTATGACTCTCTTGCTCAATCTCTTGTCTTTGAGAAAATCGCCAGCGAGATATTGCTCGACTCTCTTTACGGCCTCCTTTTTATCGATGAGCTTTTTGACGATCATCACGTTATCTTCGCTCATCCCCTCGAGACAAATATCGAGATGCCTCGCCAAAACGGCTTTGCTATCGACGAAAAATTCTTCTTTGTTTGGCATTGGTTGCCCTCCTATTTCCCGCACTTTAGCATATGGTGCGCTAAAGAAGCGCTAATAGGAGAGAAGGTTGTTCAAATAATATTGCGTCTCCAATGACCATTCATAACCTGTAAGATATTCGCCTCGGTAAGTCTCGCTTTTCTTTTTGGCGATGGTCTCCCAATAGTCACAGGGGATGATTTTCTTGATGCGGCTGACAGCGCGCTCGAAACTGACGAGAGAGGAAAGATTGTGCTCGTTGAGCGTTTTTCTCAGTTTCCAGACGGCATCGCGGTAGAGGATCTTGGCTTTGCTTATATCGGTGTCCGGCCATAAGGCGCAGAGAGCTTCTTCCATCGTCACGCTTTTCCCGTTCTGGTTGACGAGATATGCCAAAAGCTCCTTGCTTTTCCTGCTGGGGAAAAGAACTGGTTTGCCATCAATGAGCAAATCGAAGCTCCCGAAAGTCGAGAGATAGAAAGAGGGGGTAGAAAGCGACAAGGAGAGAAGCACCTTGGAGAATTCGGAAGAAGAGAATGGCTTAGAGAGTATCGTTACGACATTTGATGGGGATTTTGCGAGGATCTCATCTTTTTCGTAGCTATACCCAGTGATGTAGACGATTTTGATATTGGGGTTTATCTCGCTCAGTTTGCTCGCTAGCTCGGTGCCATTCATCATTGGCATCTGGATATCGAGAAAAGCGACGTCGACCGGCTCTTTTTCGGCGTAAGCGATAGCCTCAAGCGGATTATCCTTGAATAAGCATAAATGGTAATCGCTTGCATCCAGTAAGATATTCGTGATGTTATGGATGGCGCCTACATCGTCATCGATGATCAGGATGTTTTTCATGCTCTTTCCTTTCAAAAGTGATGGTGATGCTCGTCCCTGAAGCAGAAGAGGCGACATCGGTTTTCGCGTTGAGGAGCATCTTGAGGCGGTTGATGGCGTTATTCATGCCGTACCCTTTTTTCCTTTTGCTCGTTTCCTCCATCTCGAATCCGCATCCATTGTCCTCGATTTTGATGGTTATGAGGCCGCTTTCCTCATAGCTTGAGATGATGATATATCCGTCTTCTTTTTCGCATATTCCGCTGTGCTTCAAAGCGTTTTCGACAAAAGGCTCGATGGAAAAAGCGGGAAGATGGTAATCATCCTCCTCGATGTTATAGATAATCTCGATCTCATGCCCTTTCTGCAAGGAGAAGAGGTGAGCAAAATTCGAGATATTGCCGATTTCCTCTTCAAAGGGGATGAGCTCATTCCCGAATGACTCCAGCTGGCGTCGGAGATAAGAAGAGAAGGTGAGCAAAGCGTCTTCCCCTTTCTCTAAGCTTTCGCGATAGAGAGCTTGAATCGAAGAGAGATTATTGAAGATGAAATGCGGTTCCATCTGTAGAGCCAAAGAGCGCGCTTTCTCCTTTTTTAAACCTTTTTGCGCCTCTTCGCCTTCCTTGCTCTTTTTCGAATAAGATGCGATTTTCCTCCCTATCGCATAAGCGAGATTGAGCGCGAATAAACCCATGCCCAAAGAGATGACTCCCTCGGTTCCGAAGATGAGGAAGCCAAGATAATCGAGCATCTCCATAAGGGATATGAGGATGACGAGCGATAAAGAGATGGCATTGGCGATTTTATCGCTCAGCCCATCATCGCTCTTATATAGATATAGGCATAATGTGGCTAGCTCGATAAGAGCGAAAGCGATTACGAAGATGAGATTCCAACGCGTGAAAGAGAAAATGGCGATAAGGAGCGATAAAGGGAGCAGGAAGCACAATGCGTATTTGATTTTCCCCGCGCTCTTATTTATTTTGAGGATGAATGAGACGATAGAGGCAATGATAAAGAGAAAGGATAAAGTCGCGTAAATCCGGTAATCGAGCAGATTGAATTGGGAAATGATGAGATTTCCGTCTTTGCAAGTCGCCAAGTTGAGGAGCAAAAACAAACACGTCAGAAAATCAAAGAGGAAAAGATGCTCGCTTTTTCTAGCGCCATGGAAGAAGCAGAAGGAGACAACGCTCAAAATCAATAGAATCCCGAATATCGCGATGACGATGAAAAAGACAATGCTCGATAAAGTGACATCGCCCCGATAAATGTCGGTGCCGCTTAGCCAAGGGGCATCATAAAAGCCCCCAAAAGCGTTGTAGCCGATCTCCAAAGTCAAGGCCAAAGAGCTTTCATCACCCACTAGATACATATCGTAATGACTCGCAAGCCCGCTCGTTTTGTTTCCTTCGCTGTATTTGCTGAGCGTGCCATATTCTGCGACGAGTTTATCGTTGATAAAGGCGCGAAAAGGAGCGCGGAAGCCGTTCAGCTTTATGCCGAATCTCTCCCCTTCCTTGACGTTATTAAGTCTTATCCGATATGAGGCGTAGCCTGTGCTAGTGATTGGATAATAGTCATTCCAGTGGGATGGAAGAGGCAGTTCGCCTGTCTTCGCGCTTTCCCCATCTGTCATGATCCACTCGTTATAGTAGAATTCCCATTCGCCATTCAATAGATAGTCAACTCTCCTATCCTTTATGCGGTAAGAAGAGAGATCGAGCGAGCAATCCTCGACTTTCGGGGTATCGTAAAAAGCGTTGTAATTGAGCGATAAAACCGAGAAGAGGGACAGAATGATGCTTATTGTCAAAGTGCAGATAAGCGCGATTGTGGCGCTGGCTTTCCCTTTTCTTTCCATCGATTAGTCTACATTAAGGAGGAAAGAAGCAAAAAGCAAATCAATTTGCCGCGCCCATCCATCAAACGTTGGGATTTTAAGAAAACAAACGCCGTTTCTTAAGGAACGCCAGCAATTAGCCAGAGTTAGCAGCGAATCGTTCAAGCCTCCTTTGCCCTTTTATCAAATGCCACGGAGAGGAGAAGCGGAAAGAAGTGCTCAAATCGGCCCCGCTATCGTTATTCATTACGCCAGCAAATGCCATTTTGGCGTAATAGACGGCAAAAGCGATCGCGCGTCTCCTCTATATGATGGCTTTATCGCAAGGGATGGGGCTAAGAAAAAGGGATATTGGAAAGTTTTGAAAAGATAGAACGCATTGCTTATGGCTTGCCCTCGATTCTCAACTATCTTTTTTGGCAAAAATCGACTTCGTTTGCTCTTAAAGCCTTCACTGATGGCATAATAAAGGCAGCCTTGAGAAAACTCGATTCATAGTCGTCTTTCCTCAAGAATCAAAGAAGCAGTTATGGGCCCTTTTTGCGATAGGGCCTAGTCTAATCGGAGGCTAAACATGGAACAAGCAATCCTCATCGTTGCCATCATCACCCTTGCGGTTTCTCTTTTCTCAATCGTTTTATCGGTATATTCATTGAGGAAAGGAAGCAAGGGAAGCGTTGACCAGTCTTTCAACAAGGAACTTGAGAAGAATCAGATTCAAGGAACCACCGAAATAAAAATGGCGGTGGAGAATCTCGAAAAGAGCATCTCTTTGAAACTCGAAGGCGAGCTCAATAGCAAGATGCAGGGCCAGATCACGGAAATCACCAAAGCCATGAAGGAGCAAGGCGATGCCGATAGCAAGCGCCTCAACGATTTCCAGTCGAGCATGTCGAATAATCTTTCCAATCAGGTCAAGGCGATGAACGACACCATCAACCAGCGTTTTTCGGAGATAACCACCAAGACCAATGAGCAGATGAACGCCATGCAGACCTCCTTCAAAACGCTCATGGAAAGCGACAACACGAGGCTCAGCAACTTCCAGAAACTCCTTCAGGATTCTCTCGCCCTCCAGATCAATACCCTCAATCAGAAGTTCGATGCCTCCATGAAGACGATCAATGAGAAAGTCGATAAGTCTTTGACCGATGGCTTCAAGAACACCTCCGATTCGATGAATAGCCTCCAGAAACAGCTAGGGATGGTAGAGGCCGCCCAAAAGAACATCGAGAACCTCCAAGGGGAAATCACTTCCTTGAAGGATGTTTTGTCCAACAACCAGCAGCGCGGGAAATACGGAGAGCTGCAGCTCGAGATGCTCCTCGACAATCTCTTCCAGGGCTCGAAAGGGACTCTTTACGATACCCAATACATTTTGGAACCCGCCAAAGGGGATGAGAAAGCCCTTAAGCCGGATGCCGTCATTTTCTTGGACGGGGAGGCGCATCATCAGATTGTCTGCATCGATAGCAAATTCTCTTTGACCGGCTACGAGGATCTCTTCGATAGCGGAAAGCATCTAAGCGATGTGGAGATCGCCTCAGCCAAATCTTCCTTCAAGGGCGCGATGAAGCTCCGAATCGAGGAGACAAGCAAATACATCATCAAAGGCAAAACAATCTCCAATGCCATCATGTTCATCCCCAATGACGGGGTTTTCGCTTACATCCATAATGAATTCCCCGATTTAGTCGATTACGCGAAAGGGAAGGGCGTGGTGATGGTCTCCCCGACCATCTTGCAGCCGCTTTTAGCCTCTTTCCGCGTTATCCAAATCGATGCGAAAAAGAGCAAGAACATCGCTCTCATCAATCAACAGCTCAATGCCTTAAGCAAGGAATTCAACCGCTTCGTGCCTAGATGGAAGGCTCTTAACGAGAGCATCCAAGGCCTTACCAAGAAGAGCGACATGTTCTCGAAGACAGTCGATAAAATCGGCACGAAATTCGACAAGGTTGCCAAAGTCGAATTCGATGATGAGCCTGAAGAAATCGAAAGCAATGACGATGAAATCAAGCAAATAGAGAAAGGGGAAGAAAGCGACTAATCCCTTCTCTCCAGCACCATCTCTTTGGCGTATTCGAGCTGCTTTTCGCTGATTTTGCCGCCGGAGATGAGATAAGCCACTTGCCTTACTCTTTCTTCGAGGCTCAGCTCCTTGGCGTAGGAATAGGTTCTAGAGCCATGCACCTCTTTGCTGAGCAAGATATGGTGATCGGCTTTCGAAGCCACTTGAGGCATATGGGTGATGGCGATGACTTGGGAGAGCAAAGATATCTCCCTTATTTTCTTAGCGACCGCCTCGGCGCTTTCCCCGCTTATGCCCGTATCGATTTCATCGAAAATGGCGGTGGGGATTTTGTTGGCTTTGATGAAGAGGGCTTTGAAGGCGAGCATGATGCGGCTTGCTTCACCCCCCGAAATGACTTTGCTTAGGCTTTTGAGCCCTTCGCCGATATTGGTCTCGATGAGGAAATCGATCTGATCTATCCCGTTTTCGCTCAAGGATGAATCGTTGGAGAGGTCAGCGTCTTTGAAAACGATCTCAAAGCGGGCTTCGAGCAATAAATCGGCTAGGCTCTTGGTGAGCTCTTTCTCGATGGATTTGGCTATCTTCCGGCGGACGCTTGAAAGGTCTTTGCCTTTTTCTAGGGCCTTCGTTAAGGCGATACCCATGTCTTCTTTCTTTTTCGCTATTTCCCCTTCGTAGTTTTCCCCGTCTTTTAATAACGAGGCCAATTCATCGCGGTAAGATAAGAGCTCTTCGTAGCTTTTGCGGTATTTTCTCTTCAAGGAGGCTATTTCGTTTTCGCGCTCCTCGAGCTGCGTTAGCCTTGAAGGGTCGTAATCATCTTGTCCGAACTCTTTTTTGAGGGAAGAGCAATAATCGAGGATTTCATAATACAGATCGTCGAGCTTTTTCTGCGTCTCTTTATATTGGCTCTGATATGACGATAACTTCCCGAGCGCCTTGTTCAAGTCGTAATAGCTATCGAGGAAAGATCCATCGATGATGCCTTTGGCTTCCTCTTCAAGAGAACGGATTTTGTCGTAATTCCGGAGCAAAGAGAGCTCATCGGCGATTTCCTTTTCTTCGTTCCCCTTTAGCTCCAGAGATGAAAGCTCTTTGTATTGGTATTCATAGAAATCGCGGCTTTCGTTGAGTTTATTCTGCTTTTCGATAGCCTCCTCATATTCCTGCTTTTTCTTTCGGTAGTCGGAGTAGGCCTCCAGATATTCTTTTTTATATGAGGATAATAGTTCCCGGGAGAAACCATCGATGATCGAGAGATAGTTATCGGGGTTGAGGATTTTCGCAAAATCAAGCTGGTTGTGGATATCGGCGATATATGGGGCAAAACGCTCCAAATCGGCCAGAGTCGCGGCAACGCCGTTTATCTTGATGAGATTGCGCGTCCTGCCGATGCTTCTTTCGATAGTGATCGCCCCTTCTTTCCACGGGATGTCGCTTTTGCCTAGAAGAGCCTCCAACACTTTGCTCTCTAAGACGAATTCGCCTTTGATGACGGCTTTCTCCTCCCCTTGGCGGATTAATTCAGTCGAGGCGCGGGCGCCAAGGAGCAAGGAGAGCGAATCGATGACGAGGCTTTTCCCAGCACCTGTTTCGCCCGTTAGAACGCTGAAACCATCGGAGAAGGATATATCGATATTCTCGATGATCGCTAGATTTTTGATGGATAAGCTTTTTAACACCCCCATAGTATACCCTAGAAAGAGCGGAAAAGTGCTCTTTACGATTTTGTTACAAATCTGTTTCTGCTCATTGATTTCGCCTATTTCTTTATGGGGCGATATTAATGGCGCAACAGAAAAGAGAAACAAATGAAAAAAATCAAATTGCTCATGGGAGCATTGAGCGTTCTAGCGCTCACCTCGTGCACCGAAGCCTCCTTCGATGCCAGCAAGTCGATCGTCGTCGTCGTCAGGGAAGATGGGAGCGGCACCAAAAGCGCCTTCTTGGAAATCCTTGGGCTAAAAGGGGCGAAAGACCCATCCGGCGCCCTTACCGCCAATAGCACTTCCGCCGTCTTGACGAAAGTATCCACCAACCAATACGCCTTGGCCTACGACTCCTTGGGATACGTCGATTCGACTGTCAAAATCGTGAAGGTCGATAATGTCGAGCCAACAAGCAACAGCATCAAAGACGGAAGCTACGCCTTATCGCGCCCCCTCAACGTCATTTATAAAGCAGCGGCGCTTGAAGATGAGGTTTACAAAGATTACTACGATTATCTCTCCTCGAAAGAAGTCCAGGATTTGGCATCCTCTGAAGGCTATGTCTCCATCCTTGACTCAACGAAGGAATATACGACCCCTGCTTTCAGCGAAAGCAAGAAAATCACCATCTCCGGCTCGACTTCCCTCCAGCCATTGATGCTTAAGATCGCCTCTAAATACATGGAGCACCAAAAGAATGTCACCGTCGAAGTGAGCGGCGGGGGCTCTGGGACTGGCTATAACAACGCCGAGAACGGCGTCTCGAATTTCGGGATGATCTCCGAGGAATTCAATTCGAGCAAAGCCGCGAGCTGCAGCTATTTCACAGTCTGCAAAGACGGCATCGCCCTTATCGCGAACCTCAAAAACCCAGTCGAAAGCATCAGCAAGGCGAATCTTGCCACGATCTATAATCCAGAGGCAACTACACCTATTACGAGCTGGTCTAGCTTAATCGCATGATGAGCAACGCGATTAAAAGAGAAAGAGCGAAAGAGAATACGGCGAAGTACACCTTCGCCTTTTCCGCGTTTTTGTCTTTGGGCGCTTTAGTGGCGATCGTCGTCTTTCTCTTTGCTTATGGCTCTCCTTTCCTTTTCAGATACGGCGTGGGTAATTTCCTTTTCGGGATGGACTGGGCGCCTCTTTCCTCAACTCCCTCTTTCGGCGTTTTCCCGATGATCGTGACGACTTTTTATGTAACGGCCCTATCTTCCGTTATCGGATGCGGCATCGGGCTATTCGTCGCCATTGCTCTTTTCGCTTTTGTTAATAAGCGCCTCGTGAAGGGGCTGCGCGCCCTCATTGATTTGCTCGCCGGGATACCGTCGGTCATCTTCGGCTTATTCGGAATGATGGTGATTGTGCCTTTTATTCAGAATAATCTGTCATCAAACGGAATCGGGGATGGCGTTTTAGCCGCCTCCATCATCCTTTCCATCATGATTCTTCCGACGATGGTCGGCGTTAGCCTAGACGCCTTGAATTCGGTCGATAGGGCGTATTACGAAGGGGCTTTGTCTTTGGGCTCAAGCAAGCCGCAGGCCGTTTTCAAAGTGATGGTGCCAGCCGCCAAAAGGGGGATTCTCGCCGCCGTTGTTTTATCGACTGGCCGCGCTTTAGGAGAGACGATGGCCGTCATTATGGTGATTGGCGGATCGCCACAGATGCCAATCACTTTGACTACTCCAGCCCGAACTTTGACCGCGAATATCGCTCTTGGCGCGATGGAGCTCAATGTCGTGCCTGATGCGATGAGCGCCTTATTTTGCTCTGGGGTTATCCTCTTTTTGCTCTCCTTGCTCCTCAATATCGTTTTCTCCTTGCTTGAGAAGGAGGTTATCTGATGTTTCTCTCATCCAAAGGCGATAAACGCTTCTTCTCCTCTTTGAAGGGGCTCTCTCTCTTTTGCTTAGGTGTATCCCTTCTTGCCTTATTAGGCATCATCGTCTTCATTTTCATTCAGGGAGGGAGCGGCTTATCCATCCAGTTCCTCTTTGGCAAATACGGGGATGAGATTTCTATCCTCCCAGCAATTATTGGCACTTTTCGCCTTATTTTGATTTCGCTTGCCATTGGCTTGCCGCTTGGAGTAGCGACCTCTTTGTATCTTGTGGAATACGCAAAAGGGGAAGGGAGAGTCAAAAAGATCATCCGCTTATCGATCGAGACTCTTTCTTCGATCCCTTCGATCGTATACGGCTTATTCGGGTATCTCGTTTTCGTCATCAGCTTAGGCTGGGGTTACTCCTTGCTCGGAGGCGGGCTCACCCTTTCCATCATGATCCTTCCGACGATCGTCAAAAACGTCGAGGAGGCCTTGAAGGAAGTCCCGAATTCTTTGCGTGAGGCCTCTTTGGCCCTTGGCGCGAGCAAAGTCAGGACTATTTTCCGCGTCGTTCTCCCAAGCGCCATTCCAGGCATCGTGACCTCAATCGTCTTATCGATCGGGCGCGTAGTAAGCGAATCGGCGATGCTGCTACTTACGATTGGGATGGTCGTCAATATCTCTCCGTCAACCCTTATGGGAGCGGGCACCTCTTTAGCCCTCGATATCTATTACTTCGCCTCCTTTGGCTACACCAAGGAAGCGGGAGCCGCCTCTTTGGTTCTGCTCGTTATCGTCTTGCTTCTCAATCTGCTCGCTTACTCTCTCTCATCATTTTTCGAAAGGAGGAAAAATGGATAATCAACCTATAATCCAAAGTTCGTCGCTGCATCTATTCTACGGCGAAAAAGAAGCCCTCAAAGGCATCGATTTGAAGATCGAGAAGGGCAAAATCCATGCTCTCATCGGTCCATCTGGCTGCGGAAAGAGCACTTTCTTGCGCTCGCTTAACCGCATGAATGACCTTATCCCGAACTGCCGGATCGAAGGGCATGTTCTTTTCAAGGGCGAGGACATATACGAGAAAAACGTTGACGTGAATGCCTTAAGGAAAAAGGTTGGGATGGTTTTTCAAAAGCCCAATCCCTTCCCGATGAGCATTTTCGACAATATCGCTTATGCTCCTAGGACATTCGGCATCCGCGACAAAAAGAGGCTCAACGAAATCGTGGAAAATAGCCTCAAGAGAGCCTTTCTCTTCGACGAGGTCAAAGACTCGCTCCATAAAAGCGCTTTGTCTTTATCGGGCGGACAGCAGCAGCGCCTTTGCATCGCTCGCGCCTTATCCGCCGAGCCGGAAGTGCTTCTGATGGATGAGCCAACAAGCGCCCTTGACCCTATTTCGACTGCCAAAATCGAGGAGTTGATGACTGTTTTAAAAGATGATGTCACCATCGTCATCGTCACCCACAATATGCAGCAGGCTAGCCGTGTGGCCGATACAACATCCTTCTTCTTGCTGGGGGAACTCGTTGAAACGGCACCGACGGAAAGGCTATTCTCGTATCCATCCGACAAACGGACGGAAAATTACATCACAGGGAGGTTCGGATAGAATGGAAAATCGTTTCGAAAGAGAAATCGCGGAAATTAAAAACAAACTGATCGAGATGGGGAAACTCGCATCTCTATCAGTCAATAAGGCCTTATCGGCCCTCACGGAAAAAGATTGCGCTTTGGCTCAGACGGTGATTGAAGAAGACAAGCGCATCGATAATCTCATGAAAGATATCGAAAATGGCTGTTTCAGGATCCTGCTGCTCGACCAGCCCGTGGCCAAAGATTTCAGGACAGTCGGAAGCGCCCTCAAGATGATCACCGATTTAGAGCGCATCGGCGATTACAGCGTCGACATCGCGGAAGAAGTCATTTCTTTCCCCGATGAGCCTTATATCAAAGCCTTGATCGATCTCCCGAAGATGGGAGAATGCGTTTCCTCGATGGTGGAAAAGGCCGTTGGCTCTTTCATCAAAGAAGACGTTGCGGAGGCCCGCTCTTTGGAAAAAGACGACGATAGAGTCGATGATTATTACGATAGGATCAAAAAGGATCTGCTAATTTTGATAAAGAAGGATGAGAGTAACGCTGAGCAGTCTATAATATTCATGATGATTGCCAAATATCTTGAGAGAATCGGCGACCACGCCGTGAATGTCGGCGAATGGGTTGATTACTCTTCGACTGGCACGCATCTAGATTCCTGACCATGAACAAACTCATTTATTGTCTTGATGATGAAGAGGGCATCCGCTCGTTATATGAGGAAGCCTTGCCTTTGGGTGGTTTCTCTTGCTCTAGCTTCGCGGACGCCTCCTCTTTCTACAAGGCTTTAAAGGAGAAAAAGCCCGACCTCGCGATTCTCGATATAATGCTTCCCGATACGAACGGGATAGACATCATCAAAATGATGAAAAAAGGGGAATTCGCCTCCATCCCCGTTATTTTCGTTTCCGCCAAGGGAAGCGAGACGGATAAAGTAAGGGGGCTTAATGAAGGGGCCGACGATTATTTAAGCAAGCCCTTTGGCGTGATGGAGCTAATTGCAAGAATCAACGCGAATCTGCGGAAGAGCGCCAAGGAAGAAGCCAGCTCATACAAAGAGCTCGCCGTCAATTCCTCGCTTCACGAAATCAAGATGGGCGAGGAGACTCTCGAACTGAGCAACAAGGAATACGAGCTTCTCTCCTATCTTATCTCCCACCCCCTTTCCCTTCATAGCAAAGATGAATTATTGAAAGAAATATGGGGGATTGACGCGGATATCGAGACGCGGACGCTCGATATGTTCGTTTCGCGGATCAGAAAGAAAATCGCTTCCTCAAGCGCGAATATCGAGACTATCAGAGGCATAGGCTACATCTTGAAATGAAGAAGAAACTCGTTTTTTGGAATTCCGTCATCCTCACCCTTGCCCTCCTTTTCACTTGCTCCTTTGGCGTCTATTTCGCCCGCAACAGCCTTTTGGAAGAAGCCGAAAGCCACCTCATTTCTTTGAACCATGCCTATAAAAACGCCTTCTCTGGCGATTATTCGTCTTTGAAGGTGGAAGATGAAGGAATACGCGAGACCATCCTTGATGAAGAAGGGACTGTCTTATGGGATTCGAAAGAGGAGGCGAGTTCCCTCTCTTCCCATAAAGACAGAGAGGAATTCATCGCGGCCATGGAAGAGAAACCGAAAGTCGTTATCCGCTCCTCTTCCACTCTTGGGGTCGAGTCTCTATATTATGCCGAAAGCAAGCTCATCGAAGCGAAAACTTATGTGATCAGGGTGGCGATGGAGACTTCCTCCCTCACGCGTTTCCTCTCTGGCTATATCCCGTGGATGATTCTCATCTTTCTCCTTTCTTTGACGTGTTCCGTTTTCGCCATCGTTTACGTTTCTTCGCGCTCTTTGTCCCCTTTGAAGGAAATCGAGAGCGATTTGGCCAAGATCAAGAAAGGCGAGAAAATAAGCGATCGCTCCTATCCTCATGATGAGCTAGGGCGCATTTACCAAGACATCAATGATATTTCCTTGAGCCTTTCCTCGCTTTTGGAGGAAAGGAAAGCGGAGGAAGAGAAACTCTCGTTGGTTCTCTCGAGCATCCCTAATCCCCTTCTGGTCTTGGAAGGCAAGCGCGTCGTTTTCGTGAATGAGCTCGGGAAAGACGTCTTCTCGATCGCCGGGGAAGAAGTGAGCGACTCTTTCTCTTTTGCCGACAACGAGATTTTCACCGATTACGCCCAAAAGAAAACTTACCTGGTGAATAAAACGACCTCGGGCCCCTTCTCTTTGTATGTTTCTAGCGACATCACCGTTCAGGCGGAGAATGAAAAAAGGCGCAAAGAATTCGTGGATGCGGCAAGCCATGAGCTCAAGACCCCTCTCACGAGCATCAAAGGCTTCAATGAGCTCATCGCGATGAGCGGCGAGGACCCTAAGATAAAGGAATACTCGTCGAAGATTTCCGAAGCGACTTCAAGGATGCTCTCTTTGATCGGCGATATGCTCTCTCTTAGCGCCCTAGAAGAGGGGAAGGAGGAAAAAGAGGCAACGGAAATCGATCTCTTGCCCCTTTCTAACTCCATCAAGGAAGAGCTTGCGCCTTTAGCGAAGGAAAAGAACGTCTCCTTATCCATTGAAGGCGAATGCAAAATGAAGATAAACGAGGCCGATGCGCGCCTCATCATCAAGAATCTATGGGAGAATGCCATCCTTTATAATGTCGACGGCGGGAGCGCATCGCTTATCTTATCCCCTTGCAAAATCGAGGTGAAAGACACGGGAATCGGCATTTCGAAGAAAGACCAGGACCGTGTTTTCGAGCGTTTTTACCGCGTTGATAAATCGCGTAGCCGCCTTAATGGCGGAACCGGATTGGGCTTATCGATCGTCAAACACGCCGCAAGCAAATACGGCGGGAGCATCCTTTTGAGCTCCGTGCCTGGATACGGGACTGACATCGTCATTTCCTTCCCTCTTGAGCAAAAAGCAAGTTAGATACCACTAACAAGATTGGGAAAAGGGGCTATAATGTGCATTGCGCCTTTTCGGCGCATAGCTAGAAAAGAGGATTGTTTTTATGCCATGCACAACGATTTTAGTGGGGAAGAAGGCCTCCAATAACGGCAGTACTTTCATCGCGAGGAACGATGATTCCCCAAGCGGCGTCTTCCGTGCCAAAAAGATGGCGGTGATAGTCTCTAAAGAGGAGGATAGAACGTATCGCTCGAAAAAGAGCCATGTCGAAATCGCGCTTCCTAGGAAATCCTTCCGTTACACCTTGATGCCGAATGTCGATCCAGAAGAAGGCATTTGGGGAGCAGCTGGCATCAACGAAAAGAATGTGGCGATGACCGCTACGGAGACCATCACGAGCAATCCGCTCGTTTTAGGCGCTGACCCATATGTGGAATATGATGAAGCTACAGGCAAAGCCGGCGGCATTGGGGAAGAGGATCTCCTATCGCTTGTTTTGCCTTACGTTTCTTCTGCGAGAGAAGGCGTCATTAGGCTGGGGAGATTGCTTGAGGAGTATGGCACCTATGAGCCTAACGGCATCGCTTTCTCAGACAAGGACGAGATATGGTGGCTGGAGAGTGTTGGCGGGCACCATTGGATCGCGAAAAAAGTCCCCGATGAGAAGGTGGTCATCATGCCTAATCAATTCGGCATGGATGAATTTGATTTCGCTGATGCTTATGGAAAAGGAGAAATGAATCTTTGCTCTTCCGACTTGAAGAAGTTCGTGGATAGCAATCGCCTATATTGCGGAAAGAGCGATAACTTCAACCCGCGTTTGGCCTTTGGGAGCCATAGCGATAGCGATCACGTCTATAACACGCCAAGAGCCTGGTACATGGGTCGTTGTCTTTGCCCAAAATCCATGAATTGGGACGGGAAAAGCGGTGGATATTCGCCAGAGAGCGATGATATACCGTGGTCTTATCTGCCCGAAAGGAAAATCACGGTCGAGGATGTCAAATACCTCCTCTCTTCCCATTATCAAGGCACGGAAATCGATCCTTACGCGAAAGGCGATTCCCCTAAAAAGAACATGTATCGCTCAATCGGGGTGAACCGCACTTCCTTCTTGGCGCTTTTAGAGATCAGGAACGATGTCCCTGAAGAGATTTCCGCGATTGAATGGGTCTCCTTCGGCTCGAATGTCTTCAACGCCTTCGTACCGCTTTACGCAAGCGTTGATGATTTGCCTCCCTATTTCAAAGATACGACTTTGGCTGTCTCGACCGATAATTTCTATTGGGCGAGCCGCCTCATCGGGGCTTTGAGCGATTCGCATTTCTATGCGACCTCCATTCACATCGAACGTTATCAAAATGCCGTGGCTAACGCCTCACGCGCTTTGCTTAATCGTTACGATGAACTTTATAAGACTCGCAAGGACCGCAAGATTTTGGAAAAAGCCAATGAGGAGCTTGCCGCTTTGGCGAAGGAAGAGACGGACAAAGCCTTGGATAAAGTGCTTTATACGGTCTCTTGCCTCATGAAGAATGGCTTTGCCCGCTCTGACAATTAGAGAGCGTAAGGTAAGAAGGTCCGCACTCTATCCGCTATAATGGAGGCAGGAAGAGAGGCAAACAAATGGTCAATATCAAAAAAGCCGCCATCATCGGCTGCGGGTTCGTCGGAAGCTCCATCGCCTTCGCCTTGATGCAAAAAGGTCAATTCAACGAACTCGTTTTGCTCGACAACAACAAAGAGAAAGCGATAGGGGAAGCGATGGATTTATCGCATGGGCTCCCTTATACCTATTCAATGGATATCCATGCCGGAAGCTATGAAGAGCTCAAGGATGCTTCCGTTATCATCATCACGGCCGGGGCTGCGCAGAAAGAAGGCCAGACAAGGCTTGATTTGATAAAGACGAACGCAAAAATCATGCGCTCGATCATCGCTGAGCTTAAGCGCGTGGAAGTCGAGGGCATATTGCTTATCGTAGCCAACCCTGTCGATGTCTTGACTCACATCGCCGCAACTGAAAGCGGGTTCCCGAAAAATCGCGTCTTCGGGAGTGGCACGGTTCTCGATACGGCGCGTCTCAAATATCTTCTTTCCAAGCATCTATCGGTGGACGCCAAAAACGTTCACGCTGTCATTATCGGAGAGCACGGCGATAGCGAAACGGCTATCTGGAGCGGGGCGAATGTGAGCGGCGTGCCTCTTAATGATTTCTGCGCCTTGCGCGGTTATAGCGATCACGATGGCGGGATGAAGAGGATTCAGGATGATGTGGTCAATTCCGCTTATCGCATCATCGAGAAAAAAGGCGCCACTTATTACGGGATCGCCTTAAGCGTTTCCCATATCGTCTCCTGCATCGTCAATAACACGAATACGATGCTTCCGGTTTCAGTTGAGCTAGACGGAACATATGGTTTATCCGGCTTAGCCTTATCGATTCCCTCTTTAGTGGGAAGAGATGGCATCAGCAAGATCCTTGAGCTCCCTTTGACGGAAAAAGAGAGAGAAAAGCTCTACGCTTCCGCTGAATCTCTGAAAGAAGTCATCAAGCAAATCGAATAAAGGCAAAAACCTTGCAAAAAGCGTCTATCTAGATGTATTTTTCGCAGATTTCATCCAAAAGCGCATCGAATTCATCATCGACGAAACGAGACGAATAATGGGATTCTACATAGTTTTTCGTGATTTTAAGCGCCTCCGATAACGGGGTCTGCTCTTTGAAAGCAGGGGCAATGCGCTCGATTTTCCTATTATCGAAGAGGGTGCTAATAGCTTTATCGCCTTTTAAACCGTCATGGAAGAGAGGGTAATCGGCGAGGAATCTTTCAATAGGGAGATAGATAAAATCGGGCGTCAAATCATAAAGCGCCCCTTCCATCATGAAAATCTCTTTCCAGCTGTGCGCTTCTTTCGGCGTGAGATTATAGGTCTCCCCGTATGCCTTTTCGTTAAGCAGAAGCGGATGAAGGCCTTTTGGGAAATCGCCGGCGTAAAGCATCGGCCAATAGATAGAGCCATCGTCAAGCAAAGGTATTTTCTTCCCTTTTTTCATCCTATCGATGATGGTATAGGTGCCTTTCCCGTGCAAAAGAACCGGAAAAGCGCGCTCATCGAAAGTGTGGGAGGGGCGCACGATCGTGAATTTGTCGTAGGCCCCGCTTAGCAAATAGCGTTCGCATTCGGCTTTGTTTTCCCCATATTCGCTATAAGGGTTCCCCAAAGGAGTGAGCTCATTGAATGGGGGAGTGCCCTTATTGCGATTGCTCGCTACGGTTGAGGAAACGAAAACGTAATGTGGATGGTTTGCAAAATACGATAGATGAAGCGAAATATCCTTTGGCTTAAAAGACAAAAAGTCGATGACGACATCGAAGTTTCGGCCTCTAAGAGCTTTCTCTGCCTGCCCTTTGTCATTTATGTCGGCCTTTAAGGAATAATCCTCAAGGCCCAAGTCGACATTGCGCCCGCGATTAACGATCGTGACTTCCTCTTTGCGCGCGATGAGATATTGACTCACTTTGTAAGAGATGCGGCCTGTCCCGCCAAGAATCAGAATTTTCATAGAAGCTCCTTTTTCTCTATAGCGGCTAGAAGCGATGAATCTAATCCTAGATAAGCAAAATAGGCTTCCTTGCTTTTGAATTCCCTTTCCAAAGCGAGGAATGCGGAAGGCAAAAACGTTTCGTCTTTCTGGTAATAAATAGGAGAAACGGGAACGCCGATTTCTCTTAAATGACGCACATGAGGATCGATATCATCATATGAGAGAAGATATTCGCCGTTAATATCATCTAAAGAGACGCCGATGATATATTGAAGCAATGAGATAATGACTCCCGTGCGGTCTTTTCCAGCCGAGCAATGGATGAGGACCCCTCTTTTCGCGGAAGCAATCGCAAGCATGATCGGTTTCAGCTCTTCTTTCGAAGCATACATCTTTCGATATATCTCTAATGCCTCTTCGCGCGAAGAAGGCAGTTTCTCCCCGCTTTGCATCCGAAAAGGGAGATAGATAAAGCGAGAATCTAGCGATGTTGGGTCTATTTCCCTCTTTTTGGCGTTAGGGGAGCGCAAATCGATAATGGTATCTATGCCTTTGAGGAGCATTTCCTCTTTGCCGATTTCTTGAAGGCATGTAAGCGAGCCAGAGCGAAAAATGACGCCTTTTTTGCTTATGTCTTTCTTTGCTTTGTATCCGCCGATATCGCGCGAATTCATGATTGATGGGAATAGACGGGAAAGCATAGGAGAATGATAAGTCCTTTTCGCTTATCGCGCATAGGATTTCCTGTATTTGGCTAGTTTTCTACACTCGTAGAGTGCAGAAACGCTTTTCTTGCTATAATATGGCCTAGTTTATGGACGAAGCAAAAGACGCAAACTCTCTAGAAGAAAGCCAAAAGACCCCGAAAAAGGAAAATAACGGGGCTTGGAAATATATCGTCACCGTGGGGCTGGTCCTTCTCCTCACCGGCACCTCGCTCCTTTTTTCGCTTTGGAGCGCGGGTGAAGGGGATATCGCCTCAGGCGCCTTCACGATTTGGGACGCCATCCGTTCCACTTCGATTCCTTTCCTTCTTCTACTTTTCGGGATCGTTCTCGCTTCTTATTGCGTAGATGGGCTCATCCTTCATGTTTTTTGTCGCCTTTACACCAGGAAATATCATTGGTATCAAGGCTTTTTCAACTCTTTGATCGGCGCCTTCTATAGCGCAGTCACCCCAGGGGCAAGCGGTGGGCAGGTAATGCAGGTCTACGTGCTCAAAAAGCAAGGGGTGGAGATTTCAAGCGCCGCTTCGATTATGGTTATGTGGTTCATTCTTTATCAATCGAACCTCATCGTTTTCGATTTCGTGGCTATTGGCGTTGAATGGAGCAAAGTCGTCTCGCTCAGCTCTTTCGAATTCGTCTTCGGCGACATTCGCTTAACCTTGCTCCCTCTCATCGTTTTCGGCTTTATCTTGAATCTAGGGACGCTTGCCATCTTGACGCTCATGAGCTATTCGCATCGTTTCCATGGCTTTGTTCTCCATCACGTCATCAATCTCGGCGCCAAATTGCGTATCGTCAAAAATCCCGAGAAGAGCAGAGAATCGCTTCGCGTTCAGGTCGAGAATTTCAAGATGGAGTTACGCCGTCTTCAAAGCAATATCCCCGTTACGATCCTTCTTAGCCTTTTCTTCCAGCTCAATTTCTTCCTGCGCAATTCGATTCCGTATTTATCGGCTGTGGCTTTGGATGCCACAGGGGGTTCCTTCTCTTTCGCCGATATGTTCGATACCTGTTTCCTCGCCGCTTTCCATCAAATGGTGACTGGCGTTTTCCCTCTTCCAGGCGGAGCTGGCGTCAGCGAGCTCTTCTTCAATAGCATTTTCCGCGACATTTTCACTGCCACGACGAATGGAGGGGAAGTTATCAGAAGCGCTGAGGCCAACATGAACGCGGCTCAGATCGTTTGGCGCTTTGCGACTTTCCATTTGATCGTTCTTGTTTCAGGGCTAGTGGCCGCTTTTTACAGGAGCCGCGGAGAGGAAAGAGTCAAATATGGCTACGTCAACCGTCAGACTTTCATTACGCTTCAGCTTGAGACATATGAGATAAGGAAAGCAAGCGCCGACACCCTTTATGAAACGAGACAATTAAGCAAAAAGCAGATCAAGGCCGGTTTGAAGAACTACGAATCCGATAAGCCTCTCAGCAAAAAGAAAAAGGCCCCAGCGAAGAAAAAGCCGACTGGGCAAAAAGGAAAGCAAAAATGAGGGTCGTTATTTTCTCTGACACTTATCCTCCGGAGATCAATGGCGTGGCCACATCCTCCCGCAATCTCTACCGCACCCTTAAGGCGCACGGGGAAGAGGTTATCGTCGTCACGACAAACCCTTTCGATAATGAATTCTATTATCAGGACGATATAGTCCGAATCCCCGGCATTACCATCAAAAAACTCTATGGCTATGTCTTTCCGACTTCTCCGTGGAACAAAAAATGCGAGAGGATAATCAGGGAATTCAAGCCGGATGTGGTGCATATTCAGACGGATGGGATGGTTGGCCAAATGGGCTTTATCCTCTCTTCCAAATTTCATGTAGCGAGCGTTTACACCTTCCATACGATGATCGAGGATTACACCTATTACGCAAGCAAAGGGCACTTCGATAGGGCTGCCAAAAGCGTGGTGAGAAGCTATGTCCGCCATAAGGCGAAAACCGCCGATGAATTCATCACGCCAAGCGAGAAGATCCGCGAATATATGCGCTCTATCGCCGTTGATTCGCATATTGCCGTCATCCCCACTGGCATTGATTTCGATGCTTTTTCGCGTTCCAATTTCTCTTCTGGCGAGGTTTCCGCGCTCAAAAAGAAACTCCATATCGATCCCGAGGCCTATACGATACTTTCTCTGGGAAGAGTCGCCAAAGAGAAGTCGATTGACGTTTGCTTAAAGGGATATGCTTCTTTTTTGAAAAAGAAAGTCGGCAAGAAAACGGTTATGGTCATCGTGGGCGGCGGCCCAGCCGTGAATGAGCTGCAGGAGCTTTGCGAAAAACTCGGAATCAGGGAACACGTTATTTTCGCTGGGCCCGTCGACCCGGACACCGTGCCTTTCTATTACGCGCTGGGTGATTGCTTCGTGAGCGCCTCAACCAGCGAAACCCAAGGTCTTACCTTCATGGAGGCTATGGCAAGCGACAATATTTTACTAGCGAGATACGACGATACGCTCGCCGATTTGATACATGATGGGGAAAACGGCTTCTTTTTCTTCGACGAGAGGGACATGCCGGATAAAATCGAGAAGGTCATTTCTCTGTCGGCAAACGAAAAAACAAGCATATATTCTTTTGCTCACGAGGCGATCAAGCCTTATTCTCTGGAGCAGTTTTACGAATCGATAAAAGGGGTGTATGAGCGTGCCATCAAGAAAAACTACTGAAGTTGTTTCATTAGAGAAAAAGCGCAACGGGCAATATCTCGTCAAAGCCGGATCTTTCTCTTTCCTTTTGGATGAGAATGCTTTCACCGACTTCTATCTTTATCCCGGGAAGGAATTAAGCGATGAGGAGATAAAAGCCCTAGATAGGGCCGCGAAAAGCGCCTCTATTTCATCATATGCCTATTCCTTGCTTGGCAAAAAGCGCTACAGCGAGGCGGAGATGAAAGACAAGCTCATGGATAAATTCGCCAATGAAGAGGCTATCTCCAAACTACTGAATGACTTAATCCAGTATAAGCTCATCGATGATGAGGCTTACGCCAAAGACTATAAGGAAGAGAAAGAGAACGCTTTATTCGGGAAGATAAGGATAAAAGAAGAGCTTCGCTATAAAAGAAAGGTGCCAGCTGCAATCGTCGACGCTTTATCTTTCCCCAACGAGAAAGAGAACGCGGAGAAATACCTGCAATCGATTTCCAGAGCCATTTCTTCTTATCCGTATTTGGCCAAAAAGAAAAAAGCGCACGATATTTTATTGCGGCGCGGGTTCACTGAAGAAGCCATAGCTTATGCGCTTAAAGGGCTAGAGAAGGACGATAAAGATAAAATCCTCCAAAGGATGGAGATAGAGGCAGCTCGCGCCTATACGCGTTATCAGCGAAAATATGAAGGGAAGGAGCTACGCGCACGCGTATATTCCTCCTTATATAAAAAAGGATATGAGAGCGAAGATATAGCCTCATGTCTAGAAAGGATCGAAAATGAACATTAAAGACCTCAAAAGCGGCGACCACATCGAAAGCATGCAGTTATTGATCGACGATGTGAAATCATGCGTCAGCAACAACGGCAAAGCGTATTACAACCTCGTTTTGCAGGATAATTCTGGCAAGATCGACGCCAAAAAGTGGGAAGTGGCGCCAGGAGATGAGAACATATTCGTCTCGGGGAACATCGTATCGATCCGCGGGGAGGTCAATCTCTACAACAACGGGCTTCAATTGAAGGTGCTTTCCGGCAATATCGTCCCGCCCAATCAAGTCGACATGGATAGATTCGTCCTCTCGGCGCCGGAAAACGAGGAATCCCTCAAAGAAGAGCTCGAGCGGTTCGTTTCCTCGATTGAGGATGCTGATCTCCATACGCTCGTCTCCACTTTGATTTACGAGAATATCGATGCCTATCTCTCTTATCCAGCCGCTACCAAAAACCATCACGCCTACGCCCATGGCCTTATCTATCACAGCGTCTGCATGACCCGTTTAGCCAACGCCATCTGCAATTTCTACCCTTTTCTGAACCGCGATTTGATAATCTCCGGGACTTTGCTCCATGATTTAGGGAAAATAAAAGAGCTATCAGGGGTTGTCGCAACCCAATACACGCTTGAAGGAAAGCTTATGGGGCATTTGGTCATCGCTAGCGAGATGATCGACGAGAAGGCCAATGAGCTCAATTTGAAGAGCGAGCAGATTCTTTTGCTGAAGCATATGATGCTATCTCACCATGGCAAGCTCGAATTCGGGGCGGCAAAACTCCCGCAGACGAAAGAAGCCGTCGCTTTGGCGATGATCGACGATTTCGATGCCAAAATGGAAATCCTCGCCGAGGTTTATAAAGACGTCAAACCTGGTGAATGGTCTTCGCGCGTCCTCTCTTTCGATGGGCGAACTTTCTATAATTCGCCTTTCACCTCCAAAAACGACGAAGAATGAAAGAGAAAACGCGGTCTTCAGAAAGCCGCGTTTTTCTTTTTGCTACTTTTTGAGCGCTTTTCCGATGTCACTCGCCAGTGACGGCAAATTCAATGAGGAAGTGTCGAGTGCCTTCAAGGTGATCTGGAACCCGCCTTCACCGGCGACGTATCTAGGGATGACGTGCACATGGAAGTGGTTGACGCTTTGTCCAGCCATCTCGCCCGCGTTAGTGAGGATGTTGATGCCTTTCGCGCCGAGTACCTGCACTTCGGCTTGCCCGATGCGCTGAGCGACGTCGAATACTTTGTGCATTATCTCTTGAGGGCAGGAGAGATAGCTATCGTAATGCTTTTTCGGCATGACCAAAGTATGGCCTTTGCTGACGGGGGAGACGTCTAAGATAGCGAGGACGTCATCATCTTCATAAACTTTCGTCGATGGTATTTCCCCATCGATGATTTTGCAGAATACATCTTTCATTGTTTTACCTCTATTTAAAAAGAAAGGAGCGATGTTGATCGCTCCTATATTATAGTTCGTTTTCCTATTTTAGAAGAGGTCAGGGAAGGTCTTCTTGAAATAGTCATAGACGCTTTGATCGTGATAGACGAGCGCCATCTTTTTGACGAAATATTGGTTGCTGCTCTTTTTGTAAGTATCAGAGCTAGAGAGAGTCGCGGCGATGGAACGGGCGACGTATTCGGCGTAGTGGGCCTCGCCTTTGAGAACGTCGTAGTAGTTCTTGCTGTCGCTTTTGGAGAGTTTCGAGCTCTTGACGGCCTCTTCGACATCAAAGAGATACCAGTTGCCTGAATCGCCGATGACGTATGGGGTCTTATTGCCTGTGGCGGCGTTTTTCGGAGTCAATAAGTAGTGGTCTTCACCGACTTCTTTGCCTTCAGAATCGACTTCGCCATTGCGGTAATAGACGTAATTGCTCTTGGAGTGATCGGAATCCACTTCATCTGCGACGCCCATATTGAAGATACGGCTCTTCACATCGCTTGGGATATCCCCCAAACCGGTGGAAGTGTACCAGCCGTTCGTGGTGTCATCTTGCGCAAGAAGGGCACGATATTTGATTTCCAAACCGGTTTCTGGCGTATAGGCGCCGGAATTGGTGAAATCGCTCACCACATCCGTATCATCGGTGGTATCGGAGCCAATCTTTAGATAATTGGTGACATATCCGCCGAAGGTGGATTGTTTGTAGACGGTGGTGCTGTATTCATCGATCGTCGCTTTATAGCTATCGGCTAAGCCAGCGTAATCGGCATCCGTGAATTCGGTCCAGCCAGCGTTTGCGTAAATATCTTTGATGAATGATTTCTCTTCATCACCAAGATCGTATCTATCGTCGAAGATAGTCCCTTTGACCATCGCGTTGAGAACGGTGAATGGGTATTTGTCGAGTTTGTTTTTCTCGACCACCATTTCAGCGTAGGAAGTGACCAGGTTCTTCGTCGCGGCAGGATAGGCGCTGTTATCGGCGAGTTTGATGTAATTGACTTTGCGGGCATAAGAGATGCCGAGAGTGCGGTAGTTCTCGCGATAGAGGTATTCGCAGACGAGCTCATCGCGGTAGATATCCGGGAGGATGGCTAATTCGATATAGGAATTGGCAGTCTCCCCGTCCTTGTCTTTGCCGTATACCCCGAATAAGTCGACATAGAAGTCATCAAGAGAGGTAGCCAAATCTTCGTCGAGCTCATCGATGTGGAAACCACCGTCGATTTGCTTGTGCTCGCTCATCTCCTCTTTTTTCTCATCGGTGACGCTGCCAAGAGAATAGCTCGCCTTGGTTTGGGCATCGTAGAACTTCTTTTCGATGAATTCGTTGCGCTCCTGATAGCTGCTGTTTTTCACATAGCCGTAGAAGCTGTCCATGATGCGGCGGAGGAAGTTGCGGTAGATGATCTCGAGTTTGGTGGTAGAACCTTTGCCATCATCATCGTGATATATCTCGTATTTGTCCGCGACAGCTTGCTTTTTGGCGGAATCGCCGTTGTCGAAAGCGGGCTTGATTTCCCCCAAGAAGTCGCCGAAGACGCTCTTGCTATAAAGTAAGAGGACGTTGTTGAGGACTTTTTCGCTGTTGGTGTCGCCTTCATTCACGAGAGCGTCGTATATTTGCTTCATCGTGTTGTTGGAGACATCGACTTTGTTTCCGTTGGAGTCGATGATGATCGCGGCTCCGTCATATTCTTCGGTCGGCGGAACGGCTTTGATGGTGGAGCAGCCCGCTAGCAAAGCGCCAGTCATCAAGGCTGATAAGCCGAATACGTAGAGTTTGCTTTTCTTATTGAACATAGTAGCATCTCCCTCCTTCTTTCCAATCGTCTGTCTCATGGGTGGTGTAACCAATCGCGCAGACTTCGCTGAGCATATGCTTTTTGCCAGTGGCGTTTCCTTTATAGTTGCCGCCTTCTCTCGCGAAATTGAATTTGAGGCCTCTCTGACGATTTTGTTCTTCAATCATCTCGGCATATGTCTTCCAGTTGGTGGTCCAGGTCTCGAAGTTGCTGTCTTTGGTGCTGATTCTCTTCGTGGAACTGTAATTCTTGATACGTTTTTCCATATCATCGTCAGCGAACTTGACGGTCCCATCCTCGATGAGCTTTTGGAAGATATAGGTGCTCATGGCGCCGTTATAGTTCTTAAGGGCGCTCGTGATGCGGCTTTGTCTCGTATTCCAAGCGGCGGATTGAGAATCTTTTTCGTTGTTGTAGTTGACGTAGGTGAGCTTATTCGCGCCATCTTCGGTGGTCGGATAATTGCTCTCGCCCGGCTTATACATCGTGTAGTATTCGCTGAGGGTGCTCGTGGCCGCCTTATCTTCCGTGTTAGCAGGCGTATAGAAGCTGCCATCGAGATCAAGGCCGCTGCGCTGGACAACGATGAAGTGGATGCCTTGATAGCTGCTTGCCCCGGCTCTCACGGCCAAAATGATATTGCCTTCATCATTCGTCAAAACGTTATGAGTGAAGTTTGGCAAGACATTGGTCGTGTCATATTGGAAACCAGGAAGAGCCCCATAAGTCTCGCTATAAACGCCGTTATAGGAGTCAGCAGAAATGCTGGAATCGTTATAAGCAATCTCGTTCGGGGTGATGACGCAGATATTGTGCTTATTAAAATATTTATTAAAGAGGATATTGCGCGGGTAGAAAGTGGCTTTGCCGCCCCAGACGTCGCTGCCATTGGCATCGGTGGTGATTTTGGCCGCTTTCAATAAGGCAACGGCTGCTCCATAAGGGATTTGGCCGATACCGGTATATTCGCCGTTATCGTCTTTCTCGCCATTATTGAAGAAATCGTAAATCGTGGTGCCGGTCGAATCGAGGACCTGGGTATCATCGACGGTGTCACCGCTGACGCTTGTCGCCCCTTCCGTGAGCCCTGGGGTGAGGGTGGCGACGTTGCTATCATAGAAACTCTTCTCATCGCCCGTGGTGCTCTTATAGGCTTGGTTATAGAGGGTTTCGAAAGCGTAGGTCCCGAGTTTGAATTCATTGACGAGGTCGCTTTCCATGACCTTGGTCATCGGGTTATCGAGCTCGCCATAGTTGGTGGCGCTTGAAGTATCTTCGGAATCTTTTGCGATTTCATAAAAGGCTTCGCGTCTAGAATCTTCGGTGGTGCCATCCTGCGTATTGGCGCCCGCTAAACGCATAATCGTCGTCGAGAGCTTGGTGGCTTCGCCAGCTGAGCTCTTGTCTTCGCTGATCTCGCCTTGCGTGTAATCACCGCTTGCGGCGCTGACCTTCACCAAGATATGACGGATGTTCATCGGGACTTGCTCTTTGATCCATCCGCGGTTCTCGATGCCGTAGTCATCGCTTGCGCTCATGAAATAATCGCTGCTTGTCAAACCGCTCTTCGAACCATCGCGGATTGTCTCGAGATAATCGTTGTACCAATTGTTCTCATACTGCTTTTTCTCTTCTTGATAGAGATAGTAGTCCTTGAGCTCAACGAGATTGTCCACGCCGAGATTGTCAAAGATCTTCTCAAGCTCTTCGCGAACGGTCGTTCCGTTGCTGTCGGCGTTTTTGGTCGCGGTTTGGATTTGGCTTGCGACGCTTGACTCAGCCTCCCTTTCGCATTTAGCCAAACTCGCCTTATAAGTTGAATCGGTGGCGTAAAGCTTGCGAATGAGAACCTCATAGACCTTGTCGAATTCGGTCGAGGCACTGTTGCCAGCCTGCTGATAGCTCTTCAAAAGCTCGCTGGCGGTATAGGAAATGGTCTTCCCCTGCGCAGTCGTATAAGTAAAAATTGTGCCATCGTTGGACTGGGTTGGCTTATTGCAGGAAGCCAAGGCAGCGCATGTGGCAAGCAACGTTACTAGACATAGAGCGGATTTAGTTTTCTTCATTATTGATTCGCTCCTCCTTAAACATAATTGCTCGATAAGTTTATTCTCTTTAGAGAATGGGCGCAACATATAAAATAAGCCATTTTGCCAGGCCTCTTTTTTGTGGTCGTATTATTTGCGCCCGCCTTGACGCGATATTAGAATTAAGTGCATTTTTTGGAGCGAACGATGTCTACATTGAAGATTGATAACTTGCACGTCTCAACGAAGGGCACGCCGATATTGCGCGGCGTGAACCTCGAGATAAACGAAGGGGAGACCGTTGCTCTCCTCGGCCCAAACGGTCACGGGAAAAGCACATTGCTTGCCGCGATTATGGGCAACCCCTCTTATTCGGTCAACGAAGGCTCGATTACCCTTGACGGCAAGGATGTTTTATCCCTTACGACCGATGAGCGCTCGAAAGCCGGCTTATTCCTTGGAATGCAATACCCAAGCGAAATACCGGGCCTCAATTCGGCGGATTTTCTGAAAGCCGCAATCAACGCCCATCGCGAAAAGCCGATGAAGCTTTTCGAATTCTACAATGTGCTTCAAAAAGCCTACAAAGAAATCGGTATTCCTTTCGAGATGAGCAAGCGCAACCTCAATGAAGGGTTCTCCGGCGGCGAGAAAAAGCGCAACGAGATTCTGCAGATGCGCCTCTTGTCGCCGAAAATCGCCATGCTTGATGAAATCGACTCCGGGTTGGACGTAGACGCCCTTCAAATTGTTTCCGATAGCATTTTGAAACAGCAAGCAGAGGGCACCGGCTTTTTGATCATCAGCCATTACGCAAGGCTCTATGAATTATTGAAACCGAGCAAAGCCGCGATATTGATTAACGGCAGAATCGCCGTGACAGGCGGGAGAGAGCTCATCGAGAGGGTCGACAAAGAGGGCTATGAATGGATTCACCGCGAACTCGGAATCAACATCGAAAAAGAGACCAACGCCCCTATGAATCAAGTTAGCATCGGCGTCTGCGCCACGAAGGAAAAGACGAATGGCAACAAATAAATTGTGCTATATCGACGAGATACCATCCCATATTTCTTTGATGGTTGAGGAAAACGATTGCCTCAAAATCGAAATCGCATCCTTCAGGAAACTTGGCGATATCGATATTTGCCTGGACATCAAAAGAAACGGCAGGGCGGAAATCGCTTTCGCCGATTTTTCCAATGAAAGCGGGAAAGTGACTTCAACGATCAATCTAGTTGGCGAAGGCGCCTCTTTTTCGTGGAACCTCGCATCTTTGGCGAAAAGCGAAGACATCAAGGAATTTACCCCTTCCGTCTATCACAAGGCCCCTCATACGGAGGCCATGGTGAGAAATTACGGAATCTGCCGCGACCGATCATCTCTCTTTTTTCTCGGCGAATCCTCGATTTTCCATGGCGCGGTAAAATCAAAAACCAGACAAGAGGCCAAACTTATCGTTTTCGATGAGAAATGCCGGGGCAAGGCCTCGCCAGTTCTCAATATCTCGGAAAACGATGTCGAGGCTAGCCACGGGGCGGCCGTGGGGAAACTCAGCGAAATGCATTTGTTCTACCTCATGAGCAGAGGGCTTGATCGAGAAGAGGCCAAACGCCTTATCACCCTCGGTTACTTGAAACCGATTGAGAACCATTTTGAGAAAGAAGAAATCAAAGAGAGAATCGACCAGGCGATCGAAGGAGGGATATAGGATGTTTGACGTTTGCAAGATCCGTCAGGATTTCCCGATGTTCCGCAACAACATCAAAATGCAGGGCAAACCCCTCATTTGGCTAGATAACGCTTCAACGACTTTTAAGCCGGACTGCGTAAAAGAAGCGGTGGATGCTTATTACGAGAGCGAGACGAGCAATAGCCATCGCGGCGATTACGATCTCTGCGCGAATATCGATAAGAAAATTCTCGATAGCAGAGAGACCGTCGCCCGTTTTCTGAATGCCAAAACCGAAGAGATCGTCTTTACCTCAGGCACTACCAATTCCCTGAACCTCGTTGCTTTCGGATACGGCGTCAAATACCTTGGCAAAGAAGACGAGATTCTTTTGACGGAGGCTGAGCACGCCTCGAATGTCTTGCCTTGGTATAAGGTGAGCGAAATGACAGGAGCCAAAATCAAGTTCATTCCGCTTGATTCTACGGGCCGCCTAACAGCGGAAAATCTCCGCAAAACCATTACCAAAAATACGAAAATCGTTTCTGTGGCCATGGTTACGAATGTGCTTGGCTATATCGCGCCTATCAAAGAATTAGCGAAGATTTGCCACGATTTTGGCGCTTTGCTCGTTTGCGATGGAGCCCAATCCGTTCCCCATATGAAGACCGACGTCCAGGATCTTGATTGCGATTTCTTGGCTTTCAGCGGGCATAAGCTATGCGGCCCAACCGGCATCGGCGCCTTATACGGAAAATTCGATTTATTGAAGAAAATGGAGCCGTTCATGACCGGCGGAGGGATGAATGCCAAATTCGATTTGTGCGGCGATGTCGCTTACTTGGAGCCGCCCCTCCGTTTCGAGGCAGGCACTCAGAATATCGAAGGCATTCTTGGCTTAAAGGCCGCGATCGATTACATTTCCTCCATCGGTATCGATAACATCGAGTCATATGAGCGAGAGCTTAAAAGATATGCCGTCGAGGAAATAAAGAAGACCGATAACGCCATCATCTATAACGAAGAGAGTGAAGCCGGCATTGTGACCTTCAACATAAAAGACGTTTTCGCTCAAGATGCGGCAACCTTCCTCAATTCGCGGGGCATTGCCTGCAGAAGCGGTCAGCACTGCGCGAAAATCCTCAATGATTTCCTGAAAACCGTTGCCACAATCCGCGCCTCATTCTACTTTTACACGACGAAAGAAGACATTGACGCGCTCGTCGATGCCATAAAACACGGAAAGGAGTTCTTGGATGCCTACTTCATTTGAATTAACCCCATCGATGATGAGAGAGATCATCATGGATCATTATTCCTCTCCCAGCCATAAAGGCGTGCCTAGTGAGGAGGGTTATCAGAAAATCCATACCGATTCAGTGAACTGCATCGATGATTTCGACATTTATCTCAAAAGCAAAGACGGCGTTGTCGTCGATGCGAAATGGGACGGGGTCGCTTGCACGATCTCAAGCTCGAGCACCGATATCCTTTGTGAGCAAGTCATCGGCAAGGACTTCCCTTCCGCCGAATACATGATCAGTCAATATCTGAATATGATCGAGGAAAAACCGTACGACGATTCAGTGCTCGATGAAGCGCTCGTTTTCATGAATACGGGAAAGCAGGCGGCAAGGATCCATTGTGCCACCATGGGCTGGACGGCGATGGATGAGCTCCTCAAAAAGAAAGAGGGGGATTGAAGATGGCTGACACTAAATTCCTTGATGAGCAATACAAATACGATTTCAAAACCGATGCGAAAGTGATTTTCTCAACCGGGGAGGGGCTCAATGACGAAGTCGTGAAAGCCATCAGCCGCGAAAAGCATGAACCGGAGTGGATGAAAGAATTCCGCCTCAAGGCGCTTCATGAATTCCTTAGGCTTCCAATGCCAAGCTATGGCCCTGATTTAAGCTTCCTCGATTTCGATCATTACACCTACTTCACGCGTGTTGCAGCCGCTGAGACCAAGGACTGGGATGCGGTTCCTGCCGCCGTCAAGAATACCTTCGACAAATTGGGCATCCCAGAGGCTGAGCAAAAGTATCTTTCCGGCGTCACGACCCAATACGAGTCGGAAGTCGTTTATCACAACATGCTGCAGGAAGTGGAAGAAAAAGGCGTCATCTTCCTTTCGACAGATATGGGCCTCCAGCTTTATCCTGACCTATTCAGGAAATATTTCGGGACGGTCGTCCCTATCGCCGATAACAAATTCTCAGCCCTCAATGGCGCTGTCTGGAGCGGTGGTTCTTTCATTTACGTCCCGAAGGGCGTCAAGTTAGAAAAGCCACTTCAATCTTACTTCCGCATCAACAATGAAAAGACCGGCCAATTCGAAAGAACGCTCATTATCTGCGATGAAGGCAGCGATATTCACTATATTGAAGGCTGCACGGCCCCGATTTACAGCAAAGAATCGCTTCATAGCGGAGTTGTCGAAATCGTGGTTCTCAAAGGCGCGCATTGCCGCTACAGCACGGTGCAAAACTGGAGCAGCAATATCGTCAATCTCGTCACCCAACGCGCGAAAGTAGGGGAAAACGGCTTCATGGAATGGGTCGATGGCAATATCGGAAGCATGCGCAATATGAAATACCCTGCCTGCATTTTGGAAGGGGATGGGGCTAAAGGAAGCGCGATTTCCATTGCCGTTGGCGGCAAGAACCAATTCCAGGATAATGGGGCGAGGATGATCCACATCGGCAAAAACACCTCTTCGACCATCATCAGCAAATCCATCTGCAAAAATGGCGGCACCGCCAATTACAGAGGAACGGTGCGCATTATGCCGGGGGCGAGCAATTCCTTTGCCCACGAAGAATGCGATACATTGATTTTGGATGATTTTTCGCACAGCGACACGATCCCGAAAAACGAGGTTTTCAATTCCTCAAGCACTTTGGAACACGAAGCTACGGTATCGAAAATCAATGAAGAGCAGCTGTTCTATCTCATGAGCCGCGGCTTAAGCGAAGAGCAAGCAACGCAAATGATCGTCATGGGATTCATAGAGCCATTCTCAAAGGAGCTTCCGATGGAATACGCTGTTGAGCTCAATCAGCTCATCAAGCTCGATATGTCGGATTCGATCGGCTAAAGATGGATTACGATATCATCGTCATAGGTGGAGGCCATGCTGGAGTCGAGGCATCTTTAGCCTCCGCTCATATGGGGTTACGAACGCTTCTTGTGACTCTGAACAAGAAAATGATCGCCAATATGCCGTGCAATCCCCACATCGGGGGGAGCGCCAAAGGAATCGTCGTTCGGGAGATCGACGCCCTTGGCGGATTCATGGGCATTGCGGCCGATCATCATCCGCTGCAGATCAAAATGCTCAATACTGGCAAAGGGCCAGGCGTCCAGTGTTTGCGGGCGCAAGAAGATAAACGTGGGTATCCTGCATACGTTCAAAGCGTTGTTTTATCAACGCCGAACCTTACCGTCATAGAAGAAGAAGTAGAAAGCCTTCTCCACGATGAGAAGAAGGTGTATGGGATTCGCCTTAAAAACGGGGAAGAGATTGCCTCCAAAGCCGTCATCATCACGACCGGGACTTATTTAGACAGCAAGATAATCTCCGGCAACGACATTCATGACGGCGGGCCTGATGGGGAAAAATCCTCCATCGGATTAGGCGACTCATTGCGCGAGATGGGAATCGAGCTTTTTAGGCTCAAAACAGGAACGCCTCCGCGCTTAGACAAAAAAACCATCGATTTCTCGAAAGGCCTCATTCAGCCAGGGATGGACGGGGAGCTGGCTTTTTCTTACGCAAGCAAATCTTTCACCCCTTTGGATAAGCAACTCCCTTGCTATTTGATTTACACAACCGATGAGACTTTGCGCTTGATTAAGCAAAATCTCAGCAAATCGGCGGTAACCAATGGGACGATTCAGGGAATCGGGCCACGTTATTGCCCGTCGATTGAAAGCAAAGTAGTTCGTTTTGCCGACAAGGAGAAACATCAATTGTTCCTTGAGCCGGAGTTTGAGGATGGGGAGAGCATCTATCTACAAGGTTTTTCAAATGGCTTCCCTCATGATATCCAAGAAGCTTTGGTTCGCACTTTGCCAGGGTGCGAGAAAGCAGTGCTTCTGAAAGACGCCTATCAAATAGAATACGAAGCCATCAAACCGCTTCAGTTCGACGCCACTTTGCGCTTGAAAAAATACCAAGGGTTGTATGGAGCTGGGCAAATATGCGGCACGAGCGGATACGAAGAAGCGGCTGGCTTAGGGCTAATGGCTGGCATAAACGCCGCGCTTTTCGTAAAAGGCGAGGAGCCATTCATCCTCAGGAGAGATGAGAGCTATATCGGCGTCATGATTGATGATTTGGTCACGAAAGGAACCGATGAGCCATACCGCCTTATGTCTTCAAGGGCCGAATATCGCTTGTTGCTTCGCCACGACAATGCGGATAAGCGTCTTACGGAATATGGATATAAACTTGGCCTTATTTCCGAGAAAAGATACAAGAGCTTCCTTAAGAAATACGAACGAATCGACAAAGCCATCGATGCTTTGGATCGCACAATAAGCTCGAGGAGCAAATTCAGATTCGTTTTGAAAGAGAAGGGGTTCCGCGATTACCAAGTGGGGCATAAGGCCATCGAGCTCTTAAAGCGGCCTGGGATTGGCTATCGCGATCTTGCCCCTTTTGTTCCGAAAACCCGAAAACTGGCGATGGATGATGCTTCCGTCCTCTCCCTTGAAACAAAGGTAAAATATGAAGGATACATCCAAAAAGAGCTTAGAGATGCCAAAAACGCCGCCAAACTCGAATATATCAAACTGCCGGAGGATATCGATTACCCATCTTTAGACGGCTTGGCTTTGGAAGCTAGGCAAAAGCTAAACGACGTTAAGCCGCGAACTCTCGGTCAAGCGAGTAGAATAAGCGGTGTAAACCCGAGCGACATCTCCATTTTGCTATTGCTCTTACGCAAGCGAGGTATCTTATGAACTATGCCGATCTTCAAACTTCTTTCAGCCCTTTTTTCACTCTTTCTTCTTCTCAGATTGAGCAATTAGCCTATTACTGCTCTTTGCTTCGGGAGTGGAATGAAAAAATGAATCTTACGGCTATCGTCGATGAGGATAAAATCATCGAAAAGCACTTTTATGATTGCTTAATTCCCGCAAAAAGCGCTTATTTTAAAGGAAAAACGATTTTAGATGTCGGCTCAGGAGCTGGTTTTCCTGGTTTGGTCTTCGCCATTGCCTTCCCTGATAAGAAGGTCACTTTGGTGGACGCTACAGCCAAAAAATGCTCTTTTTTGTCCGAGGTCAGCAAATCGCTGAAATTGAGCAATGTCACAGTCATCAATAAACGCGCTGAAGAACTGAATGACCGCGATCATTTTGATTTGGTTTGCGCTCGGGCGGTTGCGCCTTTGCCAACTTTGCTAGAAATCACCGCCCCCTTTGCCAAGGTTCATGGAATCGTTTTGGCCATGAAGGGGGATAAAGGGGAAGAAGAGCTTCAAAATAGCCACCGGGCTATCTCTCTTCTCGACCTCCATTTGCTTGAGAAAAACGTGGACGAATTGCCAAACGACGAAGGAAAGCGCGTCAATATCTTCTTCGAGAAAGGGGCAAAAACGCAAAAAAGATTCCCTCGCAAATGGAGTGATATTCATTCAAAACCACTCTAGAGAAATCTAGGAAACATTCTGCGCGGATGCTACTATTTCACTATGTCATTCATTATCTCGATCGCCAACCAAAAAGGCGGCGTTGGCAAAACAACGACCGCGATCAATCTCTCTTCAGCCATTGCCAAGAGCAAAAAAGTCCTTTTGGTGGATATGGATCCGCAAGGAAACGCCGGGCGTGGATTGGGGATTGACGTGAATGGCCTCCGTTATGCCACAAATGACGTTTTGCTTTCTTCTTGCTCTCCTAGCAAAGCAATTGTTTCGTCTTCGATCGCGAATCTCGATGTCTTGCCAAGCAATCTGCATTTGGCTTCTTTGGACGCCGATATCCAGTCGCTTCATATCACTTCGCCTTTTTTCCTTTTGAAAAATGTCTTAGAGAAAATAAAAGACCAATATGATTACGTGATTATCGACTGCCCGCCTTCCTTAGGGCTTCTTTCCATCAATTCGCTCGTCGCGAGTTCTTCCGTTTTGATACCGGTGCAATGCGAATATTTCGCGATGGAAGCCGTGGCGGCGATTTTAGCCTCTATCCGCAAAATCCAAGGCGAATACAATCACACCCTCAAAATAGAGGGTTTCCTTTTGACGATGTATGACGCGAGAGCCTCTTTGTGCACGGAAGTCGCTCAGCAAGTGCGCGGGTTATTCAAAGAAAACACCTTCTCCACGATGATTCCGCGCAATATCTCTCTCCCGGCGGCGAGCGCTAGAGGAGAGCCTGTCACCACATACAAACCAACTAGCCAAGGCAGTCTAGCTTATCAATCTTTGGCGCGCGAGATCCTCCTTAACCATGAATAAAGGAAAGAAAAGCATCATCAAAACCTCTCTTAACGAGCTCGTGAGGAAATTCTCCGAGAATGACGTTATCGCGAGGATGGAAAAAGAATATCAATCGCAGGGTGGCAATAGCGTCCCTCTTTCCTTGATCGACGATAATTCTTTCGTGAAGAAAGTGCGGCTTTCTCCTGAATCCATTGACCGGATTTCAAAAGGGATTACCGAACGTGGCCTTTTCAATCCGCTCGTCGTGCGCCCGAGCGGCTCCCACTACGAATTGATTCTCGGGCGGCGGAGATATTTCGGCGCCAAGAAAGCCGGATTAAGCGAGGTGCCTTGCGTCAAGGTTGAGGCAGGGGATGAAGAAATGCTCCTCATGCTTCTTGCCGATAATCGCGACCAAAGAGAGGCTAACGTGGTGGAAATGGCCATTCTTTACAAAGCTTTGGTTGACCGTTTTTCCTACACCCAAAGCACATTGGCTTCCCTTTCCCATCAATCGCGTTCCCAAGTCACGAACATCATGCGTTTGCTTTCTTTGCCCGATAAAGTGCTCATGGAAGTGAGTGACGGAAGTCTTTCCTATGGGCACGCTAGAGCTATTTTGTCATTGAGCGATGATGAGATTGAGAGGATAACCAAGAGAATTCATGAGGAAAATCTTTCGGTCCGTGATACGGAAACGCTCTCGCGGCAACTCTCAAACCGCCTCCCATCGATTTCCCCTGACCCTACTAGCCTCATCAAAGAAGCAAGCGGGGCCAAAACGGTGATTGATCGCCGCTTATCCGTCACTTTCGAATTCAATGACGAAGCTGACAAACAGCGTTTTTTGGAAAGAGTCAAAACATATGAAACTAAATGATCGTTTAATGTCTTTTATCGTGGAGCCGGGGGCAAATAACCCGAGAAGCAGCAGAATCGATATCTCTTTTTTCAAAAACGGGAAATTTCTCGTGAGTGAATCGCCAACTCATCATATGGACGATGCTTATAAGGAGATCAGCTCGTGCATAATCGGCGATAAAGAGCAATTCGCCTCTATCGTCTCCTTTTTGAAGAAAGCGCGTGATGAATTTTCCTCGGCTCCCGAGGATTCTCTTTTCGGCGAATACGAGGGCTCAGAATATTATCTTTGCCTCGATGGGCATCTTTCTCGCGGATCTTTGGCGATCACAGATGAGAAAATCATTCCGAAACTTTCAAAAAGCGATGAGAGGAAGGCTCGTTGGAACAACAAAGTCGTCGATTTCACAAGAAAATGGAATGACCTCATCTCCGTGATGGAGATAAAAGGGTACCCGTTAAATGAGCCCGATGAGCTTTATCTTCTTTCGCCTCGTTCTTTGTTTTTGCTTAATCGCGCGAGAAAATCGCTTGGTGAATCTTATGAATCCGCATCGCTTCCTGAAGCTATCAAAAAAAGCGCAAAATTGGCTTTTTATGGTAAAAGCCTTCCAATCGGAGACAAACGTTTCCGAATGGAAAAAGCCATGAAATCAAATCTTTTGAGCATCTTAAAAGACAGCCATAGCAAGGCCGAGTTCGATAAAGCTTTCACTGTCTTGTGCAAAGAAATCGCATCATATGATGCTGATTACGATTTCTGTGATATCGCCAATTGGATGAATATGGCTTATCTGCTCTTGCTCTTGCACGAAGAAGAGATCGTCGATGAGCGCAAAATATCCTTTCTTCACCCGCCGATAAACAAAGCCGAGCTCCTTTATTTCCATGAAAAGGCCAATCAATCTTCTTATAAGCAAGAAGTGAAGAAAAAGCGCCTTCTTTCCGATGGATATTCCCCAATATATAAATATTTGACTGAATTGCTCGACATCGATGAGCATTTCAACGAAAGATGGTTCAGCGCCGTCAACGCATCGTAATGGTTGCAACTACTTCTATCCTTCATATAATTAAGGTGCTTCAGGGTGACGAGAATTACGTCAACTGGCGGTTTATAGCCCGCGAGCTCAATAGAAGATTGAGCATGATCTGGTGAAATTCCAGAGCCAACGGTACAGTCCGGATGATAGAAGTGAGATATCGCTTTCTATAGCCTCCCTGAAGTGGAGGCTTTTTATGAATGAATTTGGCAAATACGCGATGCTGATTGGACTTACGGCCCTCTTCTTTCTCTACGCTCTTTATTATCGCGAGATATCTTCAAGAGGAGAAAAAGACAATACTCGTTTATTGGCTCGCGCTGGCATTTTCGGGGCTTTGAGCGCCGTGCTTTATATCGTTCCTATTTTTCAGATAAAATTGCCTTTTTTGCCAGCGTTTATGGAAATCCACTTCGATGAGGTGCCGGCGTTCATTGCGGGATTTGCTTATGGTCCGCTTGCAGCAGCTGCCTCGCTTCTCGTCAAAACTATTCTCAAATTGCCATTTTCCTCAACTTTGACGGTTGGCGAATGGGCTGATCTCCTCTTCAGCCTTTCCTTCATTTTGCCTTCTTCCTTTATATATCAAAGGAAGAGGAATTTGCGCGGCGTTGCTCTCGGTTTCACCATCTCCTTCCTTTTGCAGCTACTCGTCAGTTCTTTGTTCAACGTATATGTTTTCCTTCCTTTTTATATGAATGTGATGGGTCTTTCCTATGAGCAAATACTTTCTCTTTGCCAATTAGCGAACAAAAACGTGACGTCTTTGGGCTGGCCATACCTCCTTTGTTGCGTCTTGCCGCTGAATCTCATCAAAAACGCCTGCGTAATCGCGATCACTTTCTTCGTTTACCGCCATCTCCACACATATTTGCCACACGAAGATAAAGAAAAAAAGCCTTCCTGAGGAAGGCCCTTCTCAAATCGATCTTATTTCTCTTCAATCGCGCCGACTGGGCAATTGGCAATCGCTTCATCGACCGCGGCTTCATCATCGACATCGCCAGCGACGGCTTTTCCATCATCTCCGAATGAGAAGACGCTTGGAACGCTTCCGACGCAAAGCCCGCATCCGATGCAAGCATCAGCGTTGACTGTTACTTTCTTAGCCATGTTAGTTCCTCCTAGGCATAGGGACATTATAGGCATTTGCTATTTGCCCTTCAATGCGAAACTCCTCTCCTTCCTCTTGCGGATGGGTTGCGTTAAAATATCGGCGCCAATGAAAAGCAGGATGAAAAAATGGGCCCATTATCGCAAGAAGATAATGAATATGCCTGATTCGAGATTTCCACCTCGCAAAGCGTTCGTGACTGACATCTCGAAAGAAGATGGGGAACTCATCAAACGCACGGCAGTGAGCAAAGGAGCCGTATCTCTAGCTGGCATTGGCGGGAAAGAATACCACAGCACCCCTTATGAGGAATACCAAGTGCGGCAACGTGTTTACTTGGTGCTGAAAATCGTCCTTTTGATCGCTGTGGTAGCCGCTTTGACGATTTTTTATTTTTATTGGGTGAAGGAATAAAGGCAAATGGAACAACAACATATCGCAATAGCAATCGATGGCCCTGCGGCCGCAGGAAAAAGCACTGTCGCCAAAAAAGTCGCCGCGGCTTTGAATTTCACATATATCGATACTGGGGCAATGTATCGAGCCGTCACCCATGCCGTCATTGCCGCTGGGCTCGATCCGAAAAATGAAGAGCAATCAGTGACGGTGCTGCCGAATCTCAACATCGATATGCTTCCAGACGGCACTATTTACTGCAACGGTGAGGACGTCACTAAAGTCATTCGTGAGCCTTTAGTCTCGAATAATGTCAGCTATATCGCCGCGATGAAACCGGTGCGCCTCGCTCTTATCGATTTGCAGCGCGAGCTCGCCAAAAGCAAATCCGTCGTCATGGATGGCCGCGATATAGGATCTTACGTTTTGCCTGATGCGCAAGTGAAAATATTCCAAGTGGCAAGCATCGAAACCCGTGCCCTTCGCCGTTATGAAGAGAATCTCGGCAAAGGCTTGAAAATAACCTTGGAGGAAGTCGAGGAAAACCTTCGCGAAAGGGATAAAATCGATAGCGGTCGCGAATTCGATCCGCTCATCGCGGCAAGCGACAGCATTCTTCTCGATACATCGAATCTGACGATTGAAGAAGCGGTTGAGGCAGTTTTAGCGATCGTCAAAGAAAAAACCGGATTGGAGAGAATATGTCACTAGGAACTCTGGCGATAGTAGGGGCTCCAAGCGTAGGCAAAAGCACGATATTCAACCGTATCGTTGGAGAAAGAAAAGCCATTGTCGAGCCTACGCGCGGCATAACGCGCGACCGTTTGTACAGCAAAGCGAGCTGGCTCACAAAAGAATTCACCGTCATCGATACGGGCGGAATTCAAATTCAAAATGCCCCGTTTCAAGAAGAAATCCGCGCCCAAGTGGAGATAGCTCTTGAGGAAGCCGATTTGATTCTTTTCGTTGTCGATGGGAAAGTCGGTTTATCGGGGGATGACAAATTCATCGCCAAATTGCTTTATGGCAAGAAAAAGAAAATCCTCCTAGCCGTCAACAAAATCGACAATATCCAGGAAATCGCCAACCAATCGGAATTTTATCGACTTGGTTTCGGCGACCCTTTCGTCGTGAGCGGAGCCCATGGCATCGGAATCGGCGATTTGCTTGACGCCATCGTCAAGAATTTGCCGCTTAAAGAAGAAAAAGCTTATGGAGAGGCCATTCGCTTTTCTTTGATCGGGCGGCCGAATGTCGGGAAATCGTCTTTGGCAAACCGCCTAATCGGCGAAAAACGGACTATCGTCAGCAACATCGCTGGCACCACAAGGGATTCCATCGATACCCCTTTCTCTTCTGATGGGCAGGATTACGTTGTCATCGATACGGCCGGTTTAGTGAAAAGAGGCCGCATCTACGAGGCTGTCGATAAATACGCCGCCTTGCGCGCCATGGAAGCGATTGATCGCTCAGAAGTTGCCATATTGGTGGTCGATGGCTCAACCGGCACCATTGAGCAAGACGCTCATGTCGTCGGCTATGCCGTTGAGGATAAAAAAGCCATCGTGGTAGTGGTCAATAAGTGGGACGTCAATAAACATTCGCAGAATGACGCAGATGAATTTTTGAAGAATTTCAGAGCAACGTTCAAATTTTTGGATTATGCACCGGTGCTTTTCGTAAGCGCCAAGACAGGTAAAGGCGTAGACAAGATACTTCCAGCCGTGCGCATGGCTCATGAAGGGTACAACCGCCGCATCCCTACCCCGGTATTGAACCGTATTATCTCCGATGCGCAAGCGATGAACCCGACGCCCAATTTCAATCATGGGCGCCTTAAGATCGTTTTCGCTAACCAAGTGCGGACTTCCCCGCCGACGTTCGTGATGTTCTGCAACAACCCCGATTATGCCCACTTTTCGTACACTCGCTACCTTTCGAATCGCTTGCGCGAGTCATTTTCTTTCGACGGCTCGCCGATAGATATCGTTTACCGCATGAGAAAATAACGATTTTTTTCAAATTGCGCATCTACTTATTTTTTACGTATTAATTGCGACAAAAGGTTAGATTTTGTCGAATAAATATCGTCAAATTCGGATGAAAAAGCTTCTTTTGGGGTCACGATTTTTGCGAAAGCGCTTACTTTTTAAGAACGACGAAGGCTCATTTCCTTGCCTTATCTACAATAAAAATTTGCAAAAGTATCGATGGCGTGTTAACTTATTCGTACAATTTAGCATTATAGGAGGTCACTCATGAACAAAGCTGAATTAGCGTTAGCAGTTGCCGAGAAAGCCGAAATCGCGAAGGGCGATGCCCAAGCTGCGGTCGATGCAGTTTTCGAGATTATCGAGAAAGCTTTAGTCAAAGGCGAAGAAGTCAAAGTCTCCGGCTTCGGAATTTTCTCCAAAAAAGAGAGAGCAGCCCGCGAGGGAACGAATCCTTCTACCCAAGAAAAGATCCAAATCCCAGCCAGCTCTTCCGTCAACTTCAAAGTTTCCAAGACCCTCAAAGACAAACTCAACTAAGTTAGTCCTTAGTCAAGAAACTCACCCTGATTTCGGTCAGGGTTTTCTTTTTAGCTACTTAGCGGATTGCTATACTATTTCTATGCAAAGAGACTTTCGCTTCGATATTTGCTCAGAGCTATTCCTGAAACACGGGAAGACCCTATATATGGTTGGTGGCAGCAGCCGCGATTTTCTTTTGGGACGTCAGTATGTTGACCATGATTTTGTCACAAACGCCCTTCCTTCCGAGATGAAAGAAATAATCCCTGAGGCAAATTTCACTTTTGAGCGCTTCGGCTCCGTGCGCCTAGTCCTAGAAAAAGAAGAGGTGGACATAACCACTATGCGCCTAGAAGGCGAATACAAGGACCATAGGCACCCCTCCTTCATCCGTTTCATCGATGATCTTGAACAGGATTCCTTGCGTCGAGATTTCACGATAAACGCCATATATATAGATAAGGATTACAAAATCATCGATTTCCATGGCGGCGTTGACGATTTGAAAAACGGGATCATACGTTTTATCGGTGATCCGATAAAACGTATTGAAGAAGATCCCTTGCGTATCTTGCGTGCCGAGCGATTCGCGAAAAAACTGTCCTTCAAAATCGAAGAGAAGAGCAAAGCGGCGATAGAAGAGAAACGAGATTTGCTTCAAACGCTGAATCCGGCGAAAATCGGGGAAGAGGAGAGAAAGAGGAACAACAATGATGAATAAGAAAAGCATTATGAGCGCCGTGAGCTTCAGATACGCCTTGCTCAATTCCTATAAAAAAATGAATATTCAGGAGAACGAGGCCATCGTTTTATTGATGATCGACCTGCTTTTGGAACAAGGAAATTCCTTTATCACCAATGACATGCTTTCCTTGAAGATGAATTATTCCTCTTCCGAAATAGACAAAATCGTGGCAGGCCTTATGAAACGCGGCTTTGTTTCTTTGGACACCAAAAACGGAAAAATCAAAACTTCCATCGATTCGCTTAAGGATAGAGTTTACGAGCAATTCAAAAAGTCAATGGACGAAGAAAGCGCCGACCTTCTTTCCGAGAGCAAAGAAATGGATTTGCAGGCCTTATTGGCTTATTTTCAGGAAAAATTCCAAAGGACGATTTCGCCTCTTGAGCGGGAGATGATCGGCGATTGGATCAATGCCGGATACAAAAAAGAGGAAATTCAGAACGCCCTTCTCGATTCTTTCCGGGAAGGGAAGAAAACGGTCAAAAACATCGATCGGGTATTGCGTTCGAAAAGAATGGCCTCGGATTTTGAAAAAGAAGGATACAGCGCTTCATCATCCTCTTGGGATAAAGACATCGAAGAAACGATGAATATCGCCAAAAAGATGTGGGGATCCGACGATGGGAAGAAATGAGGAACTCCTTTCGTTCTTGAAAAAAACATATCCAGAAGCAAAATGCTCATTGTCTTTTTCCACTGATTACGAATGCCTCGTCGCCATCATCTGCAGCGCCCAAAGCAGTGACGCGAGCGTCAATAAAGTAACGCCAGCTCTATTCGCTGTTTGCCCTGACCCCGCCTCTTTGATGAAAGCCAATTTAGCCGATATCGAGAGTTGCATTCACTCAATTGGTTTATATCGAAATAAAGCGAAATCTTTGCAAAAAATGGGCGAATTTGTGGTTTTTAATTATAATGGCGAAATTCCCCATGATCTTGAAAAACTCCGCAAAATCCCTGGGGTTGGCGAAAAAACGGCCCGTGTTTTCCTTCTTGAAAGAAGCGATGCCTCTTTTATTCCAATCGACACGCATCTCGATAATATCGCCAAAAGATTGGGATATGCGGATGCAAATGATTCTTCTTTGGCGGTCGAGCGGAAACTCGAAAGGAATTTCCCCACTTATGAATGGCGTTTCCTTCATCATGCCCTGATTGAGTTTGGCCGAAACGTTTGCAAACGCAAAAGACCGAATTGCGAAATCTGCCCAATGAAAAAGCATTGCCTTTATTTCAAGAAATGCTCATCGACGATCGGCAAATAATCGATGCGTGGGTGATATGATTGCCTCACGAGATAGCCGTTCTTTTTGATGTCCTCATAGGGTATCGACTTTCTCTCGCGTTTTTCATAGAAGTCGCAGATAAAAGACGCGTCAATGCAGTAGACCTCATCATGTTCCTCGAATCTAATCAGAAAGAAAGCAATGCCGCCGTTCTTTTTGACAGCCCTTAAATGCTTCACTTGCTGAGGCGCGATATTGATGAGAGGTATCGCGGTTTTGCTCTTGGTGTTTTTGGCTTCGAAATCCAAATAGCGGCCTTTGTAGACGCCGTTATAGTCAGTGGTGCTCTGCTTCTCGAAATAAGCATCGACGATTTTTGCCCCTTTCGAGTAATCGACTTCCACTATGTTTATTGGCGTCGGCCTTTTCGTGATGAGGGCCAAATCATGCTCGGCGTAATATTCATTCGAATCATTGATATCGGCTTCAAAGTCCATGCCGCGGTTGGCGGCCGTTAAGGCATTGCGCTTCTTTTTCGCGCCGATGCGAAGCTGTTTCTTGTCAACTTCCACGATTTTTTTGCCGTTTGGATAATGGATCATCGTAGCGATTCCTCAACTGCTTCATCGAAAAAAACGGGGCTTACGCTCTCGCCGTTTTTGAGTTTGTTCATCACAAGCTGGATAGGACGGGGCAAATGGGAGAGACGGGAAAGCGTTTTTTCGTATTCTTCCCTGACGATTTCTTTTTTCGCGAGGAAAGCTTTATATAACTCTATAAGGTTATAGGCATCGTTTGAGGCATCATGGGCTTGACCAGAGAAGGGGACGCCGAATATCTTGAGGTAATTCGTCAAGGAATAGGGGTTGCCGTGCTCATCTTTGATATAAGAGCTTATGAATGAGCTGAAATCCAGGTAATTCTTCTTGATGATGCGCGAAAAAGCGATGCCGGCATTGCCGTTTAGGTAAACGCTGTTCTGGATTATTTTTATGTCCTGATTCCCAAAAGCGACGAAAGTGCATCTATCCTCGTATTTTTTGACATATCTTTCAAACTCGCTGAAGGCTTTTGGGAAAAGCAGCCCCTCATCATGGAGTTTTTTATCGGTTATGCCGGTCAGCTCCGTCACGATTTTCCCAACTTGCTCTTGAGATTTGACATAGCATTTGAAAGGCGGATTGATGTTTTTCACGCTCATGTCGTCGTGAAGCAAAACGCTGTAGGCGCCTATTTCAATCATCTCATGGGAGAACTGCGTTCCTTCCAAATCGAAGAAGATCAGTATTCTTTTGTCTCTAATCGCTTTCCTTAAGGCTTTCACGATGGCTATTGTAACACTCCAGAAGTCTTTTTCGTTCATTGAAGAAGAGTTTTCGAATACCTATAATCTAGGAGGCATTTCACTTATGGAAAAAAACGTGAAACTGACGGCTAAAGAAATCTTGGATAAGAAATTCGCCAAGGACGTAAAGGGATATGACCCGAATGAGGTCGACGCCTTCTTGGACTTGATTATCTCCGACTATCAGACTTACGTTTCCCTTCTCAACGAGAAAAATGCCAAAATCAGCGCTTTGGAGAAAGAAATCCGAACGCAAAGCGAACAATCGTCTTCTTCTGATGGGCGATATAGAGCGCTTTGCGAGCAGGTAAAGAATCTCGAAATCGAAAACGCTTCTCTCAAAAACAGACTCGATGGCATCAAACCTGGCGATAAGGTCAACAGCGAGAACATGGAATGGATCAAGCGTTGCCGCAAACTAGAGGACTTCCTTTATCAGCACGGCTTCTCCGACGCCGACTTTCGATAATGAACAAAATCCGGCTCGGGCGATGGCTGCTTCTTGATGAAGTAGAGGAAAGTCCATGCTCGCACGGCCTGTGATGGCCGTAGTGATTGCGCTAGGGGAATGAATAACCCTAGGTACGCGGGAGCGCGTAACGGCGGAATGGCTCTCAAGCAGATGCCTTTCCCTAAGGTGCCACAGAGACGAGCTTGGCGGCGACGCCAAGATGAAACGAGGTAAACCCCACAAGCGAGAAACTCAAATTTGGTAGAGGAAGAAGAGAAGCCCAAACGAAGGCAACTCTTCCAGGGAAACCTGAGATTAATATTCGCCCTCGACAAAACATGGCTTATAGAGCCGGATACTCATTCGGGAGAAAACAATGAACATTCCTACAAAAATCACCGTCTCGAGAATAGCTTTGATCCTTTCCTTGCTCGTTTTTCTTTTGGTTTTGAATTATATCCCGAATCTTCCGATCGTTTATATTGGCGATGAGAAACTTGGCATAAGCCTTTATTATCTAATTTCCGTCGTTGTGTTTTTGCTTGCCTCCTTCACTGATTTCTTGGATGGGTATTTGGCAAGAAAGTGGAATCAAGTGACTGATTTGGGCAAATTTCTCGATCCTGTCGCTGACAAATTGCTCGTTGATTCAGCCCTTATTTATCTCATTGTCCCACATTTCGTTGAATCGACTTTGACGATCTCGATTTTCTGCGTGATTGTCATGATCGGGCGCGATTTGGTCGTCGATGCGATGCGTTTCATCGCGGCTGGCAAAGGGAAAGTGCTTGCCGCCAATATTTTCGGGAAGATAAAAACCGTTCTTCAAATGATCGCTATTGCCCTTATTTTCTTAAATGGATGGCCTTTTTCTTATTTCGACGCCTCTTGGGGCCCGTGGCGAATCGCGAATATCTTCATGTATTTGGCGACTTTAGCCTCATTCATGAGCGGCCTTATCTACGTGATTCAGAATATTTGGGTTTTCAAGGAAGAAACGAAAAAATAAAAATTAGTCATGTTTTTGAAAAAAGGCGATAAAGCGTCTATATATGGATGGAGGTAATCTATGGCAGAGAAAAAAGATGAGGCTTTGGCAGAAGCGCTTCGGAGCATCGAGAAAGTATACGGAAAAGGCTCCGTTATGCGCTTAGGGGACCATCCGAAAGTCGATGTCGATGTGATACCGAGCGGCAGTTTGGTCTTGAATCAGGCTTTAGGCGTCGGCGGATACCCACGCGGAAGAATCGTTGAGATATATGGCCCAGAAAGCAGCGGCAAAACGACTCTTGCCCTTGAAGCGGTGGCAGAAGCCCAAAAGAAGGGCGGCAGGGCCGCTTATGTCGATGCGGAGCACGCGATTGACCCGACTTACGCCGAAAAATTAGGCGTTAACATCGATGAGCTCATTCTTTCTCAGCCCGATAGCGGTGAGCAAGCTTTGGAAATTGTCGAGATGCTGGCCCAAAGCGGGGCCATCGATATCATTATCGTCGATTCGGTGGCAGCTCTTGTGCCCCAAGCCGAACTCGACGGGGTGATGAGCGATAATCAGGTCGGCTTGCAAGCCCGTCTCATGTCGAAAGCCATGAGAAAACTCGCCGGCGTTTTGGATAGAACCGGATGCTTGGTCATCTTCATCAACCAAATTCGCGAAAAAGTCGGCGTGATGTATGGCAACCCCGAGACCACCACGGGTGGCAGAGCGCTTAAATTCTACGCGACGATCCGCCTTGATATAAGGCGCGCCGATGTCATAAAAAACGGCAAGGATATCATCGGCAATACCGTAAAGGTAAAAGTCGTCAAAAACAAGGTGGCTCCGCCTTTCAAAACCTGCGTGATTGAAATGATATACGGTCAAGGATTTACCCGCGAAGGCGAGATCCTTGAACTCGGGACGCAACTTGGCCTTCTCCAGAAAACCGGGAGCTGGTTCGTCTATAACGGAGAGAAAATCGGCAACGGCAAAGATGCGGCATCCTCATATTTGAAGGAACATCCGCAAGTGGCAGATGCTCTAGATGAGGCGATAAAGGAGAAACTGAAAAAAGGCGAAGGTCTCGAATCAGACGATTGAACCAATTGGCCATGAGTAAAAAACTTGTGGCCTTTTTTGACGTTTTTTTGGCCTGTGTTTGCTTTTTCTTCTATCTTATATAGTCACTTTGGTTTGGACTTGCTAAAATATGGCCGTACCTCAATAGGTACTCACACCATAGATTGGTTGTTGATTGTCTTATCGGCTTTGGCCGTGCTATACAGGAACATATCATCTTATTTTTGGAGCGAGCCCCTATTCGGACAATATTTAGGAGATTTTTATGATTGCCGATTTGATCGTTTTAGCGGAAGCAAATGGCCCATCTTGGTGGGTTTGGCTCATCGTTTCCATTTGCTGCGCTTTTATCGGAGCTGGCGTGGTTATTCTTCTTCACCATCTGCTTCCGAAATTCAAAAAGAAGAGTGCCGATGCGCAAGCTAAGCAGATTTTGCGTGACGCTGAAATCAAAGCTGAAAGAATCGCGAAGAACGCTGAGCTTGACGCCAAGCAAACCGCTTTTGAGGCAAAGCAGCAAGCCCAGCAGGAAATTCGCGAGATGAAGGCCGAAAGCCTCGCTGAGCAAAGCAAGCTCGATGCAAGGGAAGAGTCCATCAACCGTCGCGATAACCAGCTTCTTCAGAAAGAGACTGAGCTTGATAAACGCAACGATAATTTGACCAAAAAGATGGCTGAATGCGACAAGAAGATGGCTGAATACGATGCAAAAATCGATTCAATCATCAAGGAACTTGAGAAAGTCTCAGGCATGTCCACGAAAGAGGCGCATGATGAAATCATGGCGCGCGTTGAAAGCAAGATGAGCAGCGAAATTGCCGCCTACATCAAAAATCAGGAAGACGAAGCCAAAGAAAGCGCTCAGCAAAAGAGCGCCGAGATCCTCTCTCTTGCCTGCGCCAAATACGCACAAGAAGTCACAACGGAAAGAACCGTTTCCGTCGTCTCTCTCCCGAATGATGATATGAAAGGCAGGATCATTGGGCGCGAAGGGAGAAACATCCGTATTATCGAGCAAACCCTTGGCGTGGATATCGTCATTGATGATACGCCAGAGGTAATCACCGTTTCTTGCTTCGATCCGATCAGACGCGAAATCGCCAAACGCACTCTGGAATTCCTCGTCAAGGATGGAAGAATTCAGCCAGGGCGCATCGAAGAAGTCGCCGCTCGCTGCAAACGCGATCTTGAGGCTGAGACGCAAAAAGCCGGAGAAGAGGCTGCTTTCAGACTCGGATTACCGAAGATCAATCGTGAGCTTTTAGGGTATTTAGGAAAACTAAAATATCGTACTTCTTATGGGCAAAACGGTTTGGATCATTCTCTTGAAGTTGCTTATCTATGCGGAATAATGGCTGCCGAATTGGGTCAAAACCAATTATTGGCTCGTAGGGCTGGCTTATTGCATGATATCGGCAAAGCCGTCGATTTCGAGCAAGAGGGGAGCCATGTTCAGCTTGGCGTTCAGCTTGCCAAAAAATATGGGGAGCCAGAGGTGGTCATCAATTCTATCGCCTCTCACCATGGAGACGTGGAAGCGACAAGCGTCATCGCTCATTTAGTGGCTGCCGCCGATACTTTGAGTGCCGCTCGCCCAGGAGCTAGAAGCGAGACTTTGGAGACCTACGTCAAACGCGTTGAGCAACTCGAAAGCATCGCCAAATCTTTCGAAGGGGTGCAACAGGCCTTCGCCATGCAAGCTGGCAGAGAAGTCCGCGTCATGGTTATGCCAGAGAAAGTCGATGACGCCATGGCCACGAAAATGGCTCTTGAGATTCGCGAGAAAATCGAGAACGAGGCCGTTTATCCTGGAACCGTCAAGGTAAGCGTTATCCGCGAATACAAAGTTGTCGAAACCGCGAAGTAGGGATGAAAATAATCTTTCTCGGAGACATTGTTGGTGAACTTGGAAGGTCCGCTTTGAAGCGGGCCCTTCCTTTTCTTAAGCGCAAATACGACCCGGATTTCATTATCGCGAACGGTGAAAATGCCTCACATGGGAAAGGGCTTACCGAATCTCATTATCGCTTTTTGCTCGATCTTGGGATTGACTGCATCACGCTTGGCAATCACTACCGCGACAAAGCTGCAATCGATGATTACATCGACGATGCCGACAATTTGCTGAGGCCGCTTAATCTTATTGGCTACAATCACGGTGTAGGCTCAGCTTTGTTTGAAGTTGGCGATATACCAATTAGAGTCACGAACCTTCTCGGAACGGCCTTCATGAACGAAGAGGTGGTTTCTCCAATCGATAGCATGGAAGAGCTCCTTAATGATAGCGAAGATTGTATCCATATCGTCGACTACCATGCTGAGTCAACGAGCGAAAAAGAGATATTCGCCTATTATTTTGACGGGAGGGTCTCGGCCGTTATCGGCACCCATACCCATGTGCAGACTAACGATATGCGCATACTTGAAGGCGGAACGGCTTACGCCACTGATGCCGGAATGGTCGGAGAGCTGAATTCAGTCATTGGCTTTGAAAAAGAATCCGTCATCAACAAAATCGTCTTTGGCGGGAAGAATCATTTCGAACTTTCAAGACACGGTTCAGCCATCATTAACGGTGCCTATATGGAATTTGACGATGAGACATATGCGTGTCTTAAAATAACCCCGATAAACTTGAGAGAGGATAACTTATGAAATGCGATTATCGTTCCTTACCTTCGCTCCAAAACGCGAGAAATCGCCATGATAAGCCGAATCGAAAAGTCGATGATGGCACTTTTTCGCCTTCATTGATCAAATTCGCGAAAGGCAAAAAGTTCTTCATTCGCACGTTTGGCTGCCAAGCCAATATTCGAGATGAGGAAATCATGGCCGGCTATTTGTCAAAGGCTGGCTTTATAAGGACTTATGAGCCGAAAGAAGCTGATTTGGCGATCATCAATACCTGCGCCGTCAGAGAAAACGCCGAAGACAAGGTATACGGCGAAATAGGCTCATTCAAGGCGAACCATATCGCGAACCCTTCCTTCATGCTTTGCGTTTGCGGTTGCATGATGCAGGAAGAGAAGGTAGCGGAAAGCCTAATGAAAACCTACCCTTTCGTCTCGCTTGTTTTCGGGACGCACAACATTCCTTCCTTGCCGTCATTGTTGTCAGACGTCATAGAGAAGAAAGAACGACTCGTCGATGTCGCCTCTTTCACTGGCGATGTCGTTGAAGGCTTGCCATCCGTTCGCTTGAATGATTCGGAGGCTTTCGTGAATATCTCTTATGGCTGCGATAAGTTCTGCACTTATTGCATTGTCCCTTATACAAGAGGAAAAGAGAGGAGCCGCGTCAAAGAAGATGTTGTCCAAGAATGCAAGGCGCTTGTGGAGGAAGGATATAAGCAAATCACTCTCTTAGGGCAGAACGTCAATAGTTACGGGCTTGATTTAAAAGACGGCACAACCTTCGCCTCTTTGCTTGAGGATGTTGCAAAATTAGGGATTCCGCGGCTTCGCTTTCTGACCTCCTACCCATCCCAATTCACGGACGATACGATTGATGTAATGGCTAAATACCCCAATATCATGAAGTGGCTTCATTTCCCGGTTCAAAGCGGAAGCAGCTCCTGCTTGAAACGAATGGGAAGGCGATATACGCGTGAAGAATATTTGGCTATTGTGAAAAAAATCCGCGCAAAAATGCCATCAATCGCATTAACGACAGACATAATCGTTGGCTTCCCGAATGAAACCGACGAAGAATTCGATGATACGATTTCTTTGTGCGAAGAGGTTTCGTATAGCTCGGCCTTCACTTTCATATATTCTCCGCGCAAAGGGACACCGGCTGCCGCGATTATCGATAAAACAAGCGATGAGAAAAAACATGAGCGCTTCAATAGGCTCAAAAAAGTCATCGAGGAATCGACCGCCCGTCACAGCGAAGCGATGGTCGGCGGGACTTACGATGTCTTGGTGAGCGGAGAAAGCAAAAAGGACGCAAGCGTCTTGAGTGGCTACTGCGAAAACGGCAAGCTCGTCAATTTCAAAGGCCCAGCATATCTAAAAGGCGCGATCGTGCCAGTGAAAATTAAAGAATCACATGCCTATAGCCTCATGGGCGAACTTGTTGGCGATCCGCTTTTATTGAAGGCCAAAGACGTTGCTTATCTTTTATCTTGCGACCCACTGCTTAAGGAATTCGAAACATTGATCGAAAAGGCAGGGAGCAACGAGATCAAAGAGCTCGGCGAGGAGTACATTAAGCGCAAAAAAGCTTTGGCGGAATCAATCGGCGATGAAGCAAAACACGCCGCCGCGAAAAAGAGCTACGAGGAAATCGCAACGAGAATAAAGGAAAATCCCATTTTGGCGAATATCGATAGTTTATCCCCGCTTGTGGAAAGCGAGCTTCTACGCATCAAAGGCATCCTTCAATGATAATTGTTTTGCTAGGCCCAACGGGCAGCGGGAAAAGCGCGCTGTCTTTGCCTCTCGCCAAAGCGATCGGAGGAGAGATTATCAACGCAGATGCTTTTCAAGCGTATAAGGGGCTCGAAATAGCGACCGCTTCACCTTCGAAAGAGGATAAAGCGGTCGTCAAGCATCATTTATTCAATTATGTGCCGCTTGATGAAGAATATAACATCTCCCGTTATCAAACTGATGCAAGAAAAGCGATAAGCGAAGTGCAAAAGCGCGGCAAAACGCCGATTTTGGTTGGCGGAAGCGGTCTATATATCCGAAGCGCTCTCTTCGATTACGATTTAAGCATTGACACAAGTAATGTAGATCTCTCTTCTTATGAAGGGCTAAGCGACGACGCTCTTCATGAAGCATTGGCAAACCTGGATGCTGAAGAAGCGAAAAAGATCCATCCGCATAACCGAAGAAGGGTTCTTCGCTCCATCGCCATTTGCTTAGCCGCGGGAGAGAGCAAGACTTCTTTGCTGGCCAAACAAAACCATGAGCCTATTTTCCCGACCCGGTTTTTCCATTTATCGATGGATAGGGGGCTCCTTTATCCACGCGTCGAAGAAAGAGTCGAAGATATGTTTGACAAGGGATTAATCGAAGAGACATTGCCCCTTATCGAGAAATACGGCCGCTCGGCTCCCGCTTTCAAGGCTATAGGGGTGAAGGAGCTTTTTCCATATATCGATCGAAAAGCTACTTTGGAAGAAACGAAAAAGGCCATCAAAGACAACACAAGGCATTACATAAGGCGACAAGAGACTTTTTTCGCTCATCAATTTCTTTGCGAAGATATTTCATCGCTCGAGGAAATAATCTCAAAACTAGGAAAATAAAGCCGAACGCTCTATCATAGCGGTAGCAAAAAGGAGGGGAATATGTCACTCCAAAAAATTAATGAAATAGCTCGTAAGGCAGGCATCGACGAAAATTTCGTTGAGCCATATGGCTTCTACAAAGCCAAAATTAACCCCTCTATCAATGAGTCGCTTAAGGATAAAGACGACGGCAAATTGATTTTAGTGACCGCCATATCGCCAACAAAAGCAGGCGAGGGGAAAACGACAACCTCGATTGCTTTAGCCGATGGGTTCGCTCGTATCAACGAAAAAGCCCTTTTGTGTTTGAGAGAGCCGGCTTTAGGGCCTGTTTTCGGCATCAAAGGAGGGGCGACGGGCGGAGGGAAATCCACAGTGGAGCCACAAGAAGAAATCAATCTTCATTTCACTGGCGATATGCATGCCTTGACTAGCTCGATTAACCTTATTTCAGCGATTATCGACAATTCGATATTTCAAGGCAATCCGCTAAATATCAACCCAAGCAAAGTCACATGGACTAGGGCCATCGATATGAATGATCGGGCTTTGCGGGAAGTCACGGTCGCGGAAGGCGAGAAGAACGGAACGCCGAGAAAAGACGGATTCACGATTACGGTCGCAAGCGAACTAATGGCGATTTTCTGCCTTGCTAAGGACGAGGATGATTTTTGTAGGCGCTTAAAGCGAATCATCGTTGCTTATACTTACGACGATAAACCAGTTACGGTTGAGGATTTAAAAATAAGCCATGCCGTCATGCGCCTCATGAAAGAGGCTTTAAAGCCGAATTTGGTCCAGACCTCCGAGAATAACCCTGTCCTCATCCATGGCGGGCCATTTGCGAATATCGCTCATGGGTGCAATAGCCTCATCGCCACCAAAATGGCTCTGAAATTATCCCCTATCGTCATAACGGAAGCCGGATTCGCTGCGGATTTGGGAGCGGAAAAATTTTTCGATATCGTCTGTAGAGCCGGTGAAATTCACCCATCTTTGTGCGTTGTAGTCGCTTCGATCAGGGCGCTTAAGCTCAATGGCGGCATGCTTTTTGAGAATCTGGACGAATGCGATCTTGAAGCCTTGAAGAAAGGAATTGCCAACCTTGAGGCGCATTTAACGAATGTCGCGAAATTCAAAGTCCCCGCGATTGTCGCCATAAATCATTTTGCCTCCGATGACCCTCTTGAAATCGCTTATCTAGAAAAGTGGTGCGCTGATCGCAACTACCAGTACAGTTTCCTCGATTCTTATGCCAAAGGAGGGGAAGGCGCGATTGATTTGGCGAAAAAATGCCTTGATTCGCTTAATGAAAGCAAGAGCCAGTTTACCGCGATTTACTCTTTGAACGACCCGCTAAAAGTGAAAATAGAGACCATCTGCAAAGAGATTTACCATGCTGGCGACGTCCTTTATAGCGAGCAGGCAAATAAGGAAATCGAACGTTATGAGAAAATGGGCTTCTCCAATAGTTATATTTGCATGGCGAAAACACCGAATTCGTTCTCTGACGATCCTTCTTTATTAGGGGCCCCAAGCGGTTTTGCCATCCATGTGCGCGATGTCAAGCTTGCCGCTGGCAGCAATTTCGTGATTCCCTTGACGGGCAAAGTGATGACGATGCCTGGTCTGCCAAAAGTTCCAGCCGCCGTTAAAATGGAGGATGAGCCGTGGTGAGCGGATATGGCCTATACGATGTCATCGAGATGAAAAAGACGCACCCTTGTTCAAAAAAGGGGCGGCAGTTTCAGATCGTGATGGTCGGTGCCGATATCAAAATTCGCTGTTTAGCGTGCGGCAACTTGATCCTAATGACGCGTGATAAGTTCAACCAAAGCATCAAAAAAGTCATTTCCAAAAACGAAGGGCCGATAAAAATAGACTGACTTTTGGCAAAAAACCGTTATCCCTCCTAGAAATTAGTAGGAGGGATTTTCCTATATTCGTCATTGATCGGGTAGACAAAGTGTTCGGCAGCAAAGAGCGCGCCGTCAAAGCGCTGAGCGATGTTTCTTTTTCTACGCCTAATAACGGCTTATTTGTGATCATGGGGAAAAGCGGCAGCGGCAAAAGCACTCTGCTTAACCTTCTTTCGCTTTTGGAAAAGCCAAGCAAAGGGAGAATCCGCTTCGGCGGTCGCAATCTATCATCGCTTTCTGAAAAAGAAAAACTGTCTTTCAGAAATAGGGTCTGCGGGTTCGTCCATCAAAAATTCAATCTTCTTGATGATGAGAGCGTTTTCTACAATGTCGCCATCCCTTTGCTGATTAAAGGCGAGAAAAAAGCGAAAATCGGAAAAAAGGTCGCGGATTTGTTGGAGAAATTCTCGTTAAGCAAGTTTAAGGACAAAAAAGTTTCTTTCCTTTCTGGCGGCGAAAAGCAACGTATCGCGATTATCCGCTCCATCATCAATGATCCAAAAGTTGTTTTTGCCGATGAACCTACTGGCGCCTTAGACGAAAGCAACAGCGTTAAGGTGATGGAGACGCTTAAAGAAATCGCCAAAGATAAGCTTGTGATCCTCGTCACTCATAGTGAGAGGCTCGCCAAAGAATACGCCGACTATCTTTTGGTGCTCAAAGACGGAAAAATAAACGAGAATACGGCTAGGAATGTCACGAGTAAGGCGAATCGTTTCGCCTTTCCGCGTTTCTTTCATCATGCGGGATGGAGAAAATCGCTCTTCAAAAGCCATTTATCCAAGGACAAGAAGAAAAACGCGCTTTCCTTTATCTCTTCTTCCCTCGCTTTCATATTTTTGCTCTGCTCAATCGGCTTCATCTTCGGAAGCAATGAGGCTCTCGAGCAGGAAAAGGAAAAAACGATGCTTTTATATAAAGGAGAAGTATCGAATCGCGAAACCTATTCCTTGGAGAATTCGCCATTATCCCTTTTGAAATCGACGAGACCAAACGAGGAAGAGCTTTTGCCTTTGCTCGGGGGCAATGTGAGCGTTCACAATGACTATTCGTATTTTTATCCGACAGTCGTCCCTTTTCTTTACGGCAATCAGTCTTATAGCGCCTATTTCGAGCCGGTATTCGATGTGTCTTTGGAGGAATTCGGGAAGGATTTGCTAATAGATGGTACCCCCTTTGAGCATGGCGATTTTTCTTTTTGCTTTGTCAATGATGCCTTCAAAAATGAGTTTTCGGTTGATATTGGGGATCTTATCAGCGTGCCGATCGAAACCAATGTGAGCATCAATGGAACGAATAGCTTCGTGAAACTAAGCAACGACTTTTTTGTCTCTGGGATTGTTGGGGAATTCGGTTTCTTGAATTCTCCGCGTATTTATTATTCGTATATGGCAAGCGAAGGAAAACTCAAAAATACGATTGTCCCGGATTCGGGCACAAGCATTTTCGACCTTGTTGAAAACGCAAACGAGGACGAGGCTTATTCATCATATTCGTATTTGCTTTTTGCTCATAACGAGGAAGGGAAGAGGACATTGTTTTCCTTGTCTCAAGAATCGGAAAACGGCGGCGACGGGCTTTCTTTCTCTTCTTATGCATATACCTTGATTGCCACTTTCTCGTCTTTGCATGCCGCTTTAGGCAATGTGCTCGTCCCTTTTCTCGTCCTTGGTCTCTTCATTTCCGCTTTCAATAGCGGGGCCATTGCCTTTTCTTCTTTCTTGGAGCGGAAGAAAGAAGCGGCGATATTGACTTCTTTGGGTGCGCCTTTTTCCTCGATAATAGCACTTTATGCCCACGAATCTCTTTTCATTGCCGTCTTATCAACTGCCTTTTCTTTGGTTGTTTCCCGCTTTTTGGAAAGCCCTCTCAATAAAATGCTCTATTCGCTTTCCTCGATTCCATCGCTCATCGAAATCCCGTTTTCCTCTTTTCTTGGCTATCCGTATCTATTGCCTGTTTTAGCGATTCTTTTAGCCTCTTTTTTGTCTATTTTCGGAACGCTTTTTCCTATGCTTTTCTTCAAGCGAAGCGCACTTCTCCAGGAGCTTAACGATGAGTGATTTGCTTTCTTTCGATAACGTCGGAAAACGATATGGGAAAAGAACGCTCTTCTCTTCCTTCTCTTTCGTTTTCCCTCCTAAAGGCCTCTATGCCTTTTTGGGGGAGAGCGGAAGCGGAAAAAGCACGCTTCTTGAAATGGTCGCGGGGATGGACGGGGAATACGATGGGGTGATATCCTTCAATGGGAAACCGCTCCCAAAAAGAAACGAGGCCCGTTTATCTTCTTATCGGCTTTCGGAAATAGGCTTCATTCATCAAGGCTACGATTTGCTTGAATTAGAGACAACGTTATCGAATGTCGTTTTGCCTCTCATTGCAACTTCCGATGAGAGCAAAGAGAAAATCAATAAGCGAGGGGAAGACCTTTTGACGGCTTTTTCGCTCAAGGGCAGGATAAAAAGCAGAGTGTGCACATGCAGCGGCGGCGAAAAACAACGCGTTGCTCTTTCTAGGGCCATAAGCTCAAAAACACGCATCCTCCTTGCTGACGAACCGACTGGGGCCCTTGATTCGAGGACAGCTGAGAGAGTGTATCAATATTTGCGGAAAATAGCGGAATCCATGCTTGTTGTTTTTGTTACGCACGATGAAGAAGCGGCTTATAAATACTCCGATGGCGTCTTTCTTCTTAAGCATGAGAAAATCAGTTTTGTTAAGCAAGAGGCAAAAGCGGAAGGCGAAAAAATCGCGGCTCTGCCCTTAACGAAGAGAAAAGAAGAAGCCTCTGTGCCATTTTCATATTGGCTGGCCCATGCCTTTCATCTGTCTTTGGCGAAAAAAAGAAGAAGTTTATTGTCCGTCATCATTCTTTCCCTGTCTTTATTCAGCCTAGGCACTTCCGTTTTTCTTTCTTTTGATGCGAATAGGGAAATCGAAGCGGCTTTTTCCTCCCTCATCGGAGAAAGTTCCATCGTGATGGAAAAAGAAGGCGATGCCAATTCGATCGAGAAGGCTTATGCGGCAACGGAAGATGATATTGATGCCATCATGGGGTTTGCCCCGGATGCAGTTTCAGGCTACGGGGTTACCTATTTTGCTGATCTTCGTTCTTATTTCCCGGATTTCGATGCCGTTTACGCTCTATCTGGGAGCCACAAAGTCGAATTAGCTTCTTTTGGGGCAAACACCCCAAATGATTTTTTGGCGCTTGAGGAAACAAATGATCTGTTCGTTTATCCATTCACTCCGGAAACGATGGAAGACGATCAGCTGATTTTGGGCTTGCCTTACAAAAATATGGCGCAGCTGTGTTTTGGCTTGCAGATTCTGCGCAATTATTCCTCTCTTGGCGCTTATTTGGAAAAGAATGAGATACAGATTCTTTTCGAGATCGCAAATGAGTCCTGGGCATATGAGGACTCTCAACTTTTCGATTTGATAGGCGTGGTGGAAAGCGAGAAACCGATGATTTATCACACGAATCATCTCTGGAATCAGTATTTTTATGAAACCCGCATGCGCTTCCCGACGACCGATGGCTCCGAGTATAAGTATCCTTGGGTAATGCAGAAAGTCTATTATCTTCGTTCATCATTGCCTATCGACGATTTTTATCATGAGATTCGCTTAAACCAGGCTTTTTCGTCTTTTTTATTCGAGAGACCCGATGAAAAATACAATTCGACACTTTGCGACTATGGGACGAATTGCCGATTAAATCGATATTATGTGTATTTCGTGAAGCGGAATTCCTTTTCCATCAGGGAAATCGAGGAAATAAAGAAAAGATACGGTCTCCCATCCTATCTTTTGCTTGGCGAGAATAGCTACGTAAGTTTCCCTTCTTCCTTGATGAGCGGATTCGCTTTCCCTTTTTACGCGAGTAACGAAGTAGAGGTATTGTCGTCGTTAGTGGAATCGGTTTCCGTTGTTCCTATGGAAGCCAAAGATTTGTCGGTTCAATTGCCAACAGGTATCAAAGAAGGCTCTTATCGGCTTCCTTTTTCCAACTCGTTAACGCTTTCCTCATCGTCTTCAAAAATGATTTCCGGCCGTTTCCCTACTTCGATTGGCGAAGTCGCCCTCTCATCGAAACTTTATAAGGAATGGGGGGAGCCAAGCATTGTTTATTGCGCTGGGATGATTGGGGAAGAAGAACGCGATGGCTATCTTGAGCGCGATTACCGTTTGGGCGCCTTGAAGGTCACGGGCGTGAGCGAGGGAAATAGCGATGTCTTTTTCGTTACCCCTTCTTGGAGCATTGATTTCTTTCGCAATGAATTGGGCATGAGTTCCTTTTTGCTCGAGCCTACGCAGGTTATCTTCGAAATCGGGGAAGATAGTGGTTCCGAACTGATTGCGAAAATGAAAGCTGACTACCCTTCCTATAGTTTCATCGACCCATCATCTTCCATTTCCTCTAGTACCGAAAATGTCATTTATTTCGTCAGGCTCGCCCTTACGTTTGCCTCCATTTCAAGTCTTGCCCTTTCCTTCCTGCTTTTGGTGACCGTTTCCGTGCTTTCGATAAGAGAGAACCGCAAAGAGGGCAAAATGCTGTTTGAGCTTGGCTTATCCAGGAAAGAGATAATTCGAGCCTATTTTTCCTCTTCTCTGCTTCCGATTTCCGTCTCATCCGTTATCGCAATCGCTCTCGTTTCGCTTATCGAGTTTTTCATACATCAGAAAATAGCCGAGTCTTTTGGAGGGACGAATCTAGCGTTTCGCTTTTCCTTTTTGCCGCACATTGCCGTTTTTGGCGCTTCCTTAATTGCGACCATCAGCTTGTTTTTGGGTCTTCGTGGGTACCTATCAACTCGCGATTTCCGTAAGGAGGGGAGGTGATGTCCAGGTTGCTTCAAGCAAATTGCGAAAGTTTATTCACTATTTTTAAAGCGGTGTGGTATATTAATCGGCGGTAAGTTCGTTAGAACGAACCAGGAAGGTTAGGATTCTCATGAAGGGAACTGTGAAGATGTTCAACAAGGAGAAGGGATATGGCTTCATCCACGGTGAAGACAACAAAGATTACTTCTTCCATTACAGTGAGTTGATCATGGACAACTTCAAGACTGCGGACCCAGGCGAACACGTTGAGTTTGAGGTTCAAGAGTCGGAGCGTGGACCACGCGCCGCCAAAGTCAAGAAAGTTGACTAATCGAGTTAGCGAAAGTTGATATGCCTCGCCTAATGAGCGGGGCTTTTTGTTCCTTTTAGGAACACCAAATACTATAATCTATCCGCTAGAGGTGAATTATGTCATTAAAAGCAGGAATCGTAGGTCTTCCTAACGTTGGGAAGAGCACCCTATTCAACGCGATCACGAATTCTCATGTTCTGGCTGAGAATTATCCTTTCGCGACCATCGATCCGAACACAGGAGTAGTCATCGTCCCTGACGAAAGGCTTGATTATCTTACGAAGATGTGGGATCCGAAAAAGAAAGTGAATGCCACCTTCGAGTTTTATGACATCGCAGGTTTAGTGAAAGGCGCTTCAAAAGGCGAGGGCTTAGGCAATCAGTTTTTGGCCGCTATCCGCGAATGCGATGCGATTGTTGAAGTGGTGCGTTGCTTTGATTCCGAGCAAGTGCTCCGTTACAACGAAGACCCAGTCGACCCGGCTAATGACATCTCCACGATTAATCTCGAACTTGCGATGAGCGACTTGGCATCAGTCGAAAACAGGATGGCCAAGCTAGAATCCAAAGCAAGAATCACCAAAGACAAAACAGCCATTTATGAGATGGCTATACTTTCCGCTTTAAAGGAAACGCTTAGCAATGGCGACCCGGCGCGACTAGTGAAAGGATTAAGCAAAGAGCAACTCGCTTATGCGAAAAAGAATTTCTTTCTGCTTTCATTGAAACCAATACTTTATGTTGCGAATGTCGCCGATAGCGATTACACCGATTTGGATCATTGCGCCTATTATCAAATCGTCAAGGACATCGCTAGAAAAGAGAACGCCGAATGCATCCCCGTATCTTGCGCGATCGAATACGAAATCAGCCAATTGCCGCTAGAGGAAAAGAAAGAATTCCTGGCCTCTTTAGGAGCTGAGGAATCTGGGCTCGACAAGTTAGTCAAATCCGCTTATAAGCTGCTTGATCTTTCGACTTTTTTCACGTGCGGCAAGGATGAGTGCCGGGCATGGACTTTCCATAATGGCATGCTCGCGCCGCAGTGCGCTGGCATTATCCACAGCGATTTCGAACGTGGGTTCATCAAAGCCGAGATATATGATTTCGAGTCTCTAAAAAAATATGGCAGCGAGGAAGCCGTTAAGGAAAACGGGAAATTGCGCAGCGAAGGAAAGGAATACGCGATGAAAGACGGCGATATCGTCTTCTTCCGTTTCAATGTTTGATCATGGAATATCGAATTGGGCAAGGCGAAGACATTCACTTGACTTCATCCAAGAGAAAATTGATTCTCTCAGGCGTGGAAATCCCATCCCCGTTTGGTCTATTGGGCCATAGCGATGCGGATGTCGTCTTTCATGCCGTAAGCGATTCGTTGCTCGGAGCCCTTGCTCTAGGGGATATAGGATTCTATTTTCCGCCATCTGATTCTTCAATTGAAGGAATCGACAGTGGAAAAATCGTCGCAAAATGCATGTCTTTGGTAAAAGAGAAGGGCTTTGCGGTGAACAATATTGACGTGATGATTTTCTGTGAAGCTCCGAAATTATCGCCATATGTAACGAAAATGCGCGCAAAACTGGCCTCAATTCTTGAAATTGGTCAGGAATGCGTATCCATAAAATGCGGAACAAACGAAAAAGCCGACGCGGTCGGCAGAGGTGAAGCAATTCGCGCGACAAGCGTCGTCTTGTTAAAAAAGGAGTGAATTATGACTAGCGAAGAAACACTACGCAAAGCGCTATTGGAGGCTGCGAATAAAAGCGGATTAGCCATCAAAGAGAGCGATATCGTAATCGAGAACACGAAGGATAGAGCGCATGGTGACTATGCCACGAATATGGCGATGCGCTTTGCTAGATTAAGCGGCAAAAAACCACTGGATTTAGCCAAACTCATCGAAAGCAATTTCGCTTGCGATGCTACCGAGCGTCTTGAAATCGCCGGTCCAGGATTCATCAATTTCTTCATGAAACACGAATCCTTAGGAGGCATCGTTTCGAAGATTCTGCACGATGGTGCCGATTACGGGCGTGGCGCTTATAACGGGATCAAGGTCAACGTTGAATATGTTTCGGCCAATCCAACCGGAGATTTGCATTTGGGCCATACGCGTGGCGCCGCTTTAGGGGATGCCACCGCGAATCTTTATTCGTTCGCAGGTTACGATGTGACTCGCGAATATTATCTCAACGACTGCGGGAACCAAGTTGCGCATCTAGGGCATTCTCTAGGTATCCGTTACCGCGAATTATTCGGCAACAGCTTAGAGCAATTGGGCGATGATGATTATCATGGCGCCGATTTGATCGACATTGCCAAAGACATCAAAGAGAAATACGGTGATAAGTATTTAGAGGATAACGAAGAGAGCCGCAAGTTCTTCATCCGCTATGGGATTGATACGGAATTCGGCAAAATTCAAAAGGATTTGAGCGATTTCCGCGTCCATTTCGATAAAATTTCCTATGAGTCCGATATACGTGGAGGAACGCGTATCGAAGACACGATCAAAGAGCTCGAGGAAAAAGGATACGTATATGTCCTCGACGGCGCGAAGTATCTAAAGACGACGGCCTTTTTGGATGACAAAGATCGCCCAATCGTGAAAAAAGACGGATCATACACCTACTTCATGCCCGATATTTGCTATCACTACGACAAGATGAGCCGCGGTTACACCTTCCTTGTCGACATGTTGGGAGCCGATCACCATGGCTACATCAATCGCATGAAAAGCGCTTTGATGATGAAAGGATACTCTTCCGATGCCCTTAATTTCGAAATTTACCAAATCGTCAGAGTGTATAAAAATGGCGAAGAGGTGAAAATGAGCAAGCGAACTGGCAAAGCTATCACCCATCGCGAACTTGTGAATGACTGCGGGGTCGATGCGGTCCGTTATTTCTTCAGCGAGAAAGCGGGAAGCAGCCACCTCGATTTCAATTACGATTTGGCGATGAGCAAGAGCAAAGACAACCCGGTTTATTATGCTCAATACGCACACGCTCGCTGCTATTCTTTGCTTTCATTGGGCAGCGATATCGATCTTGATCCGACTTTGAAAGGCGTGAAAGAGAACGCAAAAGAGGCAGAATTGCTCAAACAGCTTGCGGAATTCCCTACGCTAGTGCAAAATGCCGCCAGTCTGCGCGCACCATATAAAATTGCCGGTTATATTCAGAAATTAGCCTCTCTTGTTCATGAATATTATGCCGCCACGAAGATTATTGAACGTGATGACACTCTTGGCACAGGTGGAAGGCTAGCCATCATGAAAGCTGCGATGATCGTCTTAGAAAACAGCTTGTCATTGTTAGGCGTGAGCGCCCCGACGAAGATGTAGCTGAAAGAGGAGAAAAAAGAACGCAAATCGACCGATTTGCTAGTATGATATGTCTTGTTTAACCGAAGTTTAGGAGAAACGCTATGAAATTAGATAAAAGCATGATTGAAAAAGCATATGAGGTTCTCGAGAAAAGCAATGGCAGTTTGACTTTTGCGGAACTTGCCGATAAAGTCGCTGAAGAGCTTGAAATGACTGAAGAAGAGAAAAAAGCTCGCTTAGGCAGCCTTTACACGTCTTTGTCTTTAAGCGGTAAATTTGTCACTTTGACCGACAATACCTGGGATTTGCGCTCTCGCCATACCTACGCCAAAGTCCACATCGATGTGAATGATGTCTATACTGAAGTGGAGGAAAGCGAAGAAGAGCCGGAGGAGGAAGGCGAAGAAGGCGAACTCAAAGAAGGCGAGGACGATTTGCTTACTGAAGACGAGGGAGAAGACGGCGAAAAGAAAATGTCCGAAGAAGAAATCGAATCCCTCGGGATCAATAAGTAGCCAATCGCTTATCGAAACCATCAATCTCCATTCCTCGCGAGTGGAGATTTTTTTCATAAGGCAGACGAGATAAAGCCATTTTTCTTTTTGACGCTCTTTTACAAACGGGGAAAAGAGTAGATAATATCGGAGAGGTTCAGCATGTATCAAAAGGAATTAGAAGCAATGATCAAAGCGGCTTTAGACGCTGAGATCTGGATAAAAAAAGTTTATGCAGAGCAATTTGAAGTCGAGATAAAGAGCGACAACTCGCCAGTTACGTCAGCCGATAAAGGCGCTGATAAGCTCATTCGCGAGGAACTTCACGCGAAGTTTCCTTCATACGGCCTTCTTACCGAAGAAAGCAAAGACGATCCCTCACGCTTAGAAAAGGACTTTCTCTTCATTGTCGACCCTGTTGATGGCACAAAGGATTTTGTCTCCAAAGATGATGAATTCTGCACAAATATAGCCCTCGCTTACAAAGGAGAAGCCGTTGTTGGGCTGATTAACATCCCGATGAAAAATGTCCTTTACTATGCAATCAAGGGGGAAGGGGCTTATAAACTAGAAAAAGGCAAAGCGCCTGTCCGCATCCATGTAAGCGATAAAACGAGCGACTTAACCGTATTCGTCTCCAGGAATTTCTGCAATGAAAAAGAATTGGCGGCCATAAAGGAAAACGAGAAGCGGATCTCGAAAGTCGTCCAACTCGGCGCTGCGCTGAAATTCTGCTATATCGCCGAAGGAAAAGGGGAGCTTTCCTTCCGAAAGAGCGCAAATACGAAGGAATGGGATGTTGCCGCCGGCGATGTGATTCTTTCGGAAGCGGGAGGTGTCATGCTTAAGCCTGATGGAAGCAAATACACCTATAATCGTGTTGATGTCTACAACCGAGAAGGCTACTTCTTATCCAACCGCAAGGACAATATCATCTTATAAAGAGGGCATAAAAATGGATTTGCTGAGCCTTGCTTCATCCGTATTTCCGAAAAACGTAATCACGATGAAGAGCGCTCTAGTTGTCCATGGTTTAGCGGATCGAGACGAAAACGATCCTCTTGATTTATGCCTCGCCCCTTTTCAGAAAAAGATAAAGGACGAGCAAATCCGTTATTGGATTCTTCCAAAGCATCTCTTTGAAATCGGATCGTTTTATTTGGATAAAGGCGATGAATCTTATTTGATTTATGATTTGCCGTCTTTATGCGCTCAGTATCTATACTTTTTCGTGACCGAAAAGATAAATCGCTCTTATTTCCTCGAGGGGATGGGAGCCATAAAGAAAGCCTTAAAGGGGCAAGAGAAAGAAAAAGCGATGATGAAGGAGCATTTATATCTTTATCCCCAAGCACGTGTTTTGATGTCGTTATTCGATGAATATATTCTTAAAGAATGATCAAATGCCTTTTTTGGCGAGCTCTAACTCTCTTTTTTCGGCTTCCTTTTTCGCTTCTTCTTCCGCATCTTTGCTTTCTTTGCGGGCTAAATAAGCCTCTTTGACATCTTCTGGAATATCGCCGGAAGCGCTGACGCCTATTACGCCCGGCACTTCTTCGCAAAGGATAATCTCAACGCCGGAGGCAATATCATCCAAGGCGTATGAGCAGCCTTCGCATGCCCCTTTCATCGTCAAATAGACGATTCCGTCTTTGAAACCGATCAATTCGACATCGCCGCCATCGCGGTAAAGAAACGGGCGTACCTTATCCAATACTGTCTCTATTTGTTCTTCGATATTCTCATCCATAGCAACGCATATTCTAGTTATATGGCATTTTCTTCGCAAGGAAGATGATTGCCTTCATTCTTACTCTTAGTAAGAATTGCCCCTTTTTCTTTCCTTTTTCGGCTTATTCTCTATAATTGTTCCGTTTTATGGAAGCGAATGAAGTAAGGACTGTGGAAAGGAAAATGCTCGGCGCGTTGAAGCTTCTTTTCGATGCTGGGTTTTTGGTCAACAGATTCGGTCTATCGAAAGTGATACGCGGTGAGCCTGATAGGGAAACGGCCCCAATCGCTTATTTGCCGTGTTTTGGCTATGCTCCGTCACTATCGAGGAAAACGATTTCTCGGCGCCTTCTTTCTTTGCTCAAAAAGGAAATGGTGGAAATCCATCCTTTCTCAAGCCTCAAAGAAGCTATCTTCTTGACGGAGGAAGGCAAAAGGTTGGCCAACACCAATATAATCATGAGCAAGTCACTTGTCGAAAGGGAAAATACCAACATCATTCGCTACAAAGGAGAACTATGAAAAAAGATCTGGAAAAATTCGAAGATTGGCCTTTTGTTTGCCCGAAAACTTCAGCGGTCGTCAAGAAGATGAATGCTTTGACTGCTGAATTCAAAGGAGCCAAAGATGAGTATGAGGCTTATTATGCTTTCAAGAAGATGAGCCGCTACAGCGACAAAATAAGCGACGATATCACGCATGTTCAAGTCCTTTACTCTTTGGAGACGACGAATCCTCTTTATGAAAAGTCGATGAATTCCCTCAATGAGGGGTTGCCGCTTATCCAAGTGGCGTCCATGGAATTCGAAAAAGCCGTCATCGGTAGTCCGTTTCGTCCTTATTTAGAGAAGAAGCTCGGCTCATTCCTTTTCAAGAAATATGAATATTCTTTGAAGAGTTTCGATGAAAAAGTCGTCGAGGAAGCGCAAAAAGAGAACGATTTGGTCATGAAATACGAAGCCGCCATAGCCTCTATGAAAGTGGAATTCCGCGGTTCTAGCTACAATCTTCCCCAGATGGGAAAATTCCTCGTTGATAATGACCGCGAAACGAGAAAAGAAGCCGCGAAAGCTTACTACGGTTATCTAGAAACAAGAGCCGATGAACTTGAGGACATCTATTCGGAGCTCGTAAAGGTTCGCGATGCGATGGCGAAGAAACTCGGATACAAGAATTATGTCGAACTGGCCTATATTCGCATGAGCCGCTTCGATTATGATGAAAAACTCGTCGCTTCTTACCGCAATCAGATCCTTGAAGTCGTTACGCCATTAGTCAACAAACTTAAAAAAGACCAATTCAAGAGGCTCGGCATAAAGACCCCGAAAGTGTACGATATGGGCGTAATGTTTAAAGGCGGAAACCCAACCCCGAATGGGACGACTGAGGAAAAAGTCGAACATGCCAAAAAGATGTATGATGCTCTTTCTAGCGACACTTCTTACTTTTTCTCGTTTATGGTCGATCGTCATTTGATGTTTCTCGACGCAAAGCCAGGCAAGCAATCTGGCGGCTACATGACTTATTTCCCCGTTCACGAGTGTCCGATCATTTTCTCCAATTTCAATGGGACGAGTGGCGATGTCGATGTTCTCACTCACGAATTCGGCCACAGCTTCCAAGCTTATTTATCACGCAATATCAAAATCGCGGAAAATCGCGCTCCGACCATGGAATCATGTGAGATTCATTCGATGTCGATGGAATTCTTCGCTGAGCCTTATATGGATCTCTTCTTCGCTGAGCCAGATAAATACCGTTATCTCCACTTGGCCGATTCGATTTCCTTCTTGCCATATGGGGTAACAGTTGACGAATTCCAGCAATGGGTTTATGAGCATCCTGATGCCAAAAAGGAAGAAAGAGACGAAGAGTGGCACCGCCTTGAGGAAAAATATACGCCTTGGAAAGTCAAGCTCGAGAAAGATTGCCCATATCTATATTCTGGGCATCGCTGGCTCACCCAATCGCATATTTTCGCTTCGCCTTTCTATTATATCGACTACACTTTGGCGCAAGTTTGCGCATTCGAGTTCTTCAATATTGATCGCAAAAACCACGAAAAAGCCTGGAAAAAATACGTCAAACTCTGCAAGTTAGGCGGAAATTATCCTTTCCAGACCCTTTTAGCGATGGTCGGCCTCAAGAGTCCTTTCGAAGAAGGGGTTCTCAAAAAGACTATCAATCCTCTGAAGAAGGTTCTTGGTTCCTATCACGCCGAAAACTTCTAAAAAAAGAAAGCGGGGCGATGACCCCGCTTTTCAAATGCCAGAGTAATAAGCGACGGTTTTTTGAACGGCATCCGAGAATTCTTTATCGTCCATGCTGACTTTGAACGAACTGATGAATAGGCGCGAAAAGGCCGGCACTAGCTCAGGATTGCTTTTGATCTTTCGCTCAATTTCTTCGCTCGGCAAATCGCCTGATTTCGCTAAGAGAGCCAAAACGCCGGGTTTTTCGCTCAATGGAGCGTAGAAATGGTCTTTGAGAGGAAATGAAAAACGATAGATTACCTTTCCTTTTTTCGACAATTTTTCGCTTCTTTTGAGTAGTTCGCTCAACAAACGTTTTTCGGCTTTCTCCCGATCGGCGATATGGGTGTCAACCTCCAACTCGATAATCGGAATCAAATCGTGTTTCAAGGCTTCACGGGCGATGCGAAGGGTTTTTCTCACGGCGCTTTTGATAAGCGATGAATCGCTCGAATAGATGAAGGACCTCGTTTTTATGCCACTAAATTGCTTTAGATGAGCAAAGGCTAAGCGCATTTTCAACTCTTCATAGGAAAGCGATGGTGCTTTTAAGCCATGTTCCTCTTTCATCGCCCCGTCATCAAGTTTCAAATACGAAGGTATTCCTTTCATGAGCAAAAAAGCAGGAACGCTCATGCTCTCAATTTCTTCATAAGCGCTGTCGGGGGGCAAAATTACCCCATCGATGTAGGCGGAAGAGAAGAAAGGGTTGCTCAAGATGCGGTTGCGGAGATTCGAGAATTCCTTCAATAGGGAGGCATAGGAATAATTAGGGGAAAAAGAATAGCCATATTGCTCTAAAACGCGTTTGACGGAAGAGGGGCTATTTTCATCAAGCGCGACAAAGAATTTTCTCGTCTCGTTCGCTTTCTCCACTACTTTGTCTTTCCGAACTTATTGTTGAGATAGCTTATGAAAGCGGCAGAAGAAGCTTTTTTGCCAATGACCTGTTCAATCCACTCATTAGGGGTCAAATAGTCATAAGCGAAATCGTTTTCCTTGAGCCAAGCGAGGATTTGATCCATCTTTCCTGCCTGTATCAAATCCAGCAAGCCAATCTCGTCATTCATCTTTTCCCTTATTTCGGCTCCGTATATATTGCCCAAGGCATAACTTGGGAAATAGCCGAATTCAGCGTCGGTCCAATGGATATCCTGCATACATCCATCTTTGTCCGATTCGACATCGACCCCTAAATATGATTTGTATTTTTCCTTCCAAATCGCAGGAACGTCCTTGCACTCGATTTTGCCGTTGATTAAATCGCGCTCAATTTCGTAACGGATGATGATATGAAGAGTATAAGTAAGCTCATCCGCTTCGGTTCGAATAAGCCCGGGCTCAACGCGGTTTATGGTTAAATAGAAGTCTTCATCGCTCATATATGCGAACCCGCCATCCAGGTTTTTAGCCACTAGTTTCTTTAACCTGGGGGCGAATTCTTCGCTTCGCCCGATTAGGTTCTCGTAGAAGCGCGAATGGGTTTCGCAGTTTGCTGAGGTAGCCAGATTCTCGACGAAATTCTCATATTCCTCATCGCTCTTGTTTTGAAATTGGAGACAATGACCTCCTTCATGGAGGATCGTGAACAAATTGCTGCGATAATCGTTTATCGAATATTTGGTAGTGAGTCTTGCGTCAAAACGTGAGATATCGGCTGAGAAAGGATGGGCGCTCACTTTGAGCGTGCCGCCATTTTTATCGAATCCAATCAAATCAAGAAGGTCATAAGAAAGAGCTAATTGTTTAGCGATCGATACCGGCTTAATCGGGGGAAGAGGGTGAGCGTTTTGCTTGGAGATAGCCATTGGAAGAAGTCTGATTATGGCTTTTTTTATCGGCATGAAGAGATTGTCGAGATACTCGCTCGTTTCGCCAGGCTCGTAAGAATCGAGCAAAGCGTCATAAGGGGTCTTCATCCCGTCTTTCATGCGCGCATTTGCTAAAAGGCGAGCCCATTTCACGCATTCTTCCCAATAAGGGAGCCAGTTTGCGAAATCATCGGAATTTCGATACAGCCTCCACATCTCATTGCTTTTGCTAAAAGCTTTTTTCGCGGATGTATAATCCTTTAAGGAAACCTTTTCCATGAGTGATATTTCATCATTGAGCACAAGGAAAAGCCTTTTTTCGTAACTTGAAAGATTCTTTTGCTCTAAGCCGCGCTTTACGAGATTCTTAAATGATGTTTCTTGGGCCATCGAGGCTAAAGAGGAATCATAAAAAGCCAAGAGATTGGATTGGTCTTCAATTGTTTTTTGAGGAGCGGCGGTGGCTAAATCGAAATAAATGAGATTCGTTAGATAGCGGAGCCTCCTTCTTTTCTCTAAATACGGTCTTAATGCTTCAAAGTAAAGGTTATGTTTCATATTTTTCTCTTCTTGCGCTTATTTTCGCACGCGCGCGAAAGATAACAAGAAGGAAGTAGCGCATATCTGCTAGAAGGCATAAAGATGGGCTAAAGGTGAAAAGGATTGTATAATGTAGATGCTCAATTGAGCGTGGGTCCCAAATTGTTCCCCTACGTTTCGCAATAGGAGCCCTGACTGGAGATAGCCTGTGTTGAAAGCCCATCGTGAATGGGAATCCTGATGGCTTGACCAAGAGCCCCACCTTCCAGATTGGGAGGAAACACGAAGGGACCCTTTTTCGAAAAATACCATAATGATTGAATATCGTTTCAAACTATAGAGAGGATGAAAAAATGAAAGGTTTTGAAGGCGTTAAAAAGAATTTCGGCTTTGGATGCATGAGACTCCCTCTTCAAGAAGGGCGAGTAGATTATGCCGAATTCACCAAGATGATCGACTTTTTCATGGATAACGGGTTCAATTATTTTGATACAGCAAGGGTCTACCTTGAAGGGCAAAGCGAAACGGCTCTCCGGGACTGCTTGGTTAAACGCTACCCTCGCTCTAGCTTCTTTTTCGTTGATAAACTATCGGGCAGCTGTTTTAGCAAAGAAGAAGAGATAATCCCTTTATTCAACAAGCAATTGGAATCAACCGGTTTAGAATACTTCGATCTTTATCTAATGCACGCGCAAAACAAGCAGCTTTTCGAAAAATACAAGCGCTGCCATGCCTATGAAACAGCCTTTAAGCTGAAAAAAGAAGGCAAAATCAGACATGTTGGGCTTTCTTTTCACGATAAAGCTGAAGTTCTCGATGAAATTTTAAGCGAGTACCCTGAAATCGAAGCGGTCCAAATTCAGCTCAATTACCTAGATTTTGAAGATCCGGCCATCCAATCGCGCCTCTGCTATGAGGTGTGTGTGAAGCATGATAAGCCGGTTATCGTTATGGAGCCTGTGAAAGGCGGTAATTTAGCCAATCTCCCAGATGAGGCCAAGCCGATCATCAACGAGTTGCATAACGGAAGCGAGGCTAGCTTCGCTATCCGTTTTGCCGCTGGATTCGACGGTGTTTTCATGGTTCTTTCCGGCATGAGCAATTTGATTCAAATGGAAGACAACCTTTCCTACATGAAGGATTTCAAAAAGCTGAATGAGCAGGAAAAGGAAGCCATAAGCAAAGTGCGTGAAGTGTTCGCCTCCAAACATCTTATCGCCTGTACCGGATGCCGCTACTGCGTAGCTGGCTGCCCGAAGAAAATCGCAATCCCAAGCCTTTTCTCTTGCATGAACACGCATCGTCTTTACAAAGATTGGAATTCTTCCTATTACTACGAAAGCGTTTATACGAAAAACAACGGAAAAGCAAGCGACTGCATAAAATGCGGACGGTGTGAAAAAGCATGCCCGCAGCATTTGCCAATTCGTTCTTTGCTAGAGGAAGTGGCAAAAGAATTCGAAGGCAAATAAATCGCGAAATCAAAATATCCGCATGGTTTTTGCGAAGATAAACGATTTTAAACTTGCCGTATCAAAATAAAAACGACCCGGTTGGGTCGTGGTTTTCATTTGGTGCCCGAGACCGGACTCGAACCGGTAAGGATTTAACTCCATTGGATTTTAAGTCCAACGTGTTTACCATTTCACCACTCGGGCAAATCGGCATTAGAAGAGAAACGCCTCCATGCGCCTACGCGCCGGAGGCGATTGCTTTACTGGTCTCCCGTGACGGGCTCGAACCGTCGACCCCTTGATTAAAAGTCAAGTGCTCTACCACTGAGCTAACGGGAGATTATGGCTGGGATGGCTGGGATCGGACCAGCGAATGACAGAGTCAAAGTCTGTTGCCTTACCACTTGGCTACATCCCAAGAATGGTGGGCGAAGATGGATTTGAACCACCGAACCCTGAGGAGCTGATTTACAGTCAGCCGCGTTTGGCCACTTCGCTATTCGCCCATTCCCAATTTCACACGCTTGAAGTACTGGTGGATGCTACAGGGTTTGAACCTGTGACCCCCGCCTTGTAAGGGCGATGCTCTCCCGCTGAGCTAAGCATCC